>JAUJNC010000048.1 GCA_030446525.1 Armatimonadaceae bacterium
GTTCAAGGCGGCTTGTCCAGCCGCCACTACCATACTCTGACCGCGTAAGGTGAGTTTCGTGGTTGCCAACAGCGCCACGAAGACACCTTCTGTATTGTCGCTGGTCTGCTCAACTATCGGCAGATAGGCAGGTTCTGCCTGGGGTAGGCAGGGGTAGACAACCGGATCAAGAACCGACGGCGTCTACTCTTGGCGGAAGCTACCTGTTATTACGCATTAGATCTTTAGAGTTTTGTTGAGCACCTAACTCTACCTGAGACCTGTCCTGATGTCATCCCTTTTACCGGAAAGTAAAATGATGTGCTTTTTTCTTTACGCGGCAAGCCGCAGGCTGTTGAAACTCAGCGCCTGGTCGCGGCTTGCCCGCTCCGTGGGGAGCCGCTCCATGCTGGAAGCCCCGCCGACGTTTAGGAGAACCCGGCGACGCCCTGGACACCCGCGAATAGGGCGGCAAAACCTGCTCCAGCGGCATCCGTGGCAGGCACGCCGGACTGCTGACCAAGTGCCCCATGAAATCGTCAGAACGGTTCACCATGTCTTTGTTTCACACCCCTAAACGTTCGCGATACGGACGCGCTGGCCGTCGGGCTGGCAGTAAGCCTCGAAGACCCGCAGCAGTTCCAGGGCGTCGTCTAAGTTGCCGACCTGCGGCGGGCGGCTTTCCAGCACGCACTGGCAGAAGTAGAGCATCTGCGGCGCGTAGCCCAGCAGGAACAGCCCCTTGTTGTACAGCTGGCCCAGCGAGAACTCCGGCTCCCAGAACAGCGCCCCCGTTTCATCCGCGCCGAAGAACGTACCCGCCCGCCCGTAGCCGCCGTCGGCCCGGCCCGGGCGGTAGTAGGTGACGCGCACGTTGTTGTCCACGACCACGTTGGCGCCGCCCCCCACCACCTCGGTGCGCTCCAGCGGCGCCATCCCCGACTGGCCGTGCGAAAGGTGCAGACTGCCGACCACCCCGCTCGCGAACCGGATCGCCGTGATGGAAGCGCCGCTGTTTTCCTCACGCTCGACGAAAAGGGATTCAATGGGTCCACCAAGCAGGCGCAGAACCGAGTGGGGATGCATGATGTGGTCAAGGAAACCTTTCATCACGTCCATGTCTTTGCGCTCCCCCGACGGCGGCAGGCGCTGGGGGTAACGGGCGGTGATCGTGCGGACCGGGCCGAACTCGGGCGCATCAATGATCTTTTTAGCCTTGACGTTCGCGGGAAAGAACATCTTCTTGAACCCGACGCCGGCGAACCGGCCGGTCTCGCGGCTCGTTCGCATCATCGCCTCGACCTCGGCAGCGCTGGCGGCGGGCGGCTTTTCCATCCAGACGTGCGCGCCCGCGTTCATGGCTTCCATCGCCAGAGCGGGGTAGCGGGGGCGGCCATGAGCGTCGTAGTTGGTGACGAGCGCGACCGCGTCGGGGCGCTCGGCGGCGAGCATCTGGGCCATGTCGGTGTAGACCGCGCGCCCGCCGAACTGGCGCGCGCATTGCTCGGCGCGGGCGCGGTCCAGGTCGCACACGGCGACCAAATCCACGGGCGAGAACTGGTAGATCGGAAAAACGTTGCGCTGGGCGTGCCCGCCGCAGCCGACGGCGGCCAAACGGATGCGCCGCTCATACTCATGGTTGTAGGTGATCCGCACCGGGCTCTCCTTCGCGTTTATTCGAACAAGCAGCGGCCACGTCGGGCCAGGCGATCTCGTGCGGCAAACAGCCCCTTCGGGCTGAGAGCGCGGCGGTTGCGCCCGCCGCCTGCCCCATCGCCACGGCGTTGCCGGTGACGCGGTAGCTCGAATGGGCCAGAAAATCGCCGGAGATGCACCGCCCGCCCAGCAGCAGGCCGTCCACGTCCCGGGCGATCAGTGCGCGCAGCGGGATGTCGTAGGGCTGCGCCCGGCATCGGCGGCTCTCTTCCGTCACCCCCTTGCCCTCGGTGGCGGGGTTGGGCGAGTGGACGTCCACGCCGAAGCTCACGCGGCACACGGCGTCCCCGTGGCGCCCCCCCCGACCACATCATCGACGCCGACGGTGTAGCGGCCATGGATGCGCCGCGCCTCGCGCACCCCGATCTGCGCGCCGGTCGCGACGATCCGCAGGTGCTGCCAGCGCCCGCCCAGCGCGCGCAGGCCCGCAACGAGGCCATGCACCTCGGTGCGCGCCCGCAGCGTCGCCCGCGTGATCTGGGCGGCGTCGAGCGCGGACACGCCGTACTCGTGGTTGGCCATCAGCGCGAACAGGTCGTTCCGGATGCGGAACAGCGTAGGCCCGCCGTAGGAGGGCGAGACGCCCGCCCGCCGCATCTCGGCCAACAGCCGCTCTTTGGGTTCGTGGCCCCCGCCGCCGATGAATTCGGCGACCTCGTCGGCACGGATCCCGGCGACCAGCGCCACCAGGCTCATCGGCTGGCACTGGCCCGATTCGGGGCGGCCCAGATTGAAGCCGCAGCCGGCCTGGGCCGCCAGGTCGCCATCGCCCGTCGCGTCCACGAAGACGCGGCTCGCCCACGCCTGCCGCCCGGACTTGGATTCGGTCACGACGACGGCGAGCCGGTTCGCGGCGTCGCGCGCGGCGGCCATGACGCGCGTATGCAGACAGATCTCGACGCCGTCATCGGCGCACATCTCTTCGAGCAGCAGCTTCATCGCTTCGGGGTCGTAAGCGTAGTTGTCGGTGCGGGGGGCCGGGGCGCGGGCGCCCCGGCTCTCCAGCGCGCTGGTGATCTCGGCCATGATGCCCGGCTTGTTCGCGGCGTCGATGATCCACGAGAGCAGGCCCGCCGTCCACACGCCGCCTAGGCAGCCCTGAACTTCCAGCAACACCGTCTTGGCTCCGGCGCGGGCGGAGGCGATGGCCGCAGCCACACCCGCCGGGCCGCCGCCACACACGCAAACATCGCATTGGGAGACAACGGGCAACTGCCGGGCTGGCTCATGATAAACGGGCAAATTAACGTCTGTCGGCATGATGGGGAGAGGAGAAGCTGTTAGCTTATTTCGCTGCTTTGGCTTCAGCCTCGGCGCGAGTCGAGGCCAGGGCCAGATGATCCACCAGGTAGCGGTATCTGTCCGGCCCTTCCTTGGGGGCGTATCTCCAGTTGTAGGCATACATCCCAAGTTTGTAGATGTATTCCTTATTCCTTGGCGAAGATTCCGCGTCTGCCGTCTTCATCGAGACATCGGAGCGTTGGACATTGTCGACCCAAAGCTGGAATTTTCCCGTCGCGGCAGTTGTTCCCATCTTGATGCGATATTCCATCTTATACCAGCGGTTGCGCTCCAAAGGCATATCGTATCCGGGAAAGCTGATGAGATCATTCTTGATGCTGGCTGAGACAATGGGATGATTGCTGGAATTACCCCCTTGAATGAAGAGAAATTCCCGAGCATCCTTGGGGAAATCATCTGGGAAGAAGATGCGGAAGCCCAGGTAATAGTCCGCCGTTCCGCCCAGGTTGTAAGGACTGGCGACTTCAGAGCGTCCTTTATGAACCGGGACAGGGGCGATGCTTTTCTGCACCATGAACTCCAACGCTTTTTTGCCCTCCAGGGTGGGGTGAGGGACAACTTTGAGATGGTCGCCGGACGCCTGGCCCTGCAGGTTGGGGTTGTCGGGGGCATGGAACTCGGCCTCGTTTTTACTGTTGTAGGTCTGGCCCAGCTTCAGGTTCTGGATGTCGATGTCGTAAACCACCCAGGCTTTGGCGGGGGTTGAGCAGGCGCCGGCGGCAAGAAGAATGGCGCAACGAGCGATTGAGGTAAGAAGTTTCATGGGTGTTGTCCTTTTTCACCGATTTTGGTTTTGCGCATCGCCAGTTCGGAGCGTTCGCCACAACGCATCACCCGGTGCTGGAAGGCGATCTTACCGGCCCGCACCGGCGCGGCGGGAGCCGAAACACCGGCCAGGCTTTGGCACTCCGGCCCGCCCTTGCCCTGCTCGCGGCCCCTCGCCTGCGCCACAGTCTCGGTCACGGCCTCGATAATGCCGCTTCGCGCGGGCAAAGGTGTCCAAAAGATCAGCAGCAGTGCCCATAATTTGGTCTGTTTTTTTGTCATCCGGTCGCCTTTTCTTAGTGCGAAACGACCACCTGGTCTGTTCGGGTGGAATGCGCGAGCGCCTGGTCATAGTCCTGTGTGTACAGCAGGATGCCTGTGCCGATCAGCTTGAGGTTGCTCAGGCACGAAATTTACTACTGCTGTAATGCATAACTTTCTCCTCCGTTGGATATACCTGCTCGTACGGCCTCATGGCGTTTTGAGCGGGGGCGGTATCACGTCCTCCCGGCTCGCACCGATTTTGCAGTTGTCCCAGATCACCACGACCTTGCTTGCCGTTGAACCTGTGGGGTCACTGCGCCAGCCGTACTTGTAGATGCCCCACTTCGCATACGGCGGGCGATTGTCCGTCAGCGCCGACGTGTTGACGTTCCGCTTCTCGCTTATCTTTTGGCCGTTGATCCAGTGCTCCACAAAGCCGTCGGCTTCGTTCGACCACCGGGCTTGCAGCACCAGGTCGTACCAGGTGTTCTTCTTCAGCGTGATGTCGCCCAGTTTGTCGCCGGCGATATTAAGCGTGAAGATGGGATGGCTGCCTTTGGCACCGGGCAGATCATGCTCGTGAATCTGGAAGATGATGACGGGCTGATCGTCCCATTCGTAGTCATCGGGCAGATAGAACGAGCCGCCGTACCAGCGTTCGCGCTTGCCTCGCGGCAGTTCGCCGCTGTACTTCTCCACGACCTCGGCGCGGCGCCAGTCGGAGGCAATGCCGGGACGCCGGGCCTCGAACCGGCCTGCCCGCTTGCCCTCACGCACCGGGGCGTCCACGATGCGGATACTGTTGCCGGGATTGACCTGGACGTGGGGGAAGTTCAGCGGGCTTTCCTTCGTCAGCAGTTCGCCCGGCTTGCCGGTCTCGAACGTGCCGTCCAGTTCGAGCGTGTCGGCGGGGGCGGCGGCAAGCGCCAGGCCGGCGGCGAGCAGAACGAAAGATGCGAACAGCGTGCCAAAACGTTTCATCGGGATCGAACTCCTTAAGGCTTACTCCAGAATGCCGCCGGTTTCGCGCAGCCGCGCCTGCACACGGGCAGGAGGGACGTCGCGCACGGGACAATCGCCCTGCGCGGCCAGCGCCGCCGTCACGCCCGCCGCCTCGCCCAGCGCCATGCAGGACGGCTGCACGCGGAACGAGGACATCGCCGCCCGCTCGGCCGAGATGGCGCGGCCCGCGACGACGAGATTGGCCGGCCCGGCGCGCGGCACGGGCAACGCCACGGGATGTCGTAGTGCTCTCCCTCGGCGAAGCGGTGGTCCATCGCCCACGTCTGCGAGCCGGGCTTGTGCTCGTCCAGGCCGTAGCAGCACTGGGCGATCACGTCCTCGAACTGCCGGCACGTGACCGCGTCCTCGCCCGTCAGTTCGTACAGCCCTCGATCCGGCGGCTTTCCCGCACGCCGATCTGCCGGGCCATCGCCACCAGGCTCCGCCCGCTCGAAGCCCGGCAGGTAGGCGCGGAAAAAGCGCACGCATTGCTCGACCTGCGCCCGGCCCTCCGCATCGGCGCGGGCGAGGCAAGCCAGGTCGGTCGGATCGTCCACGAACACACGCGTCAGGTTGACCGACACGATCTCGACGCGGCCCGGGACGCTGAAGATGGCGCCGTTGTCGCGCGGGATGTCCCACTCGCCGCGCGCTTTGGCCTCTCGGATCCGGGCCGTGCAGAACGCCCCGCCCGCGTACACGTAATCAACGCCGGTGTTCTCGTCGTGGCGGACGCCGTTGGGGATTTCGCGCCGCACGGTTTCCACGTCCACGGGCCCGGCGGAAGCAGTAGGTCAGCAGCGGCATCACCGCGCGGTCGTCGGCGCGGCCGAGGCGAGGGCGCGCCCGCCTCGGCGGCGATCTGGGCGTCGCCGGTCGCGTCCACGACACAGCGGGCGCGCAGGGATCTGCCCGTCCGCCAGCGTGAACGTCGCGGGACGATCCTTTGCGAACGAGGTCGCACCGATGCGCGTGTTGAACAGGACGCGGACGCCGGCCTGTCGGCACATCGCCATGCTTTCCTCGTCGTAGGCGACGGGGTCATACGGCGGCTCGCCCTTGTGCAGGGCGAGCGGGGCGAACAGGCGCCCGCGCGCGATCAGGCGCCGGCGCAGCTCGCCGAAGACGCCGCCGATGAGGAGGCGGTGCCCGTCGAAGTGGGCGTTGCAGAAGATGTCGTGACCAGCCCGGCCGTGCCCATGCCGCCCCAGAACGTCGTGGCGCTCGATGAGGGCTGTGCGAGCGCCCATTCGCCCCGCCGCGATGACCGCGCCCACGCCCGCCGGCCCGCCCCCGACCACGAGAACGTCAAACGCCTCCATGATTTATTGCCCCCCGGATGCGGGACGGGCGTCGTTTCCCTGCGAATGCGTCAGCGTTGTCCAGCCGATGTAGTCCCAGCGGTTCGGCTCCGGCGTCGTCCTCTCTACCATTTTCTTCGTCCACGGCAACTCCATCCCGCGCCGGTTTTTATAGTGGTTGTAGGCCATCGCCCAGCCGGGAACCGCCGGGCTTCCGCCGGGTTTGTCGGACGTATCGGGCGTGATTTGGGGGAAGCACCACGCGCTGCGCTTTTCGCCGCCGTAAAGGGCGGCCAGATACTCCAGCCCCAGCGCCACGCGGTTATCGAGGTAGTCGTACAGATCGTCGCCCTGCTGATGGGCGATCTCGGCCCCAAGCACCAGTTGAATGATGCCCATCTCCGAGTGCTTCTTGTCGCCCGCCGGGGTCTTGCCCCGGCAGATTTCGCCCAGCATCCCCGGATGAGGGTCGTCCGACGGGTTGATGTAACGGCGGGTGTTTTCTTCCCAGAACGCCTTGCCCGCCTCGTATTTTGCCCGGTCATCGGTGAAAACGCCAATCGCCATCATCGCCGCCCCCGCTGGCCCGTTGCCCATGACGGGCCTGCCGACATAAACCTTCTCGCCCTTGTAGTCCAGGCACTGGACGTTGCGGGTGCCTTCCTTGCACGTCGGCGTGGCGGCGACCACAGGATAGAGCGTTTTGTCGAGCCACGACGAGAAAACCGCGGTATCGTCCTGACTCCAGCCGGGATATGTGGAGTGCAGAATCTCGGCGGCGGCGCAGTAGATATAAGCGTGCTGCTGCGACTCTAAAACGTGCGACAAACGGTTATTGTACTTGCCCGTCGGACAGACGTCGGTCACCAGGCTCGTATTGGTTTTGGCCCAGTCGGTCAAAATGGCGCGGGCTTTGGCGGCGTGTTCTTCTTTACCCGTGACGACCCACTGCAGCGCGTGGCTGTAGGCGGCGCTGGAGTCGTTCTTGAAATGCCGAACCGAGAAGCCCTTGTCGCAGTCGTAGGACTTCACGGACGCATACGCCTGATGCTTGTAGGAGAGCGACGCGCCCTCCCATTCGCGCATCTTGTCCCAGCCCGCCTTCCAGGGCTGCGCCCCGGCGTTGACCTTGGCCTTCATGAGATTAAGCTCGGCCTGGCTGTTGAGTACGCCGGGGTGATGGAACGCGGCGGGGGCGGCAGGATCGGCGCCGGGAGCGCGCAGCGCCGCCGCGCGGGTGGCGGCAAAAGCGGTCAGCGCCCCCAAACAGGCCGTGGCAGCGAGCGACAACACAGTGATATTGAATCGCATATTCGTTCCTTTCGAGCGGTTTACCGGTTTCTTCCTTTGTGTGTCAGGATGCGTGACACCCAGCTTTTTGGCGCTCTCCTTCTATGTCGATCTGACGGATACGGGTCCGAACTGGGCGTTCCCCTCGCGTACCAGCAGGCCGACTGCACCGTGCGCATGACCGGGGGCGAGATGGCCCTGAAGCGTCGGTCCGCCCGCGAGCGCCCCGGTCAGCATCCCGTCCGTCTGGATCGTCAGCGACAGGGCATAGTCGTGGTCCGGAATCCAGTCGAAGCGCCCCTCGGCCAGCACGGTCTCCTGAGCGTCGCAGCGCTCCGCCAGGCGAACCATCCCGTCGGCGCAGAGCGTCAGCGCCGCATAGCGGAACAGACCCCGGACACAGGCCATCAGCCCAACGGCGGCCGCCATATGCGGTCGGGCCGTCGCCGCTGCGCTATAGCCGCTCCACGAGGACTCGCCCTGAAGAGCCATCCCCACACCTTCGTCCTGGATGAGGCGGTAGGGGAACTGCGCGCTGCCACCGGAGAAATGGTCGGCGGCGTCCACCCAGGCCCGGCGCCACATCTCGCCGCCGTTTTCCGGGCGGCCCAGGGTGACGCGCGGGGTCCCGTCCCAGGTCAGCCAGTCCAGCAGCAGGGTGCCGTTGCCCGAAGCGCCGGTAATCTCCACACCGACTTCGGCGATGGGGCTGCCACCCATGTCGGGAATCTCCCATTCGAGGGTTGCAGAAGCTCCCGGCGCCATTGCCTGCACGGGTTCGTGCTGCGGGCAGCGCACGATCTCCAGCTGGTCGTTCTTGCCGTAGACGCGGACAAAGAGATTGGCCCGCACCGGGTGCAGGTTCCCGGTATCGGCGGCAACGCTCGCGCGTACCGTCTGACCCGGGTAGAGCGTGGGCGAGGCCACTAGGCCATAATTCGGCATCTGCGCCGCCTCTGAAGGGATGAAGGTTGCCGTGGCCGCGCGTCCGGCTCGGCCAAGTGCAACGCCTCTGTATCGCAGGGCGAGCGCCCGCTTGCCATTACCGGAGAAACCAGCCACGTTTTCCACCGTTACCACGCCCCGCGCCTCGATGCTGTCCTCGCAGCGGAAGCCCTGCACGCTACCGGGCAAGCTGAAGTGAAACCGCGCGCCGTTCTTGGGCGCGACGGGCTCCTGGCCCGCCAGAGCGCGGCCGATATTAACGATCTCGTACGTCTCACGCACGGCGTCGGTAATGGCCCGCCCGCCGTCCGCCGTGGGCAGGTATATCCGGTCGGCGACGGGACCACGCCAGTCGGGGCCAACGTCGATGCCGGCAAGGCCGTTCTTTATACCCAACAGGCAACCGACATTGCCGGAGTTGCAGTCGGTGTCATAGCCGGCGGTGTTTGTCACCATTAGTGACTTCTGGAAGTCATCGTCGCCATACAAGAGACCCAGCAGGATGACGGCGTGATTGGGAACCATGTGGCAGCCCCCGCCGAATTTCTCATAGCCGTAGCGCTCCTGGAGCCGCCCCAAGGTCTTCTTCCAGTCGGGCTCCTCCGCGCGCCACTGTCGCAGGTCCTGGATCAGGGCGTAGATGGTGGAGCCCTTGGGGATCAGACCACTGGCCGTGTCAAGGAGTTTGTTCAGGTCGGACTCGACGAAGGCCTGCGCCTCCATCGCGGCGACGACCTGCGCCCCGTAGATCGCCTCCCCGTCGTGGCTGACGCTGGCGGCGCGCCGCGCCAGATCGGCGGCCCGCTCCGGGTCGCCGGGACACACCATCGCCCAGCCGTCGATGAAGATCTGCGCCCCGATCTGCTCGGCGACCACTTTGCCGTTGGTGGCGACGCTGCCCGATTCGGGCGCTTCGATGCCCGCTTTCAGGCGCAGGAACGCCGTGTGCTCGGTGGAGTTGCCCAGGCCACCCCACCAGAGGACGGTTCGCTTCTCGATCAGATAGTTGCGCCACGTCCAGCCGATCTGAGCAGGGGTAAGGTTGGGGTCGTTTCCGTTATCCGGCAGGGCGCGCAGGAAGAGGAAGGTGCCGGAGATGTCGTCGTCGGTGACGATGAGGGGCACACCGCGCTTCTCATGCACGTAGTACTGTATCTCGCCCAGTTCGGCCAGGATGCGCTCGTGGGACCATTGCTCGAAGGGGCGGCCCAGGTACACGCCGATGATCTTGCCGAGCACACCGGCATAGACGCGTTCCGCATAGTCCGAAGGGATAGTCAAAAAAGTGTCCTCTCGTTCTGACGGTAAGCCGGATGAACCGCCTCCCGAATCAGCGCTGATCAATGAACTCAATCCGAGCGTGCTTCGTGCCTGAGGGAAGAAGGACATCCCCATTTTCCAGGGACCGCAGCCTGTGCCCGTTTACGAGCGCCCGTGCGTTCAGGGTCGCCGGTAGGCGCAGCACGAAACCCGCCGGCGGAACGGCCGCAACCGACAGGGTCAGCATGGCCCCGTGTTGTGCAGGTGCGTATCGGAAGGAGCAAGCACCGTAATGGGTTGGCAGATGCTCCACTGCCATCACCTCCCCCGCCGTAAACCATTGGGGAGGCACACCGGCCAAAAGCACCAGACAATCGCCGTCTTCGAAGACGAGGCTGTCGCGCAACAGCAGATGCAGTTCGGCGATGGACCACCCATGCGGCATGGCGACGCTCGCGTCCCACGTTGTGCGCACATGCTTCCAGCCGCCCGAGCCGCTCCTGCCGCCCTCGTCAAGGGCGTACCACCCGCGCATCTGTTCGTGGTCCAAGTGCCGATCCAGCGTCTTGTAACCTGCCTCGCGATTGCCGGCCAAGAGCCCCTGGTGCGCCGTTGCCAGCGGGAAGTAGCGCCAGCCAGTCGGCGTCTGCGCGCCCACCTCCTTGAACTGCTCATAACCCTTGCCCGCCTCGAGGGGGTACAAACGGCACGGCCAGAGCACACAGTAGCTACCATATTCACGCCCAAGATGGCCGCCGAATGCTTGGTCATAGCTTTGGAACAGTTCCTCGGCCAGGCTGCGCCAGGCGTCCGCATCCTCCTCCCTGCCGTACGCCTCGGCAAGCAGGACCGCCGCTCGCAGACCGGCGATATCGAATGCTTCGGTGTACTCGGGATGAAAGCCGTCGCACCGCCCCGGCTTGAGATCCTGACGCTCCTTGGCGGGCACGGCATCGCCAAAGTCCAGGCTAGTGGGGCAGACCCAGTGCGGCCCCGGAGAAGTGCGGTAATACCGAATCATGTCATCAAGCTTCTGCACGCAGGGATAGATGCGAATGAGCCACCCTTTATCGCAGACGAAGCGCCAGTGCTGGCCCAGGAGCCATAGGATCTGTCCAGGGTTGTCCGCTTCAGGGTAAACGCGGCCATTGAAGGGGTGACTGAGGAAGTAATCCAGGGCCTCCGCGGCAAGGTCAAGATGACCAGACTTCTGCAGAATACTAGCGACATAGACACCGTCACGGTTGAACACGTTATAATTGGTGACGGACACGTCTGGCGCCCCCTCGTTCATGCACAGCGCCACGTGTCCGGCGATGGCCGCGAAGCACTCCGCCCAGCGCGGATCGGGGAGCGTGATCGAAACGCGCCCGGCCCAGTCCGCCCAGTAGGAAGCCGCCGTCTCAAACAGCCCGCCGGGGTTGATCCGCTGGAAGTACGCCAGGCCCGGATCAGGCTGCAGCGTGCCGCCCTCCGTGGGGTTTGGCACCGCCTCGTCCAGCTGCGCCCACTCGCTTCTGCCATCCCAACGGTGCTCGACCGCCCGCCGGCCCGGCAGAACAGGACAGACAAAGCTCAGGGTTTTCGTCTGCCCCGGCGGCAGCAGGAGATCGAAGCGCAGTGCACCCGAGCAATCCCCCTCCGGCGAGGCCGCGTTTTTTTCCTTCGGCATATCGCCCGCGAGCGCCCACTGGGCGATGGTGTCGGTCGCAAGCACCCCAGAGGCGCTGGCATTAGTGTCCGTCAGCAGCGCGGCGTGGCCCTCCACGACCAGGGCGTTCCCCTCTTCGCTCACCGCAAGTTGATGGACGGGTCCGCCCGCCGGCCCGAGTGGGCGCAGCGCCGCGTAGAGTGCGGGGAGGAGCGTCTGCTCTCCCTGATTCGCGACATGAACGCGGGCACCTACCACGAAGATATCGCCTTGAGGCGATGGGTGCCGGACCTGACAGATTTCCGTCTTGACGCTCACGTCTCCCTGGCTCCACACCGACCACGGGATGAGCTGCCCGACGCCACCGAAGCCGTGCTCGCAAGCCACGCCCTCCTGGGTCGGTGCAGTTAACCTTCCGCTCTGCTTATCCAGCAGCCAGAAGGAGATGCCGTAGCTGCCAAAGCCCGGCGAAAAGCCGCCCTCGGCCTCAACAAACGTCTTGAGCGTGTCGAGCGTGTTGGCAATCCCTATGGGCAGGTGAATCTTTCCCCGCGGGTCGAGCTCGCCGCAGGACGGCGAACCTTCGGTTCTCTGTGCGCTTAAAACAGTCACCTCAATTCTGCGCGACAACCGAATTCTCCAGCCGCCCAATGCCCTCGATCTCCAGCACAACGGTATCACCGGGATGGAGGAATACCTGCGGCTTTCGGAAGTACCCCACCCCGGCGGGCGTGCCGGTGGTCACGATGTCGCCGGGTTCCAGGGTCATCACCTGCGAAAGCTTGGAGAGCAGTTGCGGCAGGGGAAAGACCCAGTCGCGCGTCGTGCCGTCCTGAAGCATCTCGCCGTTCACCCATGTCCTCAGGCTCAGGTTCGCCGGATCGGGTATCTCCTCTTTGGTGACGACGCAGGGACCGATCGGGGCGAAGGTGTCGAAATTCTTGCCCAGCGTGATCTGGCTGTCGGTGAACTGTACATCGCGCGCCGAAACATCGTGCAGGATGGTGTAGCCGAAGACGGCGTCCATAACCTGGGCGGGGGACGCGCTTCGCACCGTCCGTCCTATAACCACCGCAAGCTCCACCTCGTAATCCAGTTGCTCGCTCATGCCGGGCTTGACGATCGGCTCGCCGGGGCCGATCACTGCGCTCGGCAGCTTGGCGAAGAAGAAGGGGAATTGGGGCAGCACGGCGCCGGGGTTCTCCTCCAGGTGTCCCCGGTAGTTGATGCCGGAGCAGAGGATCTTCCCCGGACGCGGCAGCGGCGCGAGAAGGCGCACCCGACCCAGCTCATAGGTCTCGCCTGCCCCGGATGCCAGCGCCGCGCGCGCAGCCGCAAGTCCTGCCTCGCCCGCCTGAATCAGAGACAGCATATCACTGGGCAGGGCCGCGCTCAGGTCCGCCAGCCGTCCTTCCCGTCCCGCCCCGAGCCGTCGCTGACCGTCGGCCTCGAACGTATAGAGTCTCATCGCTTCTCCTCCAGAATCAGTATGCCTTTGTGGATCCGAGCCGGGTCCTCGGCCAGATCGGCAAAGACGCCGGGCGCGTCCCACAGGGGGAAGTGGGTGGCGACCTCGGGGTACGAGATCGCCCCGCTCGCGAGCAGCGCCAGCGCTTCGGGGAAGCAGTCCACCGACGCCCGCGAGCCAAGCAGGGCTATCTCCTTGCGCGTGAGGTCCAGGACCGGGAAGGTGACCCCGACGCCCGGTTTCGCCAGGCCAACGATCACGATGCGCCCGCCCGCGCTCACCAGATCCACGGTCTTCTCCATCGCGGCGGGGTCGCCGGTCGCCTCGATGACGAGCGGCGCGCCCTCGCCGCCCGTCCGGTCGAGCACCGTTTGCAGGAGGGCATCATCTGCGGCGACGGTTTCCGCCCCCAGCCGGGCGGCCATCGCCAGCCGGTCGGGGAGCACGTCCGCCGCCGCCACGCGGGCGCCGCGCGCCCTGGCGACCTCGATGAGGGCCAGCCCGATGGGGCCGCACCCGAGGATCAGCACATATTCGCCGACAGACGCACCGGCGCGGCGGCACGCCTGGACGGCGATGGCGACGGGTTCGGCGAACGAGGCCCACGCCAGCGACAGGCCGTCGGGCACGGGGTGGACATGGCTGGCCGGGGCGGCCAGGTACTGGGCGTAGCCGCCCGGCCGCGTCGCTGAGGATCGGGAGCTTGACGCAGCAGTTGGACTTGCCGATGCGGCAGGGTAGCACGCGCCGCACCCGAGAAAGGGTTCCACGGTGACACGCGTTCCCGGGCCGACGCCGGCCACGTTCGCGCCGACGGCTTCCACCACGCCCGCGACCTCGTGGCCGCCGATGACCGGATAGCGGGCATAGGGGCTCTTGCCGTGATAGATGTGCAGGTCGCCTGCGCAGATCCCCGCAGCCCCGACCGCGACCAGCACCTCGCCGGTCCCCGGCCGGGGCGTTTCCCACTCGCCGACGCGCATCTCGTGCGGGGCGTCCATGATAACGGCACGCACATTGCGCCTCTATTCGCTTTCTGACGCCGCCGTGATGGCGTCGCCCGGTTTCAGAACTACGATCAGGGCACCCGCCGCCGCGTTCCTGTTGCTCGTCCAGATGGTATTCGAACTCCTCCACCTCGGGGCAGTCCGGGTCGATGTAATGGCAAGGCAAGACAGTGTCCAGGCCCAGCCACCGGGCGGCCATCGCCCCTTCGCGCGGACTCATCTCGCCGAAAGCATGCGTCCCGGCCCAGTCACCCGGTGCAGGATCTCCCGGGGGTTCGCGATGCCGAGGCACCCGATGGTGGGCTGGTACAACTCGGCGATCAGCTTCAGGTCGCTGAAAAGGGCCGTATCGCCATAGTGGTAGAACCGGACGCCGGGATCGGCGTAAACGACAAAGCCCATCGGCACGCCGGAGGCGTGGGTGCCGTCCGGCATCCGGATCTGGGACCAATGGTGGCACTCGACGGGCCGGACCGCGACCTGGGCGACCTCGACGGCGATGCCCCAGGTGGTGGCGCGGATCTGTTCCCCGGGGATGCCCCGCGCCATCAGGTACGCCTTGACCTCGCCGCCGCAGACGACGGGCGCGCCGGTGCGGCGGGCGATCTTTCCGTATCGCCCAGGTGGTCGAACGCGGCGTGGGAGACGAGGATCAGGTCCACCCGTTCCAAATCGCGTGACTTGACCGGACTGCCGGGGTTCTCGTCCAGGAACGGGTCGAGCAGGATATGGCGGCCCGCCTCGGTGATGATCTCGTAACCGGCCACGCCGAAGAACCGGATCGTTGTTGCCATGCGGCCCTTTCTACGCGAGCGTCGCTTCCAGGGACTGGACGAGCCAGACCATCGTGTCATTGCAGGGCGTCGCCACGCCCGCGCGCTTCCCCGCCGCGACGATGGCGCCGTTGATGACGTCGATCTCCGTGCGCCGGCCCTTCTCCACGTCCTGCAGCATGGACGACTTCGCCCCGGCGGCCCGCCCCAGCAGGCCGGTGATGGTTTCCCAGCGCTCCTCCTCATCGAGCGGGATGTTTTGCGCGCGGGCGACCGAAACCGTTTCCCGCAGCAGGGCGCGCATCAGGCGCCGGGTGCCCTCGTGTTCGACAAGCTGCCCCGCGCACAGCCGGAGGAGGGCGGAGGTCGGCAGCGTGCACACGTTCAGTGCCAGCTTCTTCCAGATTTCGGTGAGAACGGCCTCCGTCGGCGTCACCTCCAAACCGGCGCCGCGGAACACGGCGGCGACGCGGGCCAGCCGGTCGCTTGGGCTGGCGTCCAGCTCGCCGAGGAAGGTCATGCCCTGCCCGGCGTGCAGGATGTGTCCCGGACCCAGGACGGTCGCGCTGTGGTAGGTGACGCCGACCAGCAGGCGCTCCCTGTCGACGATCCCGGCGATGCGCTCGGCGTTGCCCCAGCCGTTCTGGAGCGAAAGGACGACGGTGTCTCGGCCCAGGAGCGGGGCGGCGGCGCGCAGCGCGGCTTCGGTGTGGTAGCACTTGACGAACACGACGACCAGGTCGGTGGGTCCGACATGCGCCGGGTCGGTCGTGGCCGGAACCCGCACCACGCGCACCTCCCCCGTCTTGCTCTGGATGCGCAGGCCGTCCCGGTTGATCGCCTCCACGGCCGCCGCTGCCACGTCCACCAGGGCGAGCTCGTTCCCCGCCTCGGCGAGCGCCCCGCCGAGCGCGCAGCCCATCGCCCCCGCGCCCCCGATGACCGCGATTTTCATTGTCCCCCCTCCCCTGACACGATCACATACTTCGCGGGCGTCACCAGCTTCGCCCCGCTTGCGTCGGAGGCCCTGGCCGTGATCTCATACCGGCCCGCGCGCCCCGGGTCCCAGGTGATGCCGAACGGGCGCTTGGTGTCCTCGCCGATCTTCTCGCTGCCCTGGAAGAACTCGACCTTGGTGATCTGGCGACCCTCGACGCGCGGCGCGACCAGGATGGGGATCGCCGCCCCCGGCTCGAAGACCGTCCCGCTGCCCGGCACGCTGATCAATACCTCCGGGATCTCGACCGCGGAGACATGCCCCTTCTCCGCGCCGTACACCCGCAGGTTCGCGAACACCGGGCCTACCAGCGAATCGAACTCCGCCGACTTGCCGATGAAGACGTACTTGAACGGCCGGATCTGGTCCTCGTAGGGCACCTCGAAGACCTTCTCGCCGTTGACCAGGACGCCGAAGCGGTACCGGGTCTTGCTCCAGAACACGCGGATCGTGTTCGTGCCTTCCTTCCATCCGGCCCACGTATTCCGTTCGAACGGGAGCGGGATCCGCTCCGAGTACCCGCTGGGCTCGGCCTGCGACGCCCCCCGGGCCGACCAGTACACCTTGAACCCCTGGCCGAAGAGCGGGGTGTTGTCCGGCTTCCTGCCGGTGCGCAGCATCCACAGGGCGTCCAGGTTGGTGCCGCTGTGGGTCACGTGCGGGCAGCCGCCCGGGTTCGAGAACATGCTCAGAAAGGCGATCTTGTCCTGGTTGTGGCTGGTGTTGGCCTTGGCCCAGTCCAGGCCGATCAGGTCGATCTCCAGCGCCCCTTCGAAGCCGTGGGCCTCCGCGACCTCGATCACCATCTGATCCCCGTTGGCGGTGGTCTTCCAGCCCTGGGGCGTGAACTGCCCGCCTTTGACCTTCTTGGAGCCTTCTCCGGCCACCGGGTCCGCCGAGGTCAGCGGGTCCTGCAACACGGGCACCAGCGTCACCTCCGGCGGCGCGGGCGGCGCCGGTTTCGGCGCTTCGGCAGCAATGACAGGGGGGACACCGATGACGGCAATCGCAATCGTGGGGATGATCCATCGTGACAAACTATGCATCGAGAATTCCTTTCGTCTCGTTCGCGGCAAAGCGCTCTAGCTTGGCGTGAAAACCAGGGCGGCGCAGCACCTCGGTATTGACAACGTGATCGGGGACCTGTCCCCGCGCCGCCTTCAGCAGGCCCGCCGCCATGGCCCCGCCGGTCGCCAGCCAGGCATCGGCGGTAGAGGGCGCGAGATGGGGCGTGAGGATGACGTTTTCGAGCCGGGTCAGGGGATCGCCGGCCGGCAGCGGCTCGACCTCGAAGACATCCAGCCCGGCCCCGGCGATCCGGCGCTCGCGCAGGGCCGCCACCAGGGCGTCCTGGTCGACGAGTCCGCCGCGGGCGACGTTGATGAGGTAGGCGCCCGGCTTCATCAGGGCAAGCTGGGGCGCCCCGATCAGATGCCGTGTCGCCGGGCCGAGGCGCGCATGGAGGCTCACGAAGTCCGATTCACGCAGCACCTCGTCCAGAGGGGCAAGCCGGACGCCCAGTTCCCGGGCCTGGGCCGGGTCGGCGTGGGGCGAGTAGGCGAGCACACGCATGGCGAAGGGGGCCACCAGGCGTGTCAGCTCACGGCCGCTGTGCCCCAGGCCGATGATGCCCAGGGTCCGCCCCTGGATCTCCGTGCCGATGACACCGCTCAGACGGTCCCAGCGCCCCGCACGCGCCACCCTTTCTTGCTCGGTCAGCCGCTTGGCCAGGGCCAGCATAAACAGCAGCGCCGACGAGGCGGTCGGATGCCGGAGCGCCTGTGGCGCGGTGAACAGGGCGACATCGTTCTCGGTACAGGCGGCCAGATCGATCTTGTCGTAGCCCGCCCCCCACCGGCCGATGACCACCAGGTTTTTCGCGCCGCCGGCGAACGTGCCGCGCTTCACCCAGGGCCCCAGCACCAGCAGGCCGTGGAGCGTGGCGATCTGCTCGGGCGTCACCTCGAGATCGGGGCCGGGGGCCTGCTGCCCCAGGGCGTGCCGCTCGATGAAGGGCGCCCCTTCCAGCGCGGCCAGCCCCAGGTCGCCCCGCTCGCTCCTGCCCCGGTGGTCGCAAAGGTCGCCGGTGAGCGCGAAACGAAACGTCTGCATGGTGCGCACGCCTTTCACAAGTCCCCGCCCGGACGATAAAGCACGCCGCGCTCGGCGGACTCGTACGCCCCGAAGACCAGGTCCAACACCCGCAGGTTGCCCGCGCCGCTCGTCTCCGGGGGCCGATCTGCCCGCAGACATTCGACCCAGTGCCGCTGAATGTTCACCACGCTGTCCTGTACGGCGTGCATCGGCGGGCTGGCCCAATCGTGGCGCGGGATCGGCAGTGTGCAAACCTCCATCGCGCCCGGACGGATAAGCTGCAGCTGGTAATCGTGGCCCAGGTGGATCACGCCGCCCGGCCCCTCGAGCGTGACCGTGGTCTGCGGAAAGATCTCGTGCTCGGTCGGCGTGGCGAAGCTGCAGTCCACCAGGCAGGTGGCGTCCTCGAACTCCAGCAGCATCGTGGCGACATCCTCGCCCCGGATCGCCGGGTTTACCCGCCGCGTTTGGCAGAACAGCGAGCGCGGCTCGCCCAGGAAGAAGCGCGCCAGATCCAAAAGATGCACCCCCAGCTCGAGCACGATGAAGCGCTCGGTTTCGCGCAGCCACGGCTGATCCTCATACGGGCTGTAGGCGGTGCGCCAGCTGATGCGGCCGAAGAAGGGCCGGCCGATGCTGCCCGCGTCCAGCAGCCGGCGCACCTGGCGCATGGGCGCCTGCCAGCGGAAGTTCTCGTGCACCATGAAGGGCACGCCAGCCTGCCGGCAGGCCTCGACCATCGCGCGGCCGTCGTCCCGGGACCAGGCCATCGGCGTCTGGCAGATGACGCCGACCCCGCGGCGCGCCGCCAGCTCAACCAGCGGCCGGTGGCTGGGCGGGTTGGTGACGATGTCGACGAAGTCCAGGCCTTCGGCGGCCAGCATCTCTTCCGCCTCACCATACCAGCGCGCCGCGCCGAAGGCACGCGCGGCTTCCTCGGCGCGTGCCGGGTCCCGGTCACACACCGCCGCCAGCTCCACGTCCGCGATTTCGCGCCACGCGTGCAGATGGTTGCGGGCGAACCAGCCGCATCCGATGACGCCAAGGCGCAATGGGGTCGTCTCCGAAGAGGCGGTGGCCTGCTTTGCTTGCATCCTGTGTTCGTCCTCGTTCGCCTACGCGGGCGGTTTCCTGGCTTCGCTCAGAAGCACTCCGCCGAAGACGGCGAGCAGGGCGGCAAAGAAGACCGGTTCCGCGACGCCGGCGAGATTGGGGCTCGCAGCGATCACCCACCGTGTCGCGATGATCACCAGGACGACGCCCAGCGCGATCTTCCAGGAGTCGCCGATGAGAAAGTCATACCAGAAGCGAAAAAAGCCCGTGATGTATTTCATGCCGCCTCCTCCTTCAGAACGGGAACGCTCCGGCGGCGCAGCGTCTGGATCAGGCCACCGCAGAACAGCATGTAGACCGCCAGGATCACCAGGATCATCCAGTCGCCCAGCCGCCAGTGGATGCCGACGCCCTCGCCCGCCCAGTAGGTGCCGAAGGTGACCAGGGCGAGGCCGACGCAGAACTTCATCAGGTTCTCCGGCACGCGCGAGAGCGGCTTGTGCAAGAACAGACCGGCTACGAGCACGATCACGGCGGAGGCCGCCGCCCCCGCGGCCGCCAGGGCCACGTTCTGTGCCCTGAGGCCGAAGCTGATGACGATGAAGACGACCTCCAGGCCCTCGAGGAACGTGCCCTTGAAGGCGACCATGAAGCCGAACCAGTCGATCGCGCCACCTCTCTTCTCCGCCGCGCTCAACTCTTTGACTTCGGTGGCGAAGATGGCCTCTTCATCGTGCAGGGCTTTGAGGCCCGCATAGCGCAGCACGGCTTTCCGGAGCCATTGCAGTCCGAAAATCAGCAGCAGCACGCCGATCACGAGGTGCAGCGCCACCGTGTTGACGTGCTCGGCCAGGGTGAAGCCGAAGATCACCGTGATCGCCGTCAGGGCCAGCAGGGCGAGTGCGACCCCCAGCAGGGCGGATCTCCAGCCGCGGGTGAGGCCGACGGCCAGCACGATGGTCAGGGTCTCGACGAACTCCACGGCCGAAGCCAGCATGGTCGTCAGCACAAGAAAAAAGCCGCTCAAGATCCGCTCCTTACTCCCCCCATAAGGTGGGGCTTTCCTGTTTGGTCAGGTGCGCCTTGTTCTTCACGGAAGCAGGGGCGGGTCCGGCGCCCCTGCGGCCTGCGGTGCGGAAGTGACCTGTTAGTAGATGTTCCACAGCACGTACTCGGTGTTGTGGTAACTCGTAAACTGTGGCGCCACGCTCAGCGCCTGGCCGTCTTCCATGGGCGGGGTGCCCTGACCCTTCTCGAACGCCGTGTCCGGGCTGAGGGACTTGGAGTGGCCGTCCAGAAACACGAAGCTGCACCGGCCCTCGAGCGGCATGACCTGCGACGAGCCGCCGTCACTCGCCGTGATCGGGAAGCTCTTGGTCATGTGGTGCCGGAACTGGGCATGGTTGCCGATGGTCGCTCTGGTGAAGCTCGTGACGGCCCTGACCACCTCGCGCGGGTCTTGGGCGTAGATAATCCAGCCACCGAAGCCGTCGACACCGGCGTCGCCGGCGATGATGGTGGCGGCGGGCTTGGCGATCTGGGCCAGGCTGTAGCCCGAACCCCCGCCGGCCCAGCCGATACTGTAGTTCCAGCCGAACCCGGCTCTGGTTGAACCCGTGGAGGTCGAAACCTTGTTGTTGGGCAGGTGAAGACTTCGTAGTTCTTGACGTAAGGCTGGAGCTTCTGAAACCAGCGATCGCCGGCGAGATTTTCACCCAGCGTGGGGAGTACCTCGTCGTAGTCCTGGGCGTACTGCATGATGCCCAAGCCGATCTGCTTGGTATTGGACAGGCAGGCCACCATCCGCGCCTTCTCGCGGGCCTGGGCGAAGACGGGGAACAGGATGGCGGCGAGGATCGCTATTATCGCGATCACGACGAGCAGTTCGATCAGGGTGAAGGCACGCTGCGGCATGCTCCGACATATCGCTGTGTTCTTTTCCATTGAACAACCTCCGGGTTAAAGGTGAGCAGGGCCTCTGTGCCTGCTCATGACAAACGTGCATAGCGCCATCAGGCTGAGCCTGGCGGGGCGACGGAACCGCGAACAATAAGCTCTGTCGGCAGCACCTCCTTGCGGCCCCCGGCGATCTGGCCGGAGATGTGAGCCAGTAACAGCTCGGCGGAACGCTCACCCAGACGCCGCATCGGCTGGCGAACGGTCGTGAGCGCGGGGCGGCTCGTCGCCGCCGCCGGGATGTCATCGAAGCCGGTCACGGAAACATCCCCGGGAACCCGGATGCCGAGCTCCTCCAGGGCGCGCAGGACGCCCAGGGCGATCTGGTCGCTGCCACAGAAGAGGGCGCTCGGACGCTGCCTCTTGGGGAGGCGCATCAGCGCCTGCGCGCGCTCGTAGCCGGATTCTTCCAGGTACGTGCCCGGCACAACCAGAGACGCGTCATAGCCGATCCCGAGCGCCTCCAACGCCCGCCGGTAGCCCTCGCGGCGGTCGGCAACATTGCCTTCGGAAGGGAACCCGCTGAGCAGCGCGATACGGCGGTGCCCCCGCTCCAGCAGGTAGGCGGTCAGGTCCCGGGCTGCTGCCACATTATCCACGCCCACGGTAGTGACGCGCGGGTCGCTGCTATGCTCGTTAACGAGGACGAACGGGATCCCCGCCTCCAGCAGGGCCGGGATGCTGTCGCCGTTGACCGAGGGGGAGATCAAGAGAAGGCCGTCGCAACGCCCGTCATAGAAGACCGGCAAGTGGTGCTCCGCCTCGCACCAGAGATGGCCGGTGAAGAGCATCGTGTCCTGACGCTCGCGCATCGCGATCCCGAGGATGCCGTCCAGGACGGCGGCGAAGTAAGGACTTGTCGCTACAAAGGAATTCTCCTTGGCGACGACGATCCCCAGGGTGTTCATGCGCTTGCCGGCCAGACCGCGGGCGACGGCGCTCGGATGGTAGCCCATTTCGGCGGCCGCCTTCTGGATCCTTTCCCGAGTTGCCCGCGCAATCTGGGCCCCTTGGTTGTTACTTAGTACCTTAGAGACCGTGCCGCGCGACACACCGGCGCGCTCCGCCACTTCACGTATGGATACTGGCACCCGTTTCTTCTTTCCACAGGACGTTCCGGAAACCGATTTCAGAAACCGGTTTCCGAAATTCTACCACAGGGAGATGCCGGTGTCAAGCATTCCGAGAAAAAAGTGGGGCCTCCTGCCCGGGGCCGAAAGATGTTGTCGTACCTGTTGGTCAGCGGCGCCGGACCGTGATGCTGACCGGGCTTGACACCGTGGCGGCACTCTGGTTGTCGCTCGCTTTCGCCGTCAGGGTGTAGCTGCCGGCGGGCACGTTGTTCCATCGGAAGCGATACGGACTGCTGGTGTCCGTGCCCAGCAGCCGCGTGCCCGCGTAGAACTCCACCTTGTGGATGGCGCCGTCACAATCCGGCGCGCTCGTGCTGATCGTGATGCGCGCCGGGGCCGTGAAGGAGGCGCCGTTCGCCGGGCTGGTGATGGTCACCGTCGGCGGCGTGTTGCACGGGGTGGCGTCGAGGATGTCGCGGATCATCTGCTGCATCTGTTCCACCAAGCCGTACACGTTGCGCCTGATTCTGGACCAGGAACACCCCGACCAGCTTGCGCTGGTTGTCGATCCAGGGGAGAACCCGAACGCCCCCTGGCTGCTCACCTGGATCGCGTCGCCCTGCGCGTCCACGAGGTCCCGCCACACGCCGATGCCGTAGCGCACGTCCCCGTTGCCGAAGTACGTGTGCGGCGAGGACGATGGGCGCCCCGAAGGTCTGATCGCGCTGCATCTCCACCGCCGCCGCCGACAAAACGCGCCGGCCGTTGAAGACGCCGCCGTTCAGGACCATCTGCAGGAAGTTACCGTAGTCGCGCAGGCTGGATCGCGCGCCGCCGGGGACCCGCGGGTTGGGCAGGGGAAGCTCGTGCTGGTCAGGTTGAGGGTCGCGATCCGCTCGGCGAACAGGGTGGCCCACGACCGCCCGCTCGCGACCTCCGCCACCCGACCGGCGACCTGCATCGACGCGCCGCCATACACGAACTGGGTCCCCGGAGGGGTGAAGGCTCGTCTGGGCGATCTGGTTGGCGCTCTGGGCCAGCGTAAGGAACGGGTTGTCGAGGCTGGGATGGTCCCCGGGCAGGCCGGACGTGTGGGAAAACATCTGCCGGACGGTCATCGTGCCCTTGAGGCCGGTGAAGCTGGGCAGGTACCGCGAAACCGGATCGTCCAGGCACAGGATGCCGTCGTCCACCAGCGACATGATGACCGCCCCCGACAGCCATTTGGTGGCGGACGCGATCGGCACTTGGGTGTCCAGGGTGTAACCGCCGAACGCCCGCTGATAGATGACGCGCCCGTCCTTGATCAGGAGCAGCGAGGCGCCCTGGAGCGGGACGCTGTTCACGGCGTCCTGGATCAGGTCGGTCACCGGCGTGAAGTCGTAGTCGTATCGGCGGCGTTGCTGAGAGAAGAACTCGTCCCAGATCTTGATGCTGTATTCCGGACGGTAAGCGTGACTTTGGCGTGCGACCTCGGTAAAGCGGACTTCGGCGTCGCCGCCGGTATAAATCTCCGTAGTGTACGTGTACCTGCCATCGCTATCCACCACAACCTGCGGGGCGGGATTCGCCCGGTTATGCGATCCAGAACTGCTTTTGCCGCTGGTCCTGGACCGGCCGGGGCTGCAAGCCCGTGGTGAAGTTCTCGTTCTGGCCGCGCCAGGTCCAGACGGGGAGGGGCGCGTTCGGTGTCAAGAGCGATTCGGGCAGGTTGAAGGTGGTGATCCAGGCCCCGGACACCGGCGCGATGGCGGCCAGCACGTTGGCGTGCACGCTCGCGAAGGTGTTGGTCATCGAGGCGCCGTTGCCGTGCCCGCTCATGTAGACGCGATCCGCGTCGATGCAGTAATCCGTTTTAAGCCGGTCGATGAGCGCGAGCAGGAACCCCACGTCGTCGGGGACGGGTCCTGAAAATAGGTGTTCCAGGCTCCAGCCGCGGGACTGAGGAACGGGCGTGCCCCCGTTGGGATAAACCACGATAAAGCCCTCCGCGTCCGATTTCGGGGTCCATCCCGAGTTCGGTTCGACGGCAGCGCCGGTGCCACCGCTGCCGTGCAGGTTTGATCACCAGCGGCACCGCCCGGGAGCCGTCGTAGGAGGGCGGCACGTGCTCATACCAGGTGCGGGTGGCGCCGCCGTAGGGCATGGTCTTCTGGACCAGCCTGCGCCATCGCCGCCGGTTGGGCCAGCAGGCACAAAGTCCGATCAGGAGGCCCGGCGTCCACCGGGCGGTTCGTTGACGATTCATGGTTCCTTCCTTATCCGTGCATTGCCTTTGCCAAGGCAAAAATGTTTGCCCGCGTCCGACTTAACGGATGTCGGTTGCGCAAACAGGCTTTCCGATGTTTCGGCTGCCGGTCTCCAGGTGGCTGACGGCGAAGTCATTCTTTCCGTTCTGGCTCGTTTTTCGCCGGGCCTGGCATACGCCTCGCTTCCGGTTTGGGGTGTTGCGCGAAGAAGTCCCAGATGATCTGTGTGGCGTTGATGTCCCGGCAGACGGGACCGCTGAGCGGGTCGCTCACGGCGACGTTGGGCCAGGCGTGCCCGCCGCCCTGGATGGCGTACAGCACGACGCTACCGACGCCCCGGTTGCTCCCGACCGCATACGCCTCGCGCCGCACCCGCGGCCCCTCGTGCGGGTCCCGGCCCGGCTCGGCGGCGATCTGCGGCGGCGCCAGGCACCCGTCGGGCCGCACCCCGCGCGCCACGGACGGGACCACCGACCGCCCGCGCCCGCCGCGCCCGGCGCCCCCCCCGCTGTAGGGCACCAGCCGATCCGCCTTGCCGTGGAACTCAACCACCGAGATCGGGTACGCGGGCGCGCACTGCGGCGCGAGCCGCTCGGCCATCGTTCCCGAAACCGGCGCGATCGCGGCGAACTGGTCGGACAGCTCGCACGCCAGCCGCTGCGAAAAGAGGGCGCCGTTGGAGCCGCCGGTCGCGAACACGCGGCGCGCGTCCACGTTCAGGGTCCGCTTCAATTCGCCCAGCAGCGCCCGGACGAAGCCGACATCATCGTACTGCTGCGACGGGTTGTCGCGCCCGTCGTTCCAGCCGTCGATCCCTTCGGGGTACGCGACCAGGAAGCCGCGCCGGTCCGCCAGCTCGCTGAAGCCAAACCGCTGCGCGGCCGGCACGCCGTTGCCGCCGCCGCCGTGGAAGACGAGGACGAGCGGCGTCGGCTGTGCCCCGGTGTAAGCGGGCGGCACGTGCAGCAGGTACCGGCGCGCCAGCCCGCCCACGTTGATGACCGACCAGTGGTCCCCGGGACTTGGTGGCGCACCGGCCTGGGCGCGGATCGCGCTCACCGGCATCGCGGCGCAGGGCAACAAGAGCAACACGCCACAGAAAAGACTCGAAGCTCGCCTGAACATGGTAGTTCCCTCCTCTTATTTCCTGTTATTTCCTGGATAGTTTCGCGGTCTGCTGACGGTCATCCGCCAGGGCGCCGGACTGGAGATAGGCTTTCGCTTTGGCGTCGCCCTTCAGGTAAGCATCCCAGAAGGCCACGGTCGCCGATTTGACGTAGCCGAAGATCGCTGTCTGGTTGCCCGGCTGACCCACGCCGCCGCCTCGCGTCCTGCCGCCTTCCGCGAACCTTCCGGTGAAGGAGCCGTGGTGCGCGCCCTCGATGTAAAGATGGTACTTGTCGCCGGGGGGACTGTACTGAAACGGCTCCCGCCGCCACCCCGGACTCTGGCCCTGCGCGCCCCGGTCGAGCGAGCCGGTCACACTCATCAGGGGGCGCGTGAACGCCTCCCACGAGCGGCGCGTCAGCCCCTGCTGCCCCGATCCCTGCCCGGAAAGGAGCAGGACGGCTTTGGCGCGGTTGTCGGCGAAGCTCTGCGGGCCGGTCTTGCCGGGAACGTCCACGGTCGCGCCGCCGATGAGCTGGGCGGTGTACGCGCCCAGCGAGTGGCCGCCGACCCCGATGCGCCGGCGATCCATCTTGTTTTTCAGGCCGGGGACTTTGACCTCCAATTCGTCCAGTGAGTCGAGAAGAAACGAGGCGTCTTTTGCCCGCTCAACGCCGCCCGACGCGTCGCGCGTCGCCCGCCCGACGATGCCAGTGACGCCGCCCGCGGCGTTCTCCTTGCGCAGCGCGATCGAGTCGGCGTGGGTGGGGTTCAGGCAGACGTAGCCGTGGCCGGCCCAGAACTTCGTGAGGGTCGCGACGTTCCGGCCCGAACCTCCCGTCCCGTGCGAGAAGACGATGACCGGGAAGGGGCCGCCCGCCTTCGGGTAGCTGATGTAGACGGGCAGGTCTTTACTGCGCGTTTTGTCGCGCAGGACGATCTCTTCGACGGTTTCCACGGCGTACGGTCCGCCGGCAAGCTTGTACGCGGCCTCGGAGAGGGCCGGCGCGGGAGCGGGCTTGTCCTGCACCCTTGCCGGGCTTGTTGCCGCGCCGATAAAGACGACGATGGAAGCGGACGAAACAAATCGGGCTGTCATGGTACGTTCCTTACGTGGCCGGCGTCAGGGCCGGAAGCGTGATTGCGATCAGGTTGCGGACGAAGCCGTCGCGCGACACCGTCCAGTCTTTCGGCTCCTGCCGCAGCGACCGGAGCAGGAAGCCGATGTTCGCGGCGGCGAAAACGTCCACCGCCGCTTCCACCATCTCCGCGCGCATCTCGCCGCGCGCGGCGCGGGCGGCAAGGAGCTGCTGGAGCCGCCGGTTCTGCTCGCGGTTCTGCTCCCGGAACTCGTGAAACAAGCCGGGATCAGACCCGCTTTCCCGGAACATCAGCCGCATCCAGGCGCGGTTCTGCCAGAAGGTTTCGAGATAGTCGGTGACGACGCGCGTGAGCAGATCGGCGAGCGGCAGATCGGGCCGGTCTTGCATCACGTCCACGAACAGGCGCCGCGGGCCGAACTCGGTGACCGTCGCCCGGAACAGGTCGCGCTTGGAGGCGAAATGGCGGAAGACCATCGCCTCCGTGACCCCGGCGCGCTCGGCGATGGCTTTCGTGGTGGTCGCCTCGTAGCCGTGCGTCGCGAAGAGTTCCAGCGCGGCCTCTAAAAGCAGGGTGCGCCGTTGTTCTTTCTTTTGTCTGATCGTCCCCACCCAGATCCTTTGTTGTAAGTAAGCGTTTACTTACATAATAACGGACGCGGCGACGGCGCCATTGTTCACCGACAACGGCGGCGCGCGGCTCATTTATTTTCCGACACACACGCGAGGCAGCCCTGGACCTGCTCCTTGACTGACATTTTCCCTGAACAACAACAAACTGCCCCGTGTGAGATTGACAAAAAAAGAAACGGTTACTCTCTACTTTCCGGTAACTGGTTGAACATTGGCGCCATCCGCCACCCGCTTTTGCC
>JAUJNC010000479.1 GCA_030446525.1 Armatimonadaceae bacterium
CGGAAGACTTCAGCTTCCTGCTGCAGAAGGCCCCGGGCTGTTTTTTCCGCCTCGGACGTCGTCATCCAGATGTGGCGGACGGCGCCCGATCCCTGGATCTCCCCCAGCGTCACCGTCTCGCCGGCGCGGATGTCCCACCGGTCGGCGTTGCCGCCCGTCGTGTCGTACGAAGAGATCCGCCGGCTGCGCACGCCGTTTCCCAGGGCGGCTAAACCGCCAAGCGAGGTAGAACCGAGGTCCATTAGTCTGGTTTCCTTGTCAGCCCAGGGGTATGAACACCCCTGGCCCGAGGGCGCTGCGCGCCGACCGTCCTCTGGAGTCCTTTATCGTGCGGACAGCAGAAGAGCCGTCGCCTGCTCCGGCTCCAGCGGCAGGGTGAGGACCAGGCCCTCGCCCTCGTCCCGCGCCTCCAAAGTTTTGCCCGAAAGCAAGTCGGTCAGGATCGCCTTGCCTTCCAGGCGCAGGGCCTTCCGGTCCACGCGGACCTCCGCCCGGACGGCGCCCTTCGAGCGGTTCATGACGGTGAGGTAGAGCGGCCCCTTGCCGCCGGCGCCCCAGCGCTCGACGCCGACCACGTCGGGGGTGGCCCGGGCGTGGGTCACCGGCTCCCACCCGGCCTCGTTGATGCGGATGATCGCGGACAGGTACTTGCGCTCGTCGGCCGCCCCCTCCCTGGTGTTGCAGCCCATCAGATACCCCAGGTACAGGGCGGAGTTCCAGGCCCTGGGGTTCGAGTGGCCGCGCGCGTTGAGGACGGTGTACGGCTTGTCGCCCGCCGCGACGCGCCGGGGGTAGAAAAGCTCCTCGTTGTCGTACGCCGGCAAGCCCTCCATGCCCAGCACGTCGACCGCGAAGCCCAGCATCAGCCGGTCCGGGTGGACGCCGTTGGCGAAGACGATCTTGTTCTCCTTATGGAGCCGCCTGCCAAGCTCCCACAAAAACTCGGCGTGGGACTGCAGGTTCCACAGGCACACCTGTGGCGTGTCGCCCGCGTACGTCAGCGGCACGCCGGCGTAGGGGAAGTGCTCCCGGCGGTAGTTGTAGAAGCCGCACCAGCGGCCCAGCGAGTCGACGTAGCACCCGTCGATGGACTTCGACCCGGCGAACAGCATCGGCAGGTACTCGTCCAGGGCGTAGCGGGCGACGGTCGGCTTGCCCGAGTCCGCGAACAGATCGGGGTCGGGGTTCTGAACGAAGGTGAGCGTCGGCCCCCGGTACTCGCGGCGGACGACGTCCAGCCGGTGCTGCTCGTCGTGGATGGTGGAGTTGCGGATGATCGTCTTGAGCTGATCGGCGCTGCGGAAGCTGAGCGCCTGCGGCGGCCCCTCGAACAAGATCGGCTTGTCCGTGGTCCAGTTTTCGAAGGCCGCCAGGGCGGCCTCGTGGCTCGGGGGCAGGACCGGGAGCCCGATGATCTGCCGCTGGCCCACGATGATGTAGGGCAGCGAATAGATGCCCAGCCTGTCGTTGCGCGCCAGGTCGGAAAGGGTCGCGTACTCGGCGACGGTCGTCCCCACCGGCCCCTCGCCGGGACGCAGCCCCGTGCTGTACACGCTCTGGGCGAACGCCTTGGCGTCCGCTCCCTGGTAAACCTTCCAGGTTTTCGCCCCCACCTCGTGGTAGGCGTACAGGTCGGGGTTGATCAGGTCCGACGCGTTCTGCCACGTCCACGCGCCGATCTTTTTAACGCGGCGCGTGAAGAACGGCTCGCGGAAAAAGGCGTAGTAGCGCTCGAGCGAGGCGCGGAAACCCCACGCCGGGTCGTGGCGGTACAGGATCAGCCGGAACGGCGTCCGGCTGGCGGGTTTCGTGAGCGGGGAGACGCCGACGCGGAACAGGGCGTAGACGCCCCCCTCGTCCGCGCCGGTCTCGATGCGCGTCGGGTGTGTCGGGGGGACCGCCAGGCTCAGACCCGCCCCGAGCGTGGGGTCGCTGACGGCCGCCAGCGGATAGACCGCGCTGCCGCCCCGCCGGATGCCGGCCGCCCGTCCTTTTACCGCGACCTCGCGCTCGGGGCCGGCGCCCCAGCGCCAGCCCTGACAGGCCACGGGGAGGCTGACCTTCACGTCCACGCAGCGGTCCGCGCCGGATAGGTCGCGCACCACGCCCTCCAGGGCG
>JAUJNC010000480.1 GCA_030446525.1 Armatimonadaceae bacterium
GCAGACGGCGCAGCCTTCCGGCTCGCCCGGGTCGGTCTTGCGGATCTTGGTGGGCGAGGTGAAGGCGGTTTTGAGCTTGGCCGCGACCTCGTCCTCGGAGTCGGTGAGGTAGATGGCGTTGCCGTACGATTTGCTCATCTTGCGCCCGTCCAGGCCGGGAAGCACGCCGGTGAAGTCGCTGATGATCGCCTGCGGCTCCGGGAAGAGGTCGACGCCGAAGAGGTGGTTAAAGCGGCGGGCGATCTCGCGCGACAGTTCGAGGTGGGCGGCCTGGTCCTTGCCGACCGGCACGGCATGGGCGCGGTAGATCAGGATGTCGGCGGCCTGGAGGACGGGGTAGCCGAGCAGGCCGTAGCTCGGGCCCGAGGCGCCGCCGCCCTCGTAGCCCTCCATCGCGTCCCGGTGCTCTTTGTAGGTGGGCACCCGCTCCAGCCACGAGACCGGCGTGATCATGCCGAGCAGCAGGTTCAGCTCGGCGTGCTGCGGCACCTGCGACTGGCGGAAGATGGCGCACTTGTCGGGATCGAGACCGGCGGAGAGGTAGTCGAGGGCCGTAATGCGCGAGGCCTGGGCGATCGACTCCGGCGGGCCGGCGACCGTGGTCAGAGCGTGCCAGTCGGCGATGAAGCAGAACATCTGGTACTCGTCCTGCAGCCGCACCCAGGGGCGCAGCGCGCCTTCCAGGTTGCCCAGGTGCAAGAGCCCACGGTTACCCGTCGGCTTCATACCCGAAAGGAGCCGCTTCTTCGTCGCCGTCATGACCTACGATCGACCTCCGGAAACCCGCCCGGGCCTCATCAACCTCTGCCGATCAAAAATGCGATCACAAAGCTCGCGGGCGGCCAGATAATGCTTCCGAGCACCCCGGAAAGCGCGAGACCGAGGAAAAGCAGAAAGCCCCATTGCGCCATGAACCGGTAGTAGCCCTCCATCAGGGGCGGCGGCAGCGCGTTCGCCAGCAGGTGCGACCCGTCCAGCGGGTAGAGCGGGATCAGGTTGAAAAAGAACAGGAGGACGTTAACCACGACGATCCGCAGCACCAGCTCCGCGTAGGCGTCGCCCGGCGGAAAGACATGGGCGCGGACCAGCATCGCGAACAAGACAGCGAGAACCATGTTAGAAAATGGCCCCGCAAACGACACCAGGGCGTGGCCGAGGCGCCGGTTGATGGTGTAGTTGTTCGGGTTCGTCTGCACCGGGCGCCCCCAGCCGATCCCGAAGCCGATGACGGCGGAGACCGCCATGAAGAGCGTCCCTACCGGGTCGAGGTGCGCGAGCGGCGACAGGGTGACACGGCCCTGCGACCGCGGGGTGGGGTCTCCCAGTCGGTCCGCGGTGATGGCGTGCGCGAACTCATGGACGGTGATGCCCAGAACGAGCGCCACCATCAGCATGAGGAACACGCTCAGGTTGAAATTTTCCATTACCTATTCTACGCACCGCCGGGCGTTTGGTTCCCGCAGGGCGGGGCAAGCCCCGCCCTACACGCGCCTTTTTGCCAGCCGGGCGGGGATGCGGTCCTGGCGCAGCAGGTCGTCCAGGTTCTCGCGCTCGTAGACGACGTCCGCCTGGCCGTTCTGCACGAAGACGACGGCGGGGCGGCGGAAGCGGTTGTAGTTGCTGGCCATGGCGTGGTTGTAGGCGCCCGTGGTCTGCACGGCCAGGATGTCGCCGATGTCGGTGTCGCCCAGGGCGAGGTCCCAGACCAGGATGTCGGTCTCGCAGTGCTTGCCGGCGATGGTGACCACCCGGTCCCTGGGCTGGCCGGCCCGGTTGGCGACCACGGCCTCGTACACGGCGTCGTAGAGCTGCGGGCGGGGGTTGTCGCTCATGCCGCCGTCCACGCTGACGTAGGTGCGGGTGCCCGGGTCGTCGGGGATGCTGACCCGCTTGGCGGGGCCGACGGTGTAGAGCGTCGTCCCCGCCTCGGCCACGAGGGACCGCCCCGGCTCCTGCAGGAGGCGCGGGGGGGCGAGGTCGTGCCGCCTCAGCGCCGTCGTCAGCGCGTGGCAGGCCGTGTCGGCGAACTCGTCGTAGGTGGGCGGCTTGTGCTCGGGAAGGTAGCGCACACCCAGCCCGCCGCCGATGTTCAGCTCCGGCAGGGGCCGGCCGGTGGC
>JAUJNC010000481.1 GCA_030446525.1 Armatimonadaceae bacterium
TGAACACGGCTGCTTTGCCCCGCCTGACGTCAGTTGGTGAGGAACTGGATCTGTCGCCGGAAGCGTTCGGCGAGCTGTATTCTTCTATCGACATCGTCGATGATGACGAGGCGCTGCGCGGGCGGATGCGGGAGGACGGTTACCTGTATCTGCCCGGCTACCTCGACCGCGACGAAGTGCTCGCGGCGCGCCGGGACATCGTGGGGCAGCTGGCTGCCGAAGGCCCGCTTGATCCCGCCTATCCCGTCGAGGAAGCCGTGGCGCGCCGGGGCGTGCGGGGGGTGCGCGCCGACATCGCCAGAGGTAGCCAGAAGCTGCAAAAGCTGCCCTACTCCGGGCGCATGATCGCGTTCTATGAGCGCTTCCTGGGCGGCCCGGTGCGCCACTTCGACTACACCTGGCTGCGCACCATCGGGCCGGGCAACGGCTCGGCGCCGCACTGCGATATCGTGTTCATGGGGCGCGGCACGACCAACCTGTACACGGCCTGGACGCCGCTGGGCGATGTGAGCCTCGAGATGGGCGGGGTGATGATCCTGGAAAACTCGCACCGCGACGAGCAGATGAAGGCCACCTACGGCCGCCAGGACGTGGACGCCTACTGCGAGAACCGGCATGGCGGGGCCTACACCGCGCCGGACGGCACGCGCAACCGCGGCACCAACGGACCTTTGTCGTCCCATCCGGCCGGCCTGCGCGAGCGGATGGGCGGGCGCTGGCTGACGGCCGAGTTCCGCGCGGGCGACCTGCTGACGTTCAGCATGTTCACCGTCCACGCCAGCATCGACAACCATTCGGACCGCTTCCGCCTGTCGTGCGACACGCGCTATCAGCTCGCGAGCGAGCCGGTGGACGAGCGCTGGATCGGCCCCGACCCTATCGCCCACGGCCCCAACGCCGCGCGCGGCATGATTTGCTGACGATTGATCCACCGCAGAAGGCGGTGCCTGGCAACTCGGCAAGCCACAAAGGAAAGGAACTGCAATCATGTCAAATACCCTTCCGCGAACCAGAGGCTTCACGCTGATTGAATTGCTCGTCGTCATTGCCATAATAGCGATCCTCGCTGCGATACTTTTTCCCGTGTTCGCCCAAGCCCGAGAGAAGGCACGGCAGGCCAACTGCCTGTCAAACGAGAAACAGTTGGGCACTGCTATCCTGATGTATGCGCAGGATTACGACGAGACATTGCCCATGTGGGCAGAGATTAAACGCATCGAGCCCGATGGCAGATATTATGAGGAAGGTGCTAACACGGACATCCGCTGGTGGAAGGGCGTTGGGCCGTACGTCAAGAACCGGGGCATTTTTCGGTGTCTGTCGCATAAAGGGGCTGGGCAAAACGCCGTCACCTACGACTGGAACCAGTACTACAACGCAAAGCCGCTGGCAGGGTTTGCTGAGCCTGCGTCGCGCATTCTGCTGACGGACCGGATCCAGGCGAACTGGCTCGATTTCGACACCGCACGAGTTGACGGCACTGGTGCTCCCGGCCTAGGTACGACGACTGGGTACGGTACGGAAGCGGACGGCACGACAACGAGACAGTGGCTGACGCGAACAACGCACTCCAAGAACGGAGCCAATTACCTGTTTGCCGACGGCCACGCCAAGTTCCACCGCCCCAGGGATGCGGCGGTAACGTCGGATTGGGACGGCGCATCACCTACCTGGAACCCCTGGAGCACCGACGCGAACTCCTGATGGGATGGTTGCGCATTCATTCACCTGCCTTGCTTCGAACATGAGGGCGCGCTCCGAGGACGGAAAAATGATCGACGGCGAGAAGCGTTACGGGCTGGAGTCCGAACAGGTCGCGTACTATCGCGAGAACGGGTATGTCCTGGCGCAGGGTGTGTTTTCCGCCGAGGAGGCGGCGTACTTCCGGGAGGAGGCGCACGCGCTGATGCAGCGACTGCTCGAAACGCACGCGCAGGGGGTGCTGGGCTCCGGGTGGGGGAGCGCCGGCAAGGTGACCGACCTGCCGCGCGAGCTGCTGCACTGCCACAACGTGCAGTTCCACAGCGCTGTTTTCGCGCGCCTGATCACCGACCCGCGCCTGACCGACCGCGTGGCGGATCTGATCGGCCCCAACGTGCAGATGCA
>JAUJNC010000049.1 GCA_030446525.1 Armatimonadaceae bacterium
CGTCGGCGAGGGCCGGGATGGAGTGGACGAGGGCGTCCTGAACGTCCTCCGGCAGACTCGTGTTGGCCCCCTGCACGTACACCGAATCGGTCAGCCAGCCCTCCGGTTCGAGGAAGAGGCCGTGGCTGGCCTTGTCGGCGAAGCGGACGACCTTGTCCTCGATCGACGGGCAGTAGCGCGGCCCGACCCCTTCGATATGCCCGCCGTACATCGCCGAGCGCTGCAGGTTGTCGCGGATGACCGCGTGCGTGCGCGCGTTCGTGTAGGTCAGCCACGACGGCAGCAGCCCCTCCCACCGGCGGGGCGGAGTGCGGAACGAGAAGGGCGGCGCGTCCGGGTCCGAGGGCTGCGGCTCGGTGCGGGAAAAGTCGACGGACCCCCTGGCCACGCGCGGCGTCGTGCCCGTCTTGAGGCGCCCCAGCGGGAAGCCGAGCGCGGCCAGCGATCGGGACAGGCCGTAGGCGGCCGCCTCGCCGGAGCGCCCCGCTTCCCACCGGCGCTCGCCGATGTGGCACAAACCGCGCAGGAAGGTGCCCGTCGTCACCACGATCGCCGGGGCGAGGTACTCGGCGCCGTCCACGCAGCGCACGCCGGCGGCGCGGGCCGTCGCGGCGCCGGGCGCGCCTTCGGTCAGGATGTCGTCCACCATCGCCTCGGCGAGCGTCAGGTCCGGCGTGGCGGCGAGCAGCGCCTGCATCGTCTCCGGGTACCGCGCCTTATCCACCTGCGCCCGGAGGGCGCGCACCGCCGGGCCCTTGCCGGTGTTCAGCATCCGCAGGTGGGTCAGCGTAGCGTCCGTGACCACGGCCATCGCGCCGCCGAGCGCGTCCACCTCGCGCACGAGGTGCCCCTTGGCGGGGCCGCCGACGGAGCAGTTGCACGGCAGCCAGCCGATGCGCTCGCGGCTGCCGGTCACGAGCAGCGTTTGGCAGCCCATGCGCGCCGCGGCGAGCGACGCCTCGCACCCGGCGTGCCCGCCCCCGATCACGATGACGTCGTAGCTGGCAGTAGACATGCTTCTCCTCCCATTATAGCACGGGGGCGAGGGAAGATGCCCGGGTCGCGCGCCTTCGGGGCACGCTGCGGCTCCCTGCGGCTCGTTTGACAGCCCGCTTCGGCCTGTGCTATACTTTCGCGTAGGAAACCTGGAGCCAGTGCAAGTGAGGCGACCCGATGACCGACAACGCAGTGCCCGCCCCGTCATCCAATGCCTATATCGTCGTCGGCGTCGTCGCGGCGGCAGTCTCGGCGGTCACGGCCGCCTACATCTTCTGGTCACGGTCGCGCCAGATGGCGCCGCACGCGGAGACGGTGCAGGAGCTCCTGGACCGGTGTCATAGCCAGGTGCGCGACATCGAAAAGCGGCTCGCCGACCTCCACCCGCCCCTGACCCCCGGCTCGGCGATGTGACGCCGGGCGGGCGACGGCGCCCGCCGGTCACAACCCCGTTCTTACACCACGGATGTACGCCGCCACGGCGGCGACCGTGTCTATCCACAGGCCGCTGGCCGGGTCCCGCGCGTGCCGGCACAGTGCGTCGAGCGTGCCTGCGAGGAACGTCTGCCGCGCGCCCTCCCCGACGTCGTGGCCCACCAGGACGAGCCAGCCCCCTTCGCTCGCGGCCTTCTCCACCCACGGGAGGACCTGCTCGAAGGGCGCTCCGTCGGCGTCCCTGCCCATCACCTGGGCGAGGTCACAAAAGCCGGGGTCGTTGGCGCCCTCGTCCCGGAAGCCGCGCCCGGCCACGAAGCGCTCGGCGACGAGGGGGACATAGCTTCGCACCCCCCGCCCGCGGCCCACGAACGTCTGCCCGCACGGGTACGCGAAAGTGACCGGCGTCGCGCCCAGCGCCTGTCGGAGGAACGCGTCCGCCTCCGTCAGGTCGGCCTCCATCTGCTCCAGCGTCCAGTCCTCCAGCGCCCGCCCGCGCGCGAAGGCGAAGTTGCCGCTGCACGGGTGGCGCAGGGTGTGGCTGCCGATCTCGTGACCGTCTGCCCGAACGCGCCGCCAGTCGCCCGGGCGCTTCTCCACGCCCGCGGGGCTGACGTAAAAGGTCGCCTTGACGCCGTGCGCGTCCAGGATCGGCAGCCCCACGTCGAGCTGCGACGGCCGCGCGTCGTCAAAGCTGAGGCTGATGGCCGCGCGCTTGCCGGACGGCCACACGAACGGTTGCCCGTGTTCAGCGGACCGAGCGCGGCCTGTCATGTTCCCAAACGTGCACGGCGCTCGGGGAGTACCGGTCCCTGATCCGGAGGCCTGATCCCTGTATACCGATCAGCATTCCCGAAGAGGGAGGCGGCGGCGCAGGCGCCGCGTAGGGCCGGTAGGTCCAGGGGATCACCTTCGGCGACTCCCGTACCCACAGGGGGCTCTCCTCCATCTCCGCGAAAGGGGCAGCAGCAGGAAACGCCTTTTTGACAAAGCACTTCTGGGGGCGCGGCCTCGACTGCAGCTGCCCGGTTTCCGCCATCCACAAGGGCAGCGCGACCGCCTCGCCAGCCAGAACATACGCCAGTGTACGCGTCCACCGGGAACCGTTTTTCCGCATCGCTCGTCTCCTCCGTGACATAGCTTCCTGATCGGACCGCATTTTTCCTTTTTAGACGACGGCCACGCCGATAAAGTTGCCGATCTCGCCGGCCAGATCACGGACCTCGCGCTCGTCGTAGGAGCTGTGGAGCGTGATTTCGTGGCCGTCGGCGTAGACGACGGCCAGTTGGTAACAGTAGGCGTCGTCCGGGTCGCGCACCGGATGCACGCGCACGTACTCGATCCTCCGGAGCGGGGTGACTATCTCGCCGTTCCTGAGGAAGAGGCCGGCCGCCCGGTGGAAGGAGAAGACGAGGCGGGAGCGGTCCGCCTTGATCAGGTAGAACGGGACCAGAAACAGCATCAGCAGCAGGGCGACCAGCCACAAGAAGCCCAGGTGGTTGCCGCGCGGGTGGAAGAACGCGCCGTCACCGCGCGCGTGCGAGCCGTGCAGATCCTGCACGAGGCCCAGCAGCCCCAGCGCCGTGACACACACAAGCGCCAGAAGGAAGAGCGGGCAGCCGGCGGCCAGAAGGCGGTCGTTGGTCGGCTGCGTCAGCGTCAGACGCTCATCATCTTTGAAGACGTCGAACCGGCTCATCGGCGTTCCCCGGGGCCGCCGGGGGATCGGACCTCCGGGCAGCCATCCTTCAGGATGATGGTACCCGTTAGCGGGGCAAAAAAGTGCGTGACCCGGCGGCGCCCGGATGCCGGGTCACGAGGGCCTCAGGCTGGGACCCGCGTGCCGGAGCGGGCAACCCCGGCGACGCGCGCGACGATCCGGGCCATGTTCTCGGCGGCTACCATGATGCTCCAGATGATGCCGCGGATCACGCGGAGCGCGTCCGCGGGGAGGCGGGCGCCGGCCCCGCGCAGTTCCGCTTCGGCCTTCGCGCGCGCGGCATCCACGCCGCGGTACGCGGCCGCGCCGTCGCCCTGCCCCAAAGCGGCGCTCCCGTCGGCCAGGGCGGCCGCGGCGTCGGCCAGCCGGCCGAGCGCCTTGCCGAGCGGGCTTGTCTCCGCCGACACGCCCGCCCCGGAGGCGTCGGCGCGGAGCAGCCGCGACAGCCGCGCCGCCTCGCGGGCGCCGCGCACGACACAGCGCAGGTCGGCGATGCACCGGATAATGCCCGTAACCTGCTGTTCCTGCTGCGCGGACAGGCGGGGCTGCAAAAGAAGCGCGCGGGCCCTGGTTTCCACGTCCGCCGCGACCGCGTCACTATCGGGCATCGTCACGGCAGGCCGGTCGCGGCCCGGACAAAGATGCCCCGCCCCCGAGGACAGCGCCTCGGACGCGGCGCGGAGCAGCGCGCGCCGGCTTTCATCCAGCGCGGACAGGTCGGGATCATACGGAGCCGCCGCGCGGGGGCGGGGGCCAGAAGCGCCCGTCACGGCACTCATAGCGCAGGACATCACGATTCACTCCTCAGACAAGAACCAGGGTTGGTTGTCCGGGGTGCAAAAACCGTGCCTGCGCCGCCCGCCGCGCGAACCTCACACGAACAGGGAAGGGGGCCTACTTTCACCCCCCTTGACATCTCGGCCGGCGCGAGGTAGCCTAACACGCATCAGATGCTTACCATGAACGACCTCGCGGTCAAGGCCGGCATTTCCCGAAGAACCTGGGCGTGTACAAGTGCCCACAGGCGCCGCCGCGGCGCGCGACAAACTCGCCGGGCTACAACTATTCGGACGAGCAAGGGGCGGGCAACACGAACTACTACCTGAACGGCATCGTCGCGGACCGGCCGCTGGCAGTGATTCCCGCCCCCGCCGACATCATTTTCCTGCACGAAACGAGCGTGCTCACCCGCACCTGCCAGGTGCGACCGTACCTCGTACCGAACCCGCCGGCCGCCCGCGAAGCGAACACGGCTACCTACGACCTGATCCACAGCGAAGGCGCGAACCTGCTGTTTTGCGACGGCCACAGCAAGTGGCAGAAGAAGATGTCGATCCGGTTCGCTCAGTTCGGTATGACCGGGACCGCCTGTCCGCCGGACCGAACCTTCCGCGCCGACATGGCCGGAGCGGAGGCGGACCGTAACGTCACCTGCCCGCTCGCGTTCTAGAGGACGGAAGTTCCGGATGGGCCAACGCCCGCCGCGACTACGCCGGGCTGAGCATCGCCTTTGCCGCCGCCGAGGGCGTCCGCTCGACCGACAGCACGGGCCGGCAAACCGCGCGCGCCAGCTCGCCCAGGCGCATCTCGTCCAGAAACAGGTTTTCGCCGTCGCGCAGCATGACCGAGGGGAGGATGACCGTCTCGTTGAGGTCGAACGCCGGGTCGGTGAGCGCGCCAGCGATGTCGCGCCCGGTCAACAGCCCGGCGACGGAGATGTTGCCCTCGAAGAACCGGTTGTGGACGACGCAAACGTTGACCGACAGCCCCTCGACCCGGTTCATCGTGTCGGCGGTTCGCCGCACGAGCGACGCCGGCATCTCCCCCGTGACCAGGGTGAAGGAGCGGGGTGGGGGAGCGAGCGCGGCAGGGAGCGGGCGACTTTGTTCATGTCTTCCAGGAACAGCCGCACCTGAGGCCGATGCCGTCCGCGAGCTGCGGGAAGCCCTCGTAGTGGCCGCGCGGCGGCACCTCGCGCCCGGCGTTCAGGTAAAACTCGTCCGACAGGAACAGGAACCGCGACCCCAGGGTTTTGCGGAACCGCTCGCGGTGCCCCTCGGCCCAGTCCAGGAGCTCCCCGGCGTAGCGCGCGTCCACGGTCGTGAGCGGCGCCTGCCGGTCGCGGAACTGCGTCAGACCGACGGGGACGACGGCCAGGGAAAGGACGCCGCCGTAGGTGCCCCGCGCCGCCGGGTGCAGGGCCGCCAGCTCCTCAACGGTGCGCTCCAGCTCGGTGCCGTCGTTGTAGCCGGGGCACAGCACCACCTGCCCGTGCACCTGGATCCGGGCGTCGGCAAGCTGCGCGAGCCGCGGCAGGATCGGCTCGGGCCCCTTGCGGCCCAGCATCCGCCCGCGCACCTCGGGACTGGTGGCGTGGATGCTGACGAACATCGGCGACAGCTTCTGCTCCATGATGCGCGCGAACTCGTCCTCGCGCAGGTTGGTGAGGGTGATATAGTTGCCATGGAGGAACGAGAGCCGGTAGTCGTCGTCCTTGACATACAGCGAGCCGCGCAGACCCTTGGGCTGCTGGTACAGGAAGCAGAAGACGCACTTGTTCTTGCAGATGTGGATGCGGTCGAACAGGTCGTCGGCGAAGGTGATGCCCAGGTCCTCGTCGTAGCCCTTGGCGATCCGCGCCAGACGCCGCTCGCCCGCGCGCTCGTACTCGACCTCGACGCTCTCGCCCGCCGTGTGGAAGCGCCAGTCGACGATGTCGCGCAGCGGCGCGCCGCCCACGGTCAGCACCCGGTCTCCCACCCGCAAACCCATGCGGTCGGCCGCGCTCTGGGGCTCGACGGCCTCCACCACGTTCTTCGGCTTGCGCCGCTCCAAAGCCGGAGCGACCTCATTCTCCGCGTTCAGCATAACATAACATTATACCTCCGGGGGGGGAGGGGGCGCAAACTGGGTATGAAAGAACGGGAAGGGACCGCTGCATGCTCGAATGGATAACCAACACGATGAACTCCCTGGGATACCTGGGTGTCGTGGGCCTGATGTTTCTGGAGAACGTTTTCCCCCCGATCCCCTCGGAGCTCATCATGCCGCTGGCCGGATTCACGACGACGCAGGGCAGGCTCTCCTTCTGGGGCGTGGTCCTGGCCGGCGTGATCGGCTCCGTTCTGGGACAGCTGCCGCTCTACTACCTGGGAAAGAAGGTGGGCGAGGAGCGACTGAAGGCGTGGGCCGACAAGCACGGCAAGTGGCTCACCATCTCGGGCAAGGACATCGAGAAGGCCAAGAGCTGGTTTGACCGGCACGGCGGGGGCGCCGTGTTCTTCTGCCGCCTGATCCCCGGCGTCCGCTCGCTGATCTCCATCCCGGCGGGCTTCGACAACATGAACCTGGCCCTGTTCCTGCTCTACTCGGCGCTCGGCACGGCGTTGTGGGCCGGCGTCCTGGCGTACCTCGGGCGGCTGCTGGGCAACAACTACCAGAAGGTGGAACAGTACCTCGGCCCCGTCACCTACGTCGTGTTCGGCGCCCTCGCCCTCGCGATCTTCCTCTGGGTCAGGAAGCGCAAAAAAGAGGGCGGGGAGGGCGCGCCGTCCGAGGGCGTGTCCTGACCCGGAGGAAGAAGCCGTGTCGCCGTTACCTCCGGACGCGTTCCGGCGCGATGACGAAACGCCGGACGAGGCGTTTTACCAGGTTCCCCGTTTGGTGACGCACATCGACGAGGGGGCCATCGCGGCCGTGACACGGCTTTACCGCGAGTGGCTCCCGGCCGGCGGCGCGATCCTGGACCTGATGAGCAGCTGGGTCAGCCATCTGCCGCCGGAGGTCTGTTACCGCCGCGTGGTCGGGCTGGGCATGAACCGCGAGGAGCTTGCCGCCAACCCGCGGCTCGACGAGTACGTGGTACAAAACCTGAACCGGACGCCCGCCCTTCCGTTCGAGGACGGCGCCTTCGACGGCGGCGGCATCTGCGTGTCGATCCAGTACCTGCAACAGCCGGTCGCGGTTCTGCGCGAGGCCGGGCGCGTGCTGCGCGCCGGCGCGCCGCTCGTGATCACCTTCTCCGACCGCTGCTTCCCGACCAAGGCGGTGGCGGTCTGGCAGGCGCTGGGCGTCGCGGAGCACGGGCGGTTGGTGGAGCACTATCTGCGCGAAGCGGGCAACTGGACCGAGATCGAGCGGTTCGACCGCAGCCTGAGCCCTCCGGGCGGCGACCCGCTGTATGCGGCGATCGGGCGCAGCCGTGGTGCGGAGGGGGATGCCGCTTGAAAGCAGGCGCCTGCCGAAAGAAAGTTTTGTGGCCACGGCCTGTCTTGGCGTACATCCGCAAGATTACCGGGTACATACACAACGGTCTGTAGCAGCGAGGTTGACGTCACGTGCGCGCCGGCTGTCGATGTCGCAGGCTGAATCCCGGCCGAAAAAGGAGAGCTAGTCGTGTTCTTCCATGTGCAGAAATTGATCAACGAGATCGTCCCCGACGACCCCGATCCTGCCGCCGCGAATGCGCTCCAGGAGGGCCTGGGCGGCCAGTTCGGCGAGATGCGGACGATGATGCAGTACCTGTTCCAGAGCTTCAACTTCCGCGGCAAGGCCAAGCCGTACCGCGACCTGATCCAGGGCGTCGGCATCGAGGAGATCAGCCACGTCGAGCTGATCGCAACCACGATCAACCAGCTCCTCGACGGCTCGCCGCGCTACCGTGGCGACAGCGATGATACGCCGGGCGCGGGCGGGTCCACGCCCCTCGAGATCGCGCTGGGGCGCAGCGGCGCGCGGGGACAGCTCAACATCCACCACTTCCTGGTCGGCGCGCAGGGCGCGATGCCGGTCGATGCCGCGGGCAACCCGTGGCTTGGCTCGTACGTGTACAACAGCGGCAACCTGACGCTGGACCTTTTGTACAACCTGATGCTGGAGGCAACGGGCCGCCTGCAAAAGTGCCGCCTGTACGAGATGAGCGACAACAAGACCTTCCGGGCGACGGTCTCCTACCTGATCGCCCGCGACGAGGCCCACGAGCGCGTCTTCGGCAAGGCGCTGGAGTCCCTCGGCGTGAACTGGGGCAAGGTCCTGCCCATCCCCAAGTTCGACGCCTCGAAGTACCCGGAGGTCAAGAAGCTGATGGATGAGGGGGTCAACACCAAGCAGCACCACTGGCGGCTGGACAGCTCGGAGATGGCGGCGATCTTCCAGGGCGCCTCGCCTTTCAACGACGGCCTGACCATCCAGACCACGGACACGCCGCCCGACGGCGCCCTGTTCCCCATAGCGCCCGAGCGCCAGGAGGAGTTCGCACCCGGCCTGACGCCCGAGCTGAAGCAGATGGCCGAGCAGATGGCGAGCATGGCGTCGTAGCCGCCCGCTCAGAAGGGAGGCCCGGGGCGGGCAAAAAATGGCCCGCCCCGGGCACGATGGGCTCGCGTCCGGGCATCAGAGGCATGTGTTACCCGCGCGGGGTGGGCAGCCCGCAGGCGATACGGTGGTCGCGCAGAGCGACGCGCTGGTGCGTGCGGATGACGAGATCGGAGCGCGGGCGCGCGGTACAGAGGAGGATGAAACGATTCTCGTAGTCCTTCTTATAGTAGCGGAGGGAGGCGGATTGGTCCCACTCACCTTCCCCTTCCACCCGCGCCGCGCAGGTGATGCACCAGCCTTGCAGGCACATCGAGGGTAAGTCCAGGCCCGCCCGGTAGGCGGCGCTGAGGATGAACTCGTTCTCCGCCACCTCCAGGCGGGCGCGGGTGTCGTCCGGGAGAATCAGTTCGACGTTATGGACGACTTTCTGCAAGAGAGACGGGCCTACGGGTTGTAAAAACCGGTGTTCTTCGAGTACGGCGCGTCGCCGGGGGTGCCGCGGCGGAAGTGGCCCGACGGTCGGCTGACCTCGTCGCGCTCCATGCTGAGCAGCTCGATGAACCACGCCTCATGCTCGACTTCTTCCTGGAGGATGCGGGACGCCATATCATAGGTGCGCGGGTCCTTGCCGAAGGTCAGGTCGCATATCTCGCTCCAGGTGCGGATGGCGCAGCGCTCGGCCTCGAGCAGCACCTCCAGAATGTCGGTGGCCTTGTAGCCTTCGGTCTGGACCGCTCGACCGTCTCGACGCCCTCCTGGGTCACGCCGGAGTAACCCGGCAGATAGGCGTCCGGACATCCCGCCCGATCGGCGAACTCGCGGATGTCCGAGGGCAGGCGCCCGCCCAGCTCATAGATCCGGGGCGTGATTAGCTCTCTCTGCTGGAACCAGCGCTGGAGGGATTACGACGGTGGCTGCTGAGGCGGTTCTGTCATCGAACGGCAAAGCGGAGCCGGAAAACCCTGGCTCCGCTGTATCGGCTCCGGTCGGCTCTGAGCCGACTCTGGATAGCGTATCCCGAACCTGCTCTGCCGGTGTGGGCGCAAAGTTCGGGATGACTCATGTGCTGCAGCGTTACGGTAACGAACTTAGTGGCTGGCCGCGGCCGCGCGGTGGCGCCCGCCCCGGGCCTGAGCGACAAGGTCGTAGCGATCCAAGTTCATCACCTTGTTCCAGGCAGCCACGAAGTCACGCACGAACTTCTCCTTCGCGTCGTCACTTGCGTAGACCTCCGCCAGTGCTCGGAGCTGAGAGTGCGCGCCGAACACCAGGTCGGCGGCCGTGGCGGTCCACTTGAGCTCGCCCGTGGCGCGATCGCGACCCTCGTACACGTTCTGCCGTGGCCGATGGTCTCCACGCCGTGCTGATGTCGAGCAGGTTCACGAAGAAGTCGTTGGTCAGCGTCTCCGGTCGGTCGGTGAAGATGCCGTGTTTCGATTGCCCGAAGTTGGCGTTGAGGGCACGCATGCCGCCGACGGAGGCCGTCATCTCGGGCGCGGTCAGCTTCAACAGGTTGGCCCGGTCCAGCAGGCGGGTCTCCGGCGACAGCGGATCTCCCGCTCGCATGTAGTTGCGGAATCCGTCGGCGACCGGTTCGAGCACGTCGAACGTGTTCACATCGGTCTGCTCCTGCGAGGCGTCCGTGCGACCGGCGCGAACGGGACGGTGACGTTGCGCCCGGCGTTCCTGGCCGCCTGCTCGACGGCGGCGCATCCGCCCAGGACGATCAGGTCCGCCAGCGAGACCTCTCTGCCGCCGGACTGTGAGCCTGTTGAAGTCCTGCTGGATCTGCTCGAGGGTCTTCAGCACCTGGCCCAGCCGGGCCGGTTCGTTGGCCTCCCCAGTCCTTCTGCGGCGCGAGTCGGATCCGTCCTCCATTGGCACCGCCGCGCTTGTCGGTGGTGCGGAAGCTGGCCGCCGCGACCAGGCAGCGGAGACCAACTCCGGGATGGACAGACCCGATTCGAGGATCTTGCGCTTGAGGGCGGCGATGTCCTGCTCCCGGTCACCATGATCGACCTCCGGGACGGGGTCCTGCCACGCCTTGCGGCTCCGGAACCCATGGCCCGAGGTAGCGCGACAGGGGACCCATGTCGCGGTGAAGCAGCTTGAACCACGCTTTGGCGAAAGCGTCGGCGAGCCTGGTCCGGGTTCTCGTGGAAGCGCTTCGCGATCGGTCCGTAGATCGGATCCACCCTCATCGACAGGTCGGTCGTGAACATGATGGGCGCGTGCCGCTTCGCGGGATCGTGCGCATCCGGCACCGTGCCGTTCGCCTCCGAATTCTTGGGTTTCCACTGTTTCGCACCGGCGGGGCTCGTCGTCACCTCCCACTCGTACTTGAACAGGTTCTCCAGGAACCCGTTGTCCCACTTGATCGGATCGTCGGTCCACGCGCCCTCGAGGCCGCTGGTGATCGTGTGGTTGCCGTTGCCGTTGCCGTACTTGTTGATCCAGCCCAGGCCCTGCTCCTCGATGGGGCGGACTCGGGTTCCGGACCCACGTTCTCAGGCGCCGGGGCGGCACCATGGGCCTTGCCGAACGTGTGGCCGCCAATGATGAGCGCAGCGGTCTCCTCGTCATTCATCGCCATGCGGCCGAAGGTGTCGCGGATCCTGGCGGCAGCCAGCGGATCGGGGTTGCCGCCGGGCCCTTCAGGATTCACGTAGATCAGGCCCATCTGCACGGCGCCGAGCGGACGGGAGAGTTCCCGGTCGCCGCTGTAGCGGCCGTCTCCCAGCCAGGTGTCCTCAGGGACCCCAGAAAACCTCCTCCGGCTCCCAGACATCGGGCCGGCCGAAGCCGAAGCCGAACGTCTTGAACCCCATCGACTGCAGGGCAACGTCGCCGGCCAGCACGAGTAGATCGGCCCAGGAGATCTTCCGGCCGTATTTCTTCTTGATCGGCCAGAGCAACCGGCGTGCTTTGTCGAGGTTTGCGTTGTCGGGCCCAACTGTTGAGGCGCGCAAAGCGCTGCTGGCCGTCGCCGCCACCGCCGCGGCCATCGGCGATGCGGTACGTACCGGCGGCATGCCAGGTCATCCGGATGAAGAGCGGCCCGTAGTGGCCGTAGTCGGCCGGCCACCATTCCTGGGACGTGGTCATCATCTCGATGGCGTCCCGCTTCAACGCGTCGAGGTCGAGGACTTGAACTGTTCTGCGTAGTGGAAGTCCTCTTCCATCGGATTGGACAGGTGCGAGTGGTGGTGGAGCACCGTGAGTCGAAGCCTGATTGGGCCACCAGTCATTGACTGTCCTCGGCCGACTTCGCTTGGGAGTCGGGGCCGGGATCGCAGGGTTCTCGCTCTCGCTGACGCTACTAGTCGTTTCCTTATCAGGCACGTCGATCTATCTCCTTTCGGGAAGACCCTGAAGATTTTTGACGATGTTCGACAACTCCACCTTCGTCTTCGCGCGAAAAGAAGACGAGAGGATTGGCCTGAATCGTGAGGTAGAAGGTCCTCTGTTCCAACTGCCTAACTTTGTATTATGCCGCATCGGCGCGGCGGGGGAATGGTCCCCACGGGCATGTTCTCGCACGGATCCTCTTCCTGCGGGAACCGGCTGCCAGCCAGCCGCAATGTGTCAGGATGTCCTCTATGACCGCGGCGGCGAACTGTCATGGAATGCCGACAGTCAAGCCTAACCGGACGATCGGCCGGCGGGGCCCTGACATCAGGTTAGCGTGTACCTCAGGTTGACACACAGGCAGGGCAATCCGGGAGTGCCTACGGCACGTTCGCGCTAAGCGTACGATATTTTCCGTTTCGTGAGCGGACCCAAAGTTTGCTCGACCTCGACCCCGCGCATCCGGAGCCTGCTCGATCCCCACGCGCTTGGTGAGGTCGGCTCGCCCGACAATGGCGTCGCCGGCGTGCTTCTTGTCTGCCATGCTTCCTGCTCCTTCTGCGTCGTCGGTCACTGCCCTGCTCGGCACGACGCATGGGTTAGATAATAGGAACCGTTCCTATTAAGTCCAGAGTTTACTACAAGGGATACAAAAAGCAAGAGCCATGCGGGGACTTCGTGAAGTATTTCCCCGCCGCCCTCGCCGGCGAAATTAGCGGCTCCCAACACCGCGGGCGTCGGCTAAGCCTTGCTCGGGCGGCAGGCAGGGCAAAGGCCGTACCAACCGAGTTGAAGATGGGAAATAACGTAGCCGGTCTGTTGTTCGACCTCGGGGCGTGCGTCTGGCGCGACAAGGTTTATAGGCGCATCGGCTATCCGCCCGCAAGCGGTGCAGACGGCGTGATGATGCGGCCCCGGACTGCCGTCATAGCGGCTGGGCCCGTTGCCGGATGTGAGGACACTGACCTTCCCCTCTTCCGCCAAGGTGTGCAGGATCCGGTAGACGGTGCCCAGACTGATGCGCGGCAGTTCTTTACGGGCCTCATTAAAGACCCAATCGGCGGTGGGGTGCTGGTCCGTCGCCTGCAAGACGCGCAGGACCGTTTCTCGCTGTTTGGTCTGACGCATGAATCGTGCTGCTTTCTTTCGCGTCTATTATCAGGATCAGCTCCTATCTCTCAATGTATTTGGTTCCCCGCCGAATGTCAAGGATCCACCATTTTATCACCGAGTGCCCGTCGCCGCTGCGGGTGCTTGGCGTGCCTAAACAGGCGGGGGAGCGACCGGCGGATGCCCCGCCTGCTGCGCACCGAACACCTTGCCGTCGCCCCCAATGTCCGGCTGTCTTTGGAGCGCCGCCTCAAAGCGCTCCAGATCGGCCCTGAGCGCGGCCACCCGGCGGAGGAGGTCGGCGTGGGAAGAATGGGCCTGCCCTGCCTCCTGCTGCTCGGCCCTGACCGACTCCAGGTTGTTCAGCACGACGGCGATAAACAGGTTGACGACGACGAAGACGCCGATGATCACGAAGCTGGCAAAGTACACCCAGGCCCACGGGTACACGGGGAGGAGGGCCTGCTGCATCTCCACCCAGCCTTCCAGAGTCAGTAGCTGAAACACGCTCAGCAAGGCGCTCTTCAGCGTGCCCCAGCGCTCCGGGTCGTGCACCGAGAACAGGTAGTAGCCGAAGATCGCGTACACGTACAGCAGGACGCCGAGCAAAAGCGCCACATGGCCCATCGAGGGGATCGAGCGCAGCATCGTGTTCACGATAAGGCGCAGATCCGGCGACACGGAAACCAGGCGCATCACCCGCATGAGCCGGGCGAGCCGGGATACGGCCGCGAACGGCCCGGCAACGGGAAGCAGGGAGACGGCCACGACCGCGAAGTCGAACACGTTCCAGCCGTCGCGAAAGAAAAGAAGCAGGTTCGGCCAGTAGGCGAACAGACGCACGACTATTTCCGCGACGAAAATAACCTGAACTACCATGTTCAAAACCGCGAACAGGGGACCATACGCGGCCATCAGCGGTCTCGATGTTTCCAGGCCCATGATCACCGCATTGAAGACGATGACGCCCATGATAAAGAACTGTAAGCGCCGATCCTCGGCAAGCTTTCGACACCATTCCGACATGGTTATCTCCATCTATGCGACGGTTTAGGTCTTCGCAGACTCGCTCGGAATTATCTCCAGGGGGGCGTCAACTAAATCCTCCGGTGCGGGGGTCCAGTCCGGGGGCAGGATCGCGCCGTAGAGGGCGCAGGGATGTCCCCCGCGGTAGGCCCAGCCCTGATCGCCGTAGCTCCAGTGCCAGTACTCGCTGGGGTAATTCGTCAGGCCCGCCGCACAAAGCGCCTCCGCCAGGATCCGCCGCGTTCGGCGCGCCGCCTCCGACAGATCCGGCGCGTCGAACGGGTAGCTGTGCGGGTCGAACGGGTCATACGGGCTGCAGTGATCGAGGACGGCGCCGGCCTCGTCGGCGAGCATCAGATCGACGGCGCCCCCGGTGGTGTGGGGCGGCGGAACACGCCGGTCCGGCGGGGCGCTGAAGCGGTTGACGACGCGCCGCAGCGTCACGTCCGACCAGTCCGGGTGCCGCGCTTTGAACCAGTCCCAGGTCGCCAGGTACATGCGGCGCTGGATGTGCGGTGCGCGCCACCCCTCGATGACCGCCAGCCGGCGCCCGTCCGGCAGGAGGCGGCTGGCCCGGCACAGCCGCTCGGCGACCGACCGGCGCAGCAGGGTTTCGCGCCGGTAGCGGTACCGGGGCCGGTCGAGCAGCAGATCCGGGCAGAGCGCGAGGAAGTCGACAAGCGCCTCGCCGCACTCCCGGATCGCGATGCGGCGCAGCTCGCGGACCGGTTCGGCGGGCGACGTCAACCCCGCGCCGCCCGCAGGCGCAGGCCGCGGGGGATCAGCAGGCGGTCCAGGAAGTCGAAGAAGAACTGGACGGCGAGCGCGAGGACGGCCGCCGGGATCGCGCCCTGCAGGATCGTGGCGTTGTCGTTCAGGTTTAATCCGCTCTGGATGGGTTCGCCGTACCCGCCGCCCCCGATCAGCCCGGCCAGGGTCGCCGTGCCGACGTTGATGATGGCGCTGGTCTTGATCCCGGCCAGGATCGTGGGCGAGGCCGGCAGGAACACCTTCCGCAGCTGCGCGAACGGCTCCAGCCCCAGGGCGGCCGCCGATTCGCGCAGCGGCGGCGGGATGTCCTGCAAGCCGACCGCCGTGTTGCGGATGATGGGCAGCAGGCTGTACAAAAACAGCGCGACGATGGCGTTGCGCGCGCCGATCCCCAGAACGGGGATCAGCAGGGCGAGCAGGGCGAGCGACGGGATGGTCTGGATGACGCCGGCCGTGCCGATGATCAGCTGGCTCCCGAACCCGGGCCGGCTGGCGACTATCCCCAGCGGCACGCCCACGGCGATGGCGGCGAGCAGGGAGACAAGGACCAGGGTCAGGTGCTCGCCGGTCAGCCGCGCGATCCTCGCGGCCAGCCCTTCGCTTCGCTCGCCCGCCGTCGCGCGCGCCGCCTCCCCGAAGTAGCCGGCCGCCGCGAGGGCATAGTCCGTGGTCTTTTCGGCCTCCGCGTTGAGCCGGGTCATCCGGTCTTCATCGATGGTGCCCTCCAGCGTACGGATGGCGGCGATGGCACGCGGGTCGGTGTCCAGCCGGTACAGGAAGACCGCCTTGTATTGCGGGAAAAAATTCAGGTCGTCTTCCAGGACGATCAGATCGTTCTCGACGATCTTGGCGTCGGTCGAGTACGCGTCCTTCAGATCGATATCGTTGCTCGCCAGCGCACCGTACCCCAGCCCGTGCTCCGTGCCGCGGACGTTGCGCAGGCGGAAGCCGTAGCGTGCGCTGAGCGGCTGCCACCCGTCCTGTCGGCCCAGGAACTCCGGCGTCGGGCCGGCGCGCAGGCCGGGGTGGGCGCCCAGATCGCTGATCCGCCGTATGCCGAGCGCCTCGGCCCGGTCGCGCCGCATCACCAGGGAGTACGTGTTGTTGAAACCGAGCTCTCCGGTCATGCCGATGCCGCTCTTGGCCAGGGCTTCCCGCATCTTTTCCGGCGTCACCTTCCCCTTGACCTTGAGGATCTCCTCGCTGATCGTGCCCGTGTATTCGGGGTAGATCGAGATCGCGCCGCTCTTCAACGCCTGCCACAGGATGATCGTGCCGCCCATACCTTGCTTATGTTCCGCGCGCACGCCCGCGTCCTGGAGCAGCTTCTTGGCGATCTCCCCCAGCACGTAGGATTCGGTGAACTTTTTCGACCCGATGACCACCTCCTGGGCGCGGGCCGGGGGGACGGCGGCGAGGAGGAAGAGAAGCAGGGCGAGAAAACCCGCTCCCCCTTGCTTCCGGGGGAGGGGGGCGGGGGGGGTGGGTCTCATAGCTGCACCAGGCTCCTTTGCGCCGTCATGAATTCGGAGACGAACGGGCTGGCGGGGCGCTCGCGCAGGTCGTCCAGCGTCCCCTGCTGCACGATCCGGCCGTCGCTGAGGAGCACGATCCGGTCGCCCAGGTAGCCGGCCTCGCCCATGTCGTGGGTGACCAGCACGACCGTCTGGCGGAGGCGCCCGAAGATCTCCTTCAGGTCGGTCTGCAGGCGGGCGCGCACCATCGGGTCCAGCGCCCCGAGCGGCTCGTCCAGCAGCAGCACGTCCGGGTCCAGCACGAGGGCGCGCATCAGGCTGACGCGCTGCCGCTGCCCGCCGGACAGCTCGACCGGGTAACGCCCCAGCCCGCCGGCGGGAAAGCTGGTCAGGTCGCAAAGCTCCTCGATCCTCCCCTTCACCGCGTCGGGCGGGCGCCCCAGGTGCCGGACCATGAGGGCGACGTTCTCTCCGGCGGTCAGGTGGGGGAACAGGCCGCCGTCCTGGATCACGTAGCCCATGCGGCGGCGCAGCGGGAGGGCGTCGGCGGGCCCGACCGGCTTCCCCTCGAACGTGACCTGGCCCGACGTCGGCGCGATCAGGCCGATGATCAGCCGCAGGAGGGTCGACTTGCCGCACCCGCTGGGGCCGATAAGGGCGGTGGTCTTGCCGGCGTCGATGCGTAGATCGGTCGGGTGGAGCGCGACCACGTCGCCGTACCGCTTGCTGACCCCGTGCAGCTCGATCATCGCGCGCACCTCAGCCCCAGAAATCCCTGCCGGTAGGTGGGCACGTACCAGTTCCGGAAGCTGCACCGCAGGATCGGGGCGGCGGTGGCCCACGACCCGCCGCGGCACACGAAATGCCCGCCGCCCATGTGGTCTTTGGAATAGCCGTCGTACGGGTAGGCCCGGAAGCCGGGGTAGGGGAGGAAGGGCGTCGCGGTCCACTCCCACACGCCGCCCGCCATGTCGAGCAGACCCCATGCGCTCGCCCCTTCGGGCTTGCTCCCGACCGGCGCGGGCGCCCAGGCATACAGGCCGAACGACGCGCGCTCCGGGGTGGGGGGCGCCTCGCCCCACGGGTAGCGCCGTGACTCGCCGGTCCGGGTGTCGAAGCGGGCGGCGTACTCCCACTCCGCTTCGGTGGGCAGCCGCTTGCCGGCCCAGCGCGCGTACGCGTCGGCCTCGTACCGGCTGATGCTGCTCACGGGCTCGTCCGGGTGGATCGCGCGCGGACCCTGCGGCCCAAAGTAACCATAGCCGCCGTCCGTGTCCATCGCCTGCCAGTACTCCGGCCGCTCCGCCCCCTCGCGCTGCCGCCACGCCCACCCCTCCTCGGTCCACAGCGCCGGACGGGCGTAGCCGCCGTCCTCCATAAACCGCAGCCACTGCGCCGCGGTCACCGGCGTCCGGTCCAGCTCGAAGGACGCCACCTGGGCGCGGTGCGCATCCTTCTCGTTGTCGTAGCCGTGCCGGTCGTCCGAGCCCATGGTGAACACGCCGCCGGGGAGGGAGAGCATTTCGCCCTCGCCCCCAGCCCCTCTGCCGCCCTCACCCCCGGCCCCTTCCCCAACTCGGTGGGGCCCTTTCCCACCTCGGGGAGGGGAGCCTGAGGCCAGGACAGGTTCTTTCTCCCCCTCTCCCAGCATTGGGAGAGGGGGTCGGGGTGAGGGCGGGAATATTTCTGTATGAGCTGCAGCATCTCCGTGATCGTTTCCTGGTGCTGGCACTCGTGCTGGTGGGCGAACTCCCACCCGTAACCGCCGGCGAGAAGAGGATCCGCCGAGGACAGGTCGGCCTCGGCCAGCGCCTGGAGCGTCCGGCGCCGGGTCTGGGCGAGGTAGCGTTTTATCTCGTCGCGGGACGGCAGATGCACCCGGTTGTCTTTGGGGTTCTCGGGCAGGTCGGCGAACAGGAACGTGAGCGCGGGGTCCAGGGGCGGCCGGTCCAGCGCCCTGGTGTGGACCCAGTACTCTTCGGTCCGGCCGATGTGCCCGAAGTGCCAGCCGATGGGGCTGTAAAAGTCGTGCACGCGCACCTTGAGGAACGCGTCGGGCACCCGCTCGAGCAGCCACAGGGTCCGCTCCCGGGCGCGCCCGAGCGCGCGGCGGATCTCTTCCTTTCGCGCCGCCCCCATCACGCCTTCTCCGGTCCCAGCAGCATCACGGCAAACCACGCCCGCCCATCCAGCCAGCGCTCCTGTATCCCGAGACCCGCGCCCGCGCAAACGGCGGCAAAGCTTGCGAGCGTGTACTTATGACTATTCTCCGTGTGGATGAACTCCCCCTCCCTGAAGGGGAATCGCTGTTCGGACATGCCGAGAAAAACCGTTTGGGGCTCCCGGCTGACCAGCCGCATCTCGATGCGCGACGCTTGCTCGACGAACGGGGCCTCGTGCCCCCACCGGTCCGGGGCGAAGTTGCCGCCCAGCTCGCGGTTGATGCGCACGAGCAGGTTCTTGTTGAACGCCTCCGTCACGCCCGCCGCGTCGTTGTAGGCGGCCTCCAGGATCCGGCGCTCCTTGACCAGGTCCACGCCGATCAGGATCCGGTCCTGCTCCTGCATCTGGCGCAGGATGCGCGCCAAGAACCGGGTCGCCTCTTTCGGCTCGAAATTGCCGATGTTGCTGCCCAGAAACAGGATCAGCCGCGGCCCGTCGTGGCGCGGCAGGCGGGGGATCGCGTCGTCGTACTCCGCCGCGACGGCCGTGATGGACAGCCGGTCGTACTCGGCCAGGAGCGACAAAGCGGAGGTGCGCAGGAACTCGGACGAGATATCCACGGCGGTGTAGCGGAGGCGGCTTTGCCGCTCGAGCGCGGCCTCGATCAGGATGCGGGTCTTGCAGGAGTTGCCGCTGCCGAGCTCGACGAGGGCCACGTCGCGTCCGGCCGCCGCGATCATCTCGGGCGCCCGCTCCTCCAGGATCTTCTGCTCGGTGCGCGTCAGGTAATACTCGGGGAGCTGGCAGATGCGTTCGAACAGCTGCGATCCCGCGGCGTCGTAGAAGAACCGGCAGGGCAGCGTCTTCTGCGAACGGGAAAGCCCTTCCCGGACCGCGCTGTCGAACGATTGTTGCGGATGACTGGCCGGGATCTCGATGAAGTGAAGGTTTTTGACCATGAACCGTTGCGTCCGTTTCTGCGCCGACCTGCCCCCCAAGAGCCGCGGCGCAATCGGTTGGTTTTGTTTTGCCGGAGCCGGCACCGTTAGTCAGTATACCCACTCCGCGCGCAAAGACGGAAACCATTGTGTGCCTGCCGTGGGCCCTCGGCCCGGCGAGCCGACACGGCCAAGAACGGGCAGCACCCGGCGCGACCGTCCTGGCCTGCCCCGTCCCGATGCGCGGCAGCCTCCCGCAGCTCGTGGACAAACTAGCCGGCGCGGCCGCGCGGGAGCCACAGGGTGGCGACGAGCGACACCACGGCGACGGCGACGCCGACCCAGAACGGGAGCTGGTAGTTCTGGAAGTGCTGCCAGAGCCAGGCGCCGCCCAGGGGGACGGTGACCGCGGCGATGTGGTTCATCGTGGTGCCCATGGCCAGGCAGGGGGTCAGCTCGGCGGGGCGGACGATGCGGTGCAGATACGTGGTGAAGCCGACGCCGAAGCTGAACAGCACACGATCCACGAGGAACAGGGCGTACAAAGCGCCGACGCTCTCCAGGGTGGCGTAGCCCAGGAAGATGGCGGTCAGGCCGATGCTGTAGAGGGTGAGCGTCAATCGCTCGCCGCGCCGGTCGATCAGCCTGCCGATCAGGGGGGCGGTCGCGGCGACCAGCAGGGCGCTCGCGAACTGCAGCGCGAGCATGGCGCCCAGGGGCGCGTGGTACACCAGGATCAGGGCGAACGAGGCGAAGATGCTGAAGATCTGGCGGCGGCAGCCTTCCAGAAAGGTGAGCAGGTAGAACAGGCCGTACTCGCGCCGCAGAATGAGCCGGGCGCGCGGCGCGCCGGCGGCGTGGGTCCAGAGCAGGGCGCACAAGACGGCGGCGGCGAAGATGCAGCCGCCCGCAAGGTAGAAGTAGGCGGTGTAGGGGAGCCGGGGCGCGAGCCGGGCCAGCAAAAAGGCCAGGCCGAGCGCGGCCAGCGTCGCGACCGACCCCACCGCCCCCATACGGCCCAGGTGCCGCCCACCCTCCTGGCCCTTGGCGAGGGTGAGGGTGATGGCCGGCCCCACCGACGCCCACAGGTGGAACCCGACCGACCAGAACACCGTGACCGCGACCAGAGCGCCGTACCCGGGCACGACGCCGGTCGCCGCGATGCCCAGGCCCGTGATCAGCAGCCCCAGCCCGGCGACGCGCGACTCGGCCAGGGCGACCAGCGTCCCGGCCAGCAGGGCCGCCAGCAGGCCCGGTATCTCCCGCAGCGACTCGAGCCGCCCCAGCTGCAAAGGCCCCACGTGCAGGTCGTCGCGCAGGAAGTTCTGGAACACGCCTCCGTAGACGGCGAACCCGAACGCGAACAGGAAGTTCAGGGCCGTGAAGAGCATCCAGTCGCGGCGCGGCGCCGCGTCGCCGTGCCCGGCGATCGGCGCGGGAACGGGCACGGCTTCGGGGGAGTGCATGGCGGTGACCGGATAAGCCGCTAAGGGGTGGTGAGCCCGAGCTGCTTGAACACCCAGTGGTCCTTGAACCCCAGGCGCAGCGCCTCCTGGGCCTCCTTCTTGGCTTCCTCCTGCTGCCCGCCCTGGTTGACCAGGGTGCCGGCCAGGTTGGCGTGGTACCAGCCTTCGGAGGGGTTGAGCCGCACGGCCTCGCGGTAGTCCTTCTCCGCCTCGGCGTATTTCTTCTGACTCCAGCGCGCGTTGCCCAGGCCGTTGCGGTAGGCGGCGTCTTTCGGGTCGAGCCGCGACGCCTCGGCGAAGGCGGACTCGGCGTCGGCGAACTTCTCCTGGGCCAGGAGCGTTTCTCCCAGGAGTGCGTGGTAGGCCGCGTTGCCTGGCTCCAGCCGCGCCGCCTCGCGCAGGGCCGTTTCGGCCTCGGCATGCTTCTTCTGGGCGAACAGCGCGCGACCCAGGTTCAGATGGAGCAGCGCCTCCTTGGGGCTCAGTTTCACCGCCTCGCGATAGGCGGCCTCCGCCTCCGGATACTTCTTCTGGTTCAACAGCACGGCGCCCAGGTTGCCCTGAAGTCCGGGTTCGGTGGGGTTGAGCCGCGCGGCCTCGCGGAAGGCCGTCTCGGCCTCCGGGTAGTTCTTCTGCTCGTAGAGCGCCAGGGCCAGGTTGCCGTGGAAAGCCGCTTCGTCCGGCTTGAGCCGGGCGGCCTCGCGGAACGCCGTCCCGGCTTCCGCCCATTTTTTCTGCTGCAGCAACGTGTTGCCCAGGCTGCCGTGATACGTCGCATCTTTGGGCGCCCGCTTTGCCGCCTCGCGGAACGCCGCCTCGGCTTCGGCGTACTTTTTCTGCTCGTAGAGCGCAAGGCCCAGGTTACCGTGGTAGCCCGCTTCGGCGGGCTTGAGTCGTGCCACCTCACGGAAGGCCGTTTCGGCCTCGGGCCATTTACCCTGCGACTGGAGCGCGATGCCCAGGTTGAGGTGGTACCCGGCCTCCTTGGGCGCCAGCTTGACCGCCTCGCGGGCCGCCGACTCGGCCTCGGCAAACTTCTTCTGGTTGAGCCGCGCGATGCTCAGGTTGTTATGGAACAGCGCCTCCTTGGGCGCCAGGCGCGCCGCCTCGCGGAAGGCGGTCTCCGCCTCGGCGAAGTTGTTCTGGCTGATGAGCGCGTAGCCCAGGTAGGCGTGGTGGGCGGCGTTCTTGGGGTCCTGCTTCACGGCCTGGCGGAACGTGGCCTCGGCCTCCGCGAACTTTTTCTGGTTGAAGAGCGCCAGCCCCTCGTTCAGGAGGCCCCCACCCTTGGCCGGCGCGCTTTGGCGCGCCTGGTCGTCCAGCTTCTCGGCCCCCCTCTTCTCGGCCGCGCTGCCGGCGGCCGGCTCTTGCCAGGGCGGGCGCGCGGCGCCGCGGCGAAAGCCAGTGATACGAGCAATGCTATCGGTAACGGACTCGGTATAAGCGTTCGCATTGGTTGCCTTTCCTGTACCTGGTACGGGGTGTTTCTCCCGCGGGTTCCGGGCCAAAGGTTTCCCCTACCCTGCGGCACCTAGGTTCGCTTTGGCCGGGCGCTTCTCCTGCGCGCCCCGTCAAACCAAGGCCATTCCGTTTTGTTCGGGCTTCTTTTCTACGGCAGGCATGTCCGCAATGTCACCTTCGAGGGGGACCGCTGGCAGGTGCGCTGTGGCAGCATCCGGCGGGTGTCGGCCTGATGCGCCGAGCCGGTCACAAGAACACGCCGGCTTCCTGCCGCTTGCGTGCCGCCCCGCCAAGAGCCGCGCTCGCTGCGCTGGGGCATCCAGAAAACGGAATGACGCTGCCTTCCCCAGCCTGGAGCAGAGGGGCTACAGCCGCACCGGCACGTGCCGCCGGGTCTGGGCCGACTCCAGGCACGCCAGGATGATCGCCAGCGCCCGGCGCCCCTCCTCGCCCGAGATCTCCGGCGGGCGCCCGCTCGTCACCGAGTCCACGAACGCCCGGATCACGCCGCTGTCGCTCTGGCCTCCCGATGCATTGGTCTGGACGCCGCCCACCTGGTAGAACTGGTTCTTGCCGGAGGCCAGGTTCCACGATCACCGAGTACGTCTTGTCGGTGCCGATGCGGGCAGGATGCCCTGCTCGCCGTAGACCAGCGTGGCGTTGTCCTCGCCCGGGGTGGTGCGTCCACGAGGCGCTCAGCGTGCCCACCGCCCCGCTCTGGGTCCCTCCAAGGCAGGCACACCGCCGTGTCGTCCACGTCGCCGAAGCTCTTCTCCAGGCGCTCCACGAACGCCGAAGCCTCCACGATCTCCTCGCCCAAAGCCAGCGCAGCAGGTCGGCCTTGTGCACCCCCAGGTCGCCCATCGCCCCCACGAAGGCCTGCCCTTTTTGTCGAAGAACCAGCCCCCTTGCCCTCGATGCTCCAGCCCTCGGGGGCCCCCCGTGCGAGAAGGCGGTGCGGAACGTGATCACCTTGCCGATGGCCCCGCTCGACAGGAGCCTGCTTGGCCTTCTGGTGCAGCGGGGCCAGCCGCTGGTTGTGGCCGATCATCAGGAACCTGCCGGAGTGCTGGGCCGCCTGGATCATGGCCTGGGCCTCGTCGTCGGAGGTAGCCATGGGCTTCTCGCACAGCACGTGCTTGCCGGCCTGCAGGGCGGCCACGGTGATGGGGCGTGCAGGGCGTTGGGCGTGCACACCGACACGGCGTCCACGTCCTTGAGGGCGAGCACGTCCTGCCACCTGTCGTAGGCCTTGCCGCCGAACTTGTCGGCGCGGTTTGGCGCGCTCAGGGGCACGCGGTCGGCGAAGGCGACGATCTGGGCGTCGGGGTGGGCGGCGTACTCGGGCGCGTGGCGGTGGCGGCAGATGGAGCCGCTCCCGATGATCGCGACACGGATCTTCGGCCGGCGCGGGTTCTTTATCAACGTACGTATCATGGCGTTTCGTGGTTAACCTCTTGGTGCGGTAGGGATGTTCGGTCCGGCGCGAGCGTGCCCGCCAGCGCCAGGAGCAGCGCCGGGGTGAGCAGCGCAACGGCGAGGCAGAGGGCCGCGAGCGCCCCATGGCTGCCCGGCGGGATCAGCGCCGCCCGCCGCAGCACCTCCGGCAGCCCCGCCGCGCCCCAGTCGCGGGGCGCGACGACGGCGAACAGGGCGTCAAGCTTCACGGCGGCCATCGCCGCGCCAAGCAGCCAGCCACCCGCCGCCCGGAACGCGGCGGGAAGGAGCAGACGTGTACCCCTCACCAGCCACGCCATCTGGCCGATGATCGCCGGCAGGAAATACCGGCCCTGGACGAGGAAGTAGCCGCCGTGGCTGCGGTACATGCGGTAGTCCACGTACACGTAGAAGGCGAACAGGCAAAGGGTGGCGCAGCCGAGGAAACAGACCGAGAACAGGCGCGCGGCGGTTTCCGGCCGCGGACGCGCCCGCGCCTGGCGCAGCAGCCACGCCCCCGTGGCCGCCGCCGCGACCAGGGCCGTCAGCAGCATGACGATCCGCAGGGGGATCGGCAGCGCCGCGCCGGTCCAGCCGAAGCTGCCCAGGTGCTGGGCCGCCGCGCGCCCGTAGACGGGTAGCCAATCGTAGTGCAGCAGGTACTGCAGCAGCCCCGCCTCGGGGCGCTTTTTCACCGGGTCGTAGTCGAAGACGCGCACCAGGGTATCGCCGCCGCTTTGCACCGCGCTCGCGTACCACCACCCGGCCAGCAGCAGCGGCACCAGGGCGACCGGCGCCCAGGTCCCGGCAAGGCGCCATGACGGCCCCCGCGCCCGTCCCGGCCGGAACAGATCCCAAAGGAACAGCATCCCGAGCAGCGGCAGGACGCCGAGAAAACTGATCTTGGTGGCCAGACCCAGCGCGACCAGCGCGCCGAGCGTCAGGGCGCGCCGCCGCGTCAGCCCGTGCCGTATCACGCGCAGCCCGGCCACCAGAATCCCGCAAAACAGCGTGATCTCGAGTGCCTGGTTGCTCATGACCGCCGTGTACAGGGTGACCATCGGATAGAAACTGATCAGCGTCGCCAGCAGCAGCGCCCCGCCGGGCCGCGCCGGCCACAGCTCTCGCCCGGCCCGGTACGCAAGGAGGACCGTGAACAGGCCCAGCAGGGTGGACAGCCACCGCCCGGCCAGGTTGCGCACCAGGATGGAGTGGCCTTCCAACGGCGCCTGGACCAGGGCAAGGGCCGCGTAGTAGAACGGGGGGTGGAAGCCGGTGAACGAAGAGTTCTCGTTCAGCAGGCCCTCCCTCGGCGCGTAAACCCTCTTGATGCCGGGGTCGTTCAGCCGGTGGAGCGCGTCGGCGACGCCGGACCGGTCCGGCAGGCCGAGCGGGCGAACGTCGAAACGTACGGCCTCGTACTGCACCAGGTCTGCCATCCGCCAGGCCTCTTCCGGTTTGGGCGCGTTTGGCGGGACGCGCAGGGTACGGAAGCGGCTGACGTGCTGCGCATAGAGAAAGTGCTGCGCCTCGTCTAGGGCCTGCCAGGGCGGGATGAGGACGCTCCAGGCCAGCCCCTTGAGCAGGGTCACCAGCAGGAGCAGCGCCAGGCCGTGCCGGGCCAGCCGCGACGACGCGGCGATCAGGGCGAACGTCGCGCTGCTGTAAAGAAAATAGACGCCGTGGAGCGCCGCCGCGCCTGCGGCGAACCCCCACCCGCCCCGCCGGCGGAAGAAGCGGAACAGGCCGGCGTTGCAGGCCCAGAGCGTGCCCAGTGCTGGCAGGAGCCCCAGCCACGCCCCGGGCGACCACGCGCCCAGCGCCAGCGACGCGATCAGGGCCCACGCCGCGAGTGCGCTCAGCCGGCTGGCGCGGCCCAGGTTGAGGTCGTCGGGCAGCACGCCGCTTCGCAGGATCAGGCGGGTCCACGGCACGGCGCGGTAAAAGATGTCGGCGCGGAGCCAGCCGGCGAGCGTCCAGCGCTTGAGGTGCGCCACCTGCACGTCGGGGCACAGCCACACGCGGTGTCCGGCGCGCCGCAGCCGCCCGCCCAGCTCGATGTCCTCGATCGAGGGGCGGGTGTAGCCCGGATCGAAGCCGCCCAGCGCCAGGAACACGTCGCGGCGCACGGCGCCGCAGCCCGCCCAGAACGTGGACGCCTCGCGGCGGCCGTGCTGGTGGACATGATGGTGCAGCAGGTTTTTGTACCGGGTCACCAGGCCGCGCGCCGGCGGGGCGTCGTCGTAGGAGCCGAACAGCGCGGCGACGCCCGGCTGCTGCTGAAGGTGTCCCTCGATGCGGGCCAGAGTGTCCTCATGGACCGCCACGTCCGCGTCGAGGAACACCAGAACGTCGCCCCGCGCCGTCTCGGCGCCGTGGTTGCGGGCGGCGGCGGGTCCCCGGGGGCCGCCGGTCCGCGGAAGCAGCCGCGCGCCGAAGCCGCGCGCGGTCGCCGCGGAGTCGTCGGTGGAGCCGTCATCGACCACGATGACCTCGTCCGCCTGCCGGGAGGACGCCGCCAGCGCCTCCAGGCAGCGGCGCAGGCCGTCGCCGCCGTTATGGACGGGGATGATAACGGATAGCTTCATAGGCCGGTTCCGATGTGGCGCTCCCTTTCGCCGACCCGCCTCTCGTAGAAGAACCCGGCGGCGTTCGCCGCCTGCGACACCAGGAGCAGCGCGGCGGCCCGGAAGGCACGCAGCTCGCGCGCCTGCCGGAGCGGGTAACGCAGCAGGTCCGTGTAAAACGTTTTCGGCTCCATCTTGATGCGGCGCCCGCCCTCCCGCGCGCGCCGCTGATGGAAGTGCCAGGCGCCGCGGCCGTAGTTGCAGTGCTGCCGCCTGTACGTGCGGCGGTCCAGCGCGGGCGCATGGTGGATGGCGACCTCGGGAGCAGACAGCCTGCCGTTGCGGGGCCGCAGCCAGGGGTCGCAGACCTGGCGGTCCTCGGGGGCGGGGAGGGGCTCAGAGGTGTCGCGGCGGCGGACGGCGAGGAGACGCGCCGCGGCTAGGGCGAGGGTGGGGGCGG
>JAUJNC010000482.1 GCA_030446525.1 Armatimonadaceae bacterium
CGGACGCATCGGATCGTTGATCGGGACGAAGGCCCGCCGGCCGTCGGTGGCTATGGCCCAGTGCACGCCGCCCAGCGCGGAGCCGGGACCGAACCGCTGGCTCCAGAGCACCTTGCCGGGCTGGTCGGGATCGAGCGCCCAGAGGTGCCCGGACTTCTGCCCGGCCAGGAGGACGTCACGACCGTTCGACATCTTGGCCAGGATCACGCCCGCGCCGAAGTCGTAGTCGCGCAGCACGCTCTCCTCCTCGGTGAAGGGGCAGTTGGCGCCCTTGGTGCGGCCGCAGGCCATGTTCCAGATGTCGTTGGCGAGCGCCTGCCAGACCCAGCGGGTCTCGCCCGTCTGGAGGTCGATGGCCATCACCGCGTCGCTGGTCTTGGTGGCGGGGGGGGAGGTGTTCTCCCCGGTGGTGGCGTAGACGAGCCCCCGCTTGGGATCGATCGTCGGCGTCGACCAGATGGGCGCCCCGGACGGCCCGAGCATCTCCACGCCCACGCCGTTCTTCCGCCCCAGGGGCTTGGCGTCCCCCATGGTGTGCGCGGTCCACAACTTGCGCCCGGTGGCCGCGTCCAGCGCCGCCACGGCGCCGTGGCTGACGCAGCAGGCGTACTGGGGGTCCTGCGCGCGGGCGACGTCCGAGGCCGAGATGGGAACGATGATCCGGTCCTTGTAGAGGATCGGCGCGCCCGTCAGCCAGTTGTTCGGGTCATGACGAGGGTCCGTCTTCCAGATCGCCTTGCCCGTCTGGGCGTCCACGGTGTGCAGGAAGCCGCGGCCGTCGCCGAAGATCAGCGCGTTGCGACCGCCGGCTCCCAGGGGACCGTAGGCCATCGAGGTCTTCAGCGGGTCTGGCGACCTGTAGTCCCACTTGACGCAGCCGCTCCGCGTATCGATCGCCAGCACGGTCCCGGTCTGGACCGGCGAGTAGAACATCGTCGAGCCGATGATCACCGGCTGTGAGCGGAGCGTCGTGGTCTGCGGAAAGGCCATGGTCCAGGCGACTTCAAGGTCGCCGAGCTGGCGGTTCGTCAGGCCGGCCTGGGCGGCCGTCATGCGCCGGCTGTGGCGGCCGCTGCCCGCCGAAGAAACACCCTGGTTCCCGTCCGTCGCGGACTGGGCGGGTGGCCTGGCAAGGTACCGCGCACAATCGGGCGGCGGCAGCGCCGGCCCACTGCCCGCCCGGCTCGTCGCGGAGGCGGAAGCGCTCTTCGCCGACCTGATCGGCTCGATGGACGCGCCCGTTCTGCTGCACGGCGATCTGCACCATTTCAACATCCTGGCCGACGGGCCGGAATGTTGGCGGGCCATTGATCCCAAAGGCCTCATCGGCGAACCCGCCTACGAGGCCGGCGCGCTGCTGCGCAACCCTCTGCCACAGGTTCTCGCCGCGCCCGACCCACGCCGCCTGCTGGCGCGTCGCCTGGACCTGCTGGCCGGCGAACTGGCCCTGAACCGTGCCCGGCTGCGCGGCTGGGGGATCGCCCAGGCGGTTCTGTCGGCGTGCTGGATGCTGGAAGACCACGGCGCGGGATGGGAGCCGGTGATCGCGTTTGCCGAACACCTGGCCGCCGTCGGCGCCTGAGAACACCGATCCTTGGACGCCCTGGAGTGTGAACTGTTTCGAACGCCCCTGCCGCTCACCTTGGGCCAGATCCGCGGCCCGGAACACACGCAGGTGGCGCGCGCCATCGCCAAAAAGACCGGCATCGCCCCGGCTGCTGCCACGCCCACCACGCTCGGCGCGAACGCGCCTGGCTGAGAACGCCCCGGCCCTCCTCCAGCCTGTGCCTTTTTTGTGTTAAATTTTTCGCAGAAAGCCTTGACGCACGCCCTTGACTGCTGCTAAAATTTTCGCATGTTGGTCCGAATCAGGGAAAGGCGACACCCCAATGCAGCGCCGCACTGCGTTTGAGGACGGCGCCGCGCCGGCCGGCAGCAAACTCAGCCGGCGCGAGCGGCAGATCATGGACATCCTGTACAAGAACGGCCCGTCCGGCGTGGCCGAGGTGCTGGAGGCGCTGCCCGACCCGCCCGGCTACTCGTCGGTGCGAACGCTGTTGCGCGTGCTGGAAGAGAAAGGCCACGTGGCACACCATGAAGAC
>JAUJNC010000050.1 GCA_030446525.1 Armatimonadaceae bacterium
ACTTCGGGCGTCAAGCTCAACTCTAACATCCTGCTCGGGTTCTGCCCTTCCGCCGGATGGTACCCGCGCATGGACGACGAGCACGAGTGGTACAAGCGGCAGTGGAAGGGTTGGCGTGAAACGGGGGCGAGCCTCTTCACCCGCACCAACTACTTCCTGGACGGCTACAGCATGCCGTTTATCTTCGCGCGCCAGTTCGCCGACGACTTCCAATATGCGGTGCGTAATGGCATGGTGGCGACCGACTTCGACTCGCTCACGGGGCAGTGGGGCACTCAGGGGCCCAACCTCTACCTGCTCCTGCGCCTGCACGCCCGGCCGGATACCCCTGCGGACATTCTGCTGGCCGAGTACTACTCCGCGTTCGGTCCCGCTGCTTCTCAAGTGGAGGAGTACTTCGACTACTGGGAGCGGTACACCATGGAGAACCGCCCGCTGATATTCAAGGCGTTCGAAGACCGTGTTGCCATCCGCTGGCGGACCTGGGCCAAGGCGGCGCACCGGGTGTTCCCGCAAGAGTGCTTCGCGCCGGCCGAGGCGATCCTGGCGAAGGCGGCTGTTGCGGCTGCGGGTGACCGGGAAGCGGCGGCTCGGGTGGCATTCCTCCAGAAGGGGCTGACGCACGCCAAGCTCAGCTCACGTGTCGCCGGCCTGCTGACGCTGGCCGATCCGCAGTCCACGCCCGAGCGGGGCAAGAAGGCGCTGGAGGAGTTGCTGGTGTTCCGCCGGGCACACGAGCGGGAGTGGATCGGCAACTTCAACCACAACGCGTGGGTGGAGGACCTGAGCTGGAAGCTCTCCAACGAGACCAAGCAGGAACCGGAGCTTTACCCATGACGCGTCATCGATCCGCCATTATTGCGCTGGGGCTGCTCGCCCTGGTGGTCCTGCCCGCCGCGTGCGGGCGCGGCGCCGAAGCCGCGATGGGCGCCAGCCTGCGGGAGCAAGCCGCTGCGGGGCTGAAAAAGGCCGCCACGTTCTACCGGACGAAGGTTGCTTCCCATGGCGGCTACATCTACTACTACAGTGTGGACCTGCAGCAGCGCTGGGGCGAGGGCGTGGCCAGCTCCGACCAGATCTTCGTGCAGCCGCCCGGCACCCCGGCCGTCGGGATGGCTTACCTGAAGGCGTATGAAGCCACCGGGGAGCCGTATTATCTTGACGCCGCCAGGGACGCCGCCAAGGCGCTGATCTACGGCCAGCTCCAGTCGGGCGGCTGGACCCAGACCATCGACTTTGACCCCAAAGGCAGCAAGGTCGCCCTGTACCGCAACGGCAAAGGCAAGGGACGCAACCACTCCTCCCTGGATGACAACCAGTCCCAGTCGGCGATCCTGTTCCTGGCCCGCCTGGACAAGAAGCTGGCCTTCAAGGACCGGGCCGTCCATGAGGCGGCGCAGGTCGCGCTGGACGCGTTGCTCAAGGCGCAGTTCCCCAACGGTGCGTTCCCGCAAGGGTGGAGCGGGCCGGTCGCACCCCATCCCGTGATAAAGGCCAGCTACCCCCAGGCGTGGCCGCGCGCCTGGCCGAACGAAGACTACTGGGACTATTACACCCTCAACGACGGGCTGCCCGGCTCTGTGTCCGACACGCTCCTGGCTGCGCTCGAGGCATACCAGGACGAGCGCTACCGCAAGGCGCTGACCCGTCTGGGCGACTTCCTGATCCTGGCGCAGATGCCGGATCCGCAGCCTGCCTGGGCGCAGCAGTACAATTACGCCATGCACCCGGTCTGGGCGCGCAAGTTCGAGCCGCCAGCGATCTCCGGCCTGGAGTCCGAGAACGCGATCAAGACGCTGATGAAGGTTTACCGCCTCACCGGCGATCGCAGGTACCTGGAGCCGATCCCGCGGGCGCTGGCCTATCTGCGCAGATCCCGCCTTTCCGACGGGCAGATGGCCCGCTATTACGAGATGAAGACCAATCGGCCGCTCTACATGAACCGGAAGAACGGGCAGTACTTCCTGACCTACGACGATACCGACCTGCCTTCGCACTACGGCTGGAAACAGAAGACCGAGGTGGACGAGCTTTCAAAGGAGCTGGCGGACCTGCAGAGCGCTACGCCCCGTCCGGCACGCCCTGCTTCTCCCGCGGAGCTGGAGCCGCAGGTGCGGCAGATCCTGCAGGATCTGGACGAGCAAGGCCGGTGGATCAGCACCTTTGCCGGCGAACGGCTGGTGGGCCAGCCGACGTTCGCGACGGGCTTCCGCTATATCGGCAGCAGCGTCTTCAACCGGAACGTGGAAGTCCTGAGCGATTACCTGGCCGCCACCCGGTCTTAGGCGTGCTGGATGGGCACGAGGCTGGTTTCCTATACCGGCACAGCGCTCTTATCGGGCTCCTGGTCGCGGTGGTGGGTCTCAAAGCGGGTGTGTCTGCCAAGGTAACGGCCGCCGGCAAACTGGGTCTGGCCCTTTCCGCCGCCTCGTTGTCGTCGTTGACTATGAGAAAATATCCGCGTCCAAGAGGCGGTTCAAGGTGAGATTGAATCATTTCCGGGCAACTTCAATATCAAAGATGCAGGACCGCTCGACGTGGGCCACCTAATTTCGCCATTTGTGCAGTTCGTACTCCGCTGGACGGTAGCCGTTATCGGGCAGGTATTTGGCCCCGAACAAACATAGACCCTGTTGCCGAATTCTTGAGGCGTCCCGGCGGGAAGTAAAATTCTCAGCAGAACTCTCTGGAACACGCCCATGTCCCTGAAGCCACAGGCCCTTGCCGAGATCTCTGAAGAGACCGCTCACGTTGCCCGTGCCACCTTTCGCAAGGGCAACCTGTACATGAATGCGCGACACCTTCGGCACCTTCTTTGACGACGAGCCGTTCGCCGATCTGTTCCCTTCGCGCGGTCAGCCTGCGGAAACCCCATGGCAGCTGGCTCTGGTGACGATCTTCCCGTTCGTTGAGGATCTCTCTGACCGTCAGGCTGCCGGTGCCGTGCGCAGCCGCCTGGACTGGAAATACGCTCTGTCACTGGAGCTCACCGATCCCGGCTTTGACGTCTCGGTGCTTTGCCAGTTCCGCCATCGGCTGCTGGAAGGAAAGGCAAAAGAGAAACTACTCCAGGTGCTGCTGGAGACCTTCACCCAGAAAGGGCTGCTCAAAGCCGTCGGACGGCAACGTACCGACTCAGCGCGGGTGCTGGCGGCGGTGCGCACCCTCAACCGCCTGGAGAAGATTGGGCAAACCCTGGTTGCTGCCCTAGAAAGTCTGGCCGTTGTCGCTCCAGACTGGCTGGTGAGCGTCACACCGGCAGACTGGTTTCTAAGCTACGCTCGGCGCGTGGAGAACTTCCGCCTGCCGCGTGAGCAGAAAGAGCGTCAAGCGTGGGCAGCTCAGGTAGGGCACGATGGCTCCGCCCTGCTGGCCGCCGTGGATGCCGCCGAGGAACTGCCGTATCTGAAGGAAATCCCAGCGGTTCGGACGCTTAGGCAGGTCTGGGCGGAGCAGTTCGGAGCGGGCTCGGACGGCCCGCCGCACTTCAAAGCGGCCAGTGAGCTGCCGCCGGCTTCGGGACAGCTGGTTTCTGCTTATGACACCGAGGCGCGCTTCGCCACCAAGCGCGAGATCCGCCGGGTCGGCAACAGAGTGCACCTGACACAGACGTGTGACGCCGAGGCGCCGCACCTGCTCGTTCATGTGGAGACGACGCCCGCCACGACTCCCGACGAGAACCTGCTGGAGCTGATCCACCCGAAGCTGACCGGGAAGGGGCTGCTGCCTGGGGAGCATTTAGTAGATGCCGGTTATACCGATGCGGGCGTGCTGGCCAAGAGCCTGAGCGAGTTCGGTGTCGATGTGATCGGCCCGGTGGAACCCCTCCTGGCAGGCACGCGAGGAAGGCAGCTTCGACAAAAGCCGGTTTGTGGTGGATTGGGGGCGAAAGGTAGTGACGTGTCCGGCGGGCAGGAGAGCCTCTGCTGGTACGACGACGTGACCACTTGAAGTATGGCGCGTATCAGGTGCGCTTTTCCAAGGCCGATTGCTTCTCGTGTTCTTTGCGCGCAATGTACGCAGGCTACGAAAGGACCGCGGCAGATGATGTTACCCCAGCGCGAGGAATAGGAAGCGCTGCAGCGTGGCCGGGAGCGGCAGGAGCCGGCGGCTTTTCAGCCAGTGTATCGTCTGCGCGCCGGTGTGGAAGCGGCGCACGGGCAGGCGGTGCAGCGTTGTGGTCTGCGGCAGTGTCGGTAATTAGGTGAGGCTTGGTCATAAATAGTTGAGGCCTGGTCATAAATCTTATTGCAAGTTGTTGAAAGCACTTCGCCAGTCATCTTGGTGAATACACGCCAAAACGGGAACGCCGCGCCAGAGCATTGCCCAGGCGCGGCGGCCATACCATGAAGTTGCCACACATCCACGATCGGAGGCAACTCTATGGTACCGCAGCAAAAGCCTGCTGGTCCTGCTGGTCCGGCTCGTTGAAGCCATGCCCATGCCCGCCGCGCCCCAACAGCGCGCACGCGGTCGGCCCAAGACCTACACGGATCGCTTGTTCCTCAAGGCGCTGGTGGTCATGATCGTGCGACGGCTGCACAAAGTGCACGAACTCTTGTCGGTGCTGGAGCAGCCCACCACCGAGATGCAGACGCTGCGCGCCCTCCTCATCGAGGGCGGGCGCTATCCGACCCGCAGAACCTTCGAGCGGCGCTTGGCTGCCCTGCCCCAGACGCTGCCGGCGCAGATCGGCTGTCTGGGAAGGGCTGGTGGCGCTGATACAGCCCTGGGCCACCTGCGGGCGGGCGGTGGCGATGGACAGCACGTCGCTTGGCGCCAGGGACGGGGCTGTCTGGCACAAGAAGGACAAGAGGCGGGTAAAGTGCCTCACAGTCGCATTGATACGGAAGCGGGCTGGACCAAGAGCGGTTGGCACGGGTGGGTCTATGGCTGGAAGCTGCATCTGGCCTCGGTGGTGGCCGATGTCTGGATCCCACTGGCGCGCAACTGGACGCCCGCCGACACGATCGACGACGGCCAGACGGCACGGGAGTTGTTGCCCGAAGTGCCTGTGCAGACGCGTTTTGTGCTGGGCGATCAGCATTACAACCGCGAGGAGTTGCGGGCCGATTGCCATCTGCGTGGCTGCGAGTTGGTGACGAGTCGTCCAGGCAAGTACCCGCACACCGACATCGGCGTGGAGGTGCGTCGCGTTTTTCACAAGCTGCGCTCGCTTTCGATGGAGAACTTCAACGAGCATTTCGCGGCATCTTCGAGGCGCACGGGTCAGTGCCCACCAAGGCCGGAAAGCCACGGCCCGCTTCGCGCTGGGCGCGGTGCTGGTGTATCAGTTGGCCCTCTGGTATCGCTTCGAACATGATCTGGAGCTAAATGTTGGCCTCGGCCCGTTTCTGAGGGCCGCATGATTTATGACCAGGCCTCAAATAGTTGACGCCGCGCCAGCGGGTTTGCCGCGGCGCGGCAGACCTGCACATGAAGTTGCGACACTCACGAACGGAGGCAACTTCATGGTACCGCAGGAGGGGCTTCAGGACGCTCTTCTTGTCCTGCTGCTTCGACTCGTCGATAGAATGCCGATGCCGCAGACGCCCAATAAGCGTGGGCGCGGTCGGCCCAAGACCTATACCGACCGCCTGTTCCTCAAGGCGCTGGTGATCATGATCGTGCGAAGGCTGCACAAAGTCCATGAACTTCTGGCCGTGCTGGAGCAGCCGACAAGGGAAATGCAGAGCCTGCGCGCTCTGCTCATCGAGAACGGGCGCTACCTGACGCGGCGCACCTTCGAGCGACGCCTGGCTGCTGTGCCCAGTCGCTGCCAGCGCAGATCGGGTGTTTGGGACGGCATCTCGTGGCGCTGATTCAGCCGTGGAAAACCTGCGGACGTGCGGTGGCGATGGACAGCACGCTCTTGCAGGGCCAAAGACGGTGCGCTCTGGCATAAGAAGGACAAGGAAGCCGGCAAGGTGCCGCACACCCGCATTGACACCGAGGCGGGCTGGACCAAGAGCGGCTGGCACGGATGGATTACGGCTGGAAGCTGCACCTGGCTTGCGTGGTAGCTCAAGTCTGGATTCCGGTGGCGGCACAACTGACGCCCGCCGATACCGATGATGGGCATGTCGGGCAACAGATGCTGGCCGAGGCGCCTCTTGAAGTGCGCTTTGTGCTGGGCGATCAGCACTATAATCGCGACGAGTTGCGCTCCGACTGTCACCTGCGCGGCTGTGAATTGGTGACGCCGCGTGGGGCAAGTACCCGCACACCGACCGCAGCGGCGTGGAGGTGCGGCGCATCTTTCATAAAGCTGCGCTCTGTGGCGATGGAGAACTTGAACGAGCATTTCAAGGGCATCTTTGACGGGCATGGGCCGGTGCCCACCAAGGGCAGGAAAGCCACGGCGCGCTTTGCGCTGGGGGCGGTGCTGGTGTATGGTGGCGCTCTGGTATCGTTTCGAACACGAGCTTGACCTTAACGTCGGGCTCAAGCACTTTCTGAAGGCGGCCTGAGCATTTATGACCAGGCCTCAATTAGGTTTGGTCAGGAAAAGACGCATTTGCGGCATTTGGCGACGGCAGCCGCAGTGAATCTGGTGCGGGTTTGGGACTGGCTATGCGAGCGGAAGCCGGCGAAAACCCGCGTTTCCCGATTCGCTCGATTGGCTCCGGCATAAGGTCACAGAATTCGGCAACAGGGTCAACATGATAGCAGGGGTTATCCGGTCCCTTTAGAATCGCACCGCTACCTGGCTTCCGACGGCGCGCGCGGTTCAGGCGCGAGCGCCTCCACAAGGGTTTGTGGAGGCGCTCGCCCCCATGTGGAGCAGCGATCTCTTAGTCGTTTAGTCGTTCTCGTCGAGCGTCCACATCGCGCAGGGCGAACCACGTCGCCGTAGCAGTTGAACCCGGCAGCGTTGCGGAAGGACGTGCTATACGTCTTACCCGGCGTCGCGGCGGTCTGCGCGGGGCGGAACCACTTGGCATGCCCGTCGGCAAAGGCGTAGTTCCAGCCTCCGAGTGACTCGGCTTGGCGCCGGCAGCCGGGGGGCTCGCGCCGGCCGGAGGCATTTGCTGGTCGTTGGGGCTGCCCACACGGAACCCCGTGTTGTTGCCAATGCGGTTGTTGTTCAGCGGGGCCTCCGCCACCAGGATAGTGCCGGCAGGCGCGGGGAACTGCGCCAAGGTGCGCCCTTCGGTGATATAGAACGACCCGATGTAGGTTTCTGCCTTCCAGGCGAAGTCCGCCTCGGCGATGGCGGACATGGGATCGCGTAGGAGCGTTTGCCCGAGGCCGTGGTCGTGCGCGCAGTCCCGTCGCTGGGGCACACGAGATAGGCGTTGTTCCCTTGCCCGTAGACGACCGCTCCCGACTTCTGCACGTAGGGCCCGATGTAGTGATCCCCAGGTCCACGCATCGGAGCCGAAGTAGTAGCGACCAGGCGGGAAGGTCTCATCGTGGTCCTGGGCGTACATCATCATGCCGGTGCCGATCTGCTTCATGTTGGACAGGCAGGCGGTCTGGCGTGCCTTCTCCCGCGCTTGGGCGAAGACGGGAAAGAGGATAGCGGCGAGGATAGCTATGATGGCTATCACGACGAGCAAATTGATCAAGGTAAAAGCGAAGCTTTTACACGGGGTGAACGCGCCCTGCGCGTTCGTGAACGCTGCGATGGGGATTGCGGCCCCCGACGACGTGCTTGGGATACGGTTTTCATAATCTGACCTTTCTTCCAGGGAAGGATGCCCGGCCTCTGGCCGGTGGATTCACGATGGGGCGGATGGCGCCGCCGCGGCGGATGGCGCCGCCGCTGTGGAGGGCGCGCGATCAGTTCCGGTTCGATGGTATGGGCCCAGCCTGACGGACGCATCCCGGCGTCCCTCGATGCTTTCGATCAGCAGCCGCGCCGCCTGTCGGCCCATCTCATAGAGCGGCTGGCGGATGGTCGTCAATTTGGGCACCGTGAGCGAGGCCACCAGAACATCGTCGAAGCCGATGACCGACAACTGCTCCGGCACCGCGATGCCCCGCCGAGCGGGCAGCCTCCAGGACCTCGGCCGCCAGATCGTCGTTGGCGGCAAAGACTCGTGGGCCGCTGCGGCAGGCACAACAGGTCCCTTAAGATCCCCACGTTGCTGCCGCTCTCACCCGGAAGGAGATCGGCCAGCACGTAGGCGTCGGGCACCGGCAGGCTCATGCCGGGCCATCCACGCCCGGTAGGCGTCGTGTCGCTCGCGCATGCTGTAGCGGTCCCGCCCATATCCGGCGTAGGCGATGCGCGCGTGGCCCAGCCCCCGCAGATGCTCCATCGCGAGCGCCACCGCCTTGCGGTTATCGATGCTCACGTAGGGAACCTCGGCCATATCGGTAGCGGAAGACACCAGGGCCACCGGCAAGCCCAGCGCGACCAGGCCGGGTACCACGTCCGAGTGTTCCTGCGGCGCGACGATCCGTCGGCGCGCCGGTCGGCGAGGTGGCCGAGGAGGCCGCGGCGCTGTGCCAGCGCTGGGTGTAGAGCAGGATGTGATATCCGGCCGTTGCCGCGCCGTCCACGACGCCGTCGAGCACGGCCACCGAGTACAAATCGTGAATAGTGCGCGATCCCGCCCAGTTGAACAGCACGCCCAGGGTGTTTGTTCTCTGGCGCTTGAGCCCGCGCGCCAGAGCGTTGGGGGTGTATTTGAGTTCGGCGGCAGCATCCAGGATACGGCGGCGGGTCGCATCGGCAACGCGCGTGTTGGAGCGCGCTCCGTTGAGCACCACGGAGACCGCCATCGGGCTGGTGTCCGCGCGCCGCGCGATGTCGCTGAGTAGTGATTCTGCCGCTGCCTGCCATCGCTGCCTCACACCGATGACCTAATGTTAGGTCATTTAGGTCTTGCTTCCATCACTATCGACCTATCGTTAGGTCAATGATGCTGCATTGTAACCCATGAACGGGGAGATGTCAAGGGCAGCCGCGAACGTCGTCATTTCTCAGTGAAAATATCCGCATTAACTGAGGCCCGGTCATAATTCTTGTTGACAGCCGCTGCTGAGTATTAACAATAGCAAGATGAACGCTCAGGCAGGCAGAAAACACCGCGCCCAGGCAAGCCCCGGGCGCGTGGCCGCCGTACCATAGAAGTTGCGACACATCCCACGTCGGAGGCAACTTTATGGTACCGCAGGAAAGTCTTCTTGCCCTGCTCGTGAGGCTTATTGATCAAATCCCTATGCCCGCACCGCCCAAGAAACGCGGACGGGGCCGACCTAGGATCTACACGGATCGCCTGTTTCTCAAAGCATTGGTGATCATGATCGTGCGAAGACTGCACCAGGTGCACGAACTCCTGTCGGTCTTGGAGCAGCCGACCACCCAAATGCAGACCCTGCGTGCTTCGCTGATGCAGAACGGGCGCTACCCGACACGAAAACCTTTGATAGAAGACTGGCAGCACTTCCCCAGACGCTGCCAGCACAGATTGGCTGCCTGGGACGCCACTTGGTGGCGCTGATACAGCCGTGGCGGCACTGCGGTCGGGCAGCAGCCATGGACAGCACGGTACTTCGAGCCAAAGATGGAGCGCTCTGGCACAAGAAGGACAGAGACAGAGGTGTTGTGCCGCACAGTCGCATCGATATCGAGGCGGGCTGGACGAAATCCGGTTGGCACGGGTGGGTATACGGCTGGAAACTGCATATCGCTTCGGTAGTAGCCGGTGTCTGGATTCCTCTTGCGGCTCAACTGACGGTTGCCAACATCGATGATGGCGAAGTTGCCCGGCAGTTGTTGGTGGAAGTGCCCCAGGAGGTGCGTTTTGTCCTTGGCGATCAGCATTACAACCGGGGAGGAGTTGCGGGCGGACTGCCATCTTCGGGACTGTAGCCTGGTGACGAGTCAGCCGGGCAAGTATCCGCACACCGACGATGGCGTGGAAGTGCGGCGTATCTTCCACAAGTTGCGCTCTTTGGCGATGGAGAACTTGAACGAGCACTTTAAGGGTATCTTTGCGGCGCATGGTCCTGTGCCGACTAAGGGTACAGGCAGCGACGGCCCGCTTCGCTTTGGGTGCGATCTTGGTGTATCAGTTGGCTCTCTTGTATCGCTTCGAGCATGGTCTGGAACTCAACGTCGGTCTCAAGCCGTTTCTGCGGGCAGCCTGAGCGATGACCGATCTACCAGAACAGGAAGTGCGTTCTGCAGGACTAAGTTGCCATTGTTCATCAACAAATATCAATAAGAATTATGACCGGACCTCCATTAACTGTGCGGTCTCTTGACTTCGACACGATCAACCTGGTCGGCACCGACATCGGCACGATGGTCGCCTATCCCTACGCTGCGGGGCACCCCGATTAGGTTCGCCGCCTCGTCTTGGCCGAGTCCCTGATCCCCGGCTTCGGTCTTGAAGAGTTGATGAACCCGGCGACCGCGGTTATTGGCACTTCGGTTGCCACATGCAGGTCGACATTGCCGAGATGCTGACCGCAGGAAAGGAGGCCGCCTACCTATTGCCGACGGTGACGATGATGTCGACTTCTGAAGATGCGACAGAATTGGCGGAGACCTTCTATCTGCCGCACTACCTTGAACCGGGTGGAATGCGCGCTGGCTTTAAGCATTACGAGACCTTACTCGAAGACGGCAGGGAAAACCGCGCCCGATTTCGGAGCAAGTTGACGATGCCCGTGCTGGTGCTGAACGGCGACAAGGGCATGCCGCAAGCGCAGACGCTGGCGGGGGTGTAGCAAGTCGCCGGGGATGTGACGGCGGAAATCATCCCCGACAGCGACCATACCTTCGCGGACGACAACCCGACATGGGTCGTCGAGAGGCTGACCCTGTTTTTCGAGTAAGACTCGAAGATTACGCCAGCGCCCTCAAGAAGGGCGAATACCCGTGGCCACTTTGTGAACCCACGACTGTAGATAACCAGATAGGAGAAAACTCATGAAAGTATTCCTTACAGGCGCGACCGGCTACATCGGAAGCGTCGTCGCAGAGAAGCTCCAAAAAACGGCCATCAGGTTGTCGGACTCGCCAGATCAGACGCCTCAGCCGAAGCACTTGAGGCGCGGGGCATCGAAGTCGTGCGCGGCGATCTTGGTTCCTCGCCAATCCTCACCGCCGCCCGCGCCGCCGCCGGGGTCATCCACGCCGCGTTCAAGCAGGAGAAGGACGGCTTCGTCGCCTCGGCCGCCACAGAAGCGAGAGCCGTCCGCGCCCTGATCGCTGGCATAGAGGGCAGCGGCAAACCCCTCGTAGTCACGAGCGGAACGGGAATGCTGGGCGAGACGGGAGATCGCGTCTTCGACGAGGAGACCGTCACGGGCACCACATTTATCGTACAAACTCATCATACAAAGCGGGGCGTTGGGCCGGTGTGCGCGGCGTTCATGCACGTCAAAGGCTCCCAGCGCGCGATGTGCTATAATCAAGCACAGTTGCGTAGCCGGATGATCAGGCGGAGAGAACCAATGGCTCAGGCTCAGAGAAGATTAGAAAACTCGATACGGAGAAGCCGGAACGCACCAAGCCGTCTGCTCAGGAGGCGCTTGAGCGCATGGAAGAGTTCAAGACGCGAAAGGAGAAGTTCGTTTCCACTGTCCGAAAAGCTATTGACTTGAGTGCGTTGTTCCTTCTGTTCAGCTTGGCCGCTTGGCCCGGTCGCCATTGTGCTGCTCGACCAGCAGGAAGAAGCGCTCGATACGGGCGCTGGTGCCATTTCGTGTTCAGGCTCTCCACGAGGCTGGTCTCTCCCGAGCCTTTTTCGGCAGGCAGCCCGATGCTGCTCCTCAGCAAAGAAGCTACGATACGTCTCCAGCCCATCGGTGACGGCCGGCTTGTTTCTACCGTCTCGAGTCTCGGGGCACATCCGACCAGCAAAGCGCCAAGGCGGCACCATCTCCTTGGCCCAAGGCGAAGCCCAACACCTGGCCGAGTTTTGGCGAGGCCGCGATCCACAGCCACAGGGAGGGGGACTGGCGTACGCACCGTTCATCCGTTTCGATGACGTCCTCTTGCGGCGCGGCAAGAGAAGCCAGGGGCCGGCTTTCTACGCGCAGTGCCCTTTTTTTGGACCTTGCGGATAGCGTCTCGGCTGACCTTGCGCATCCGAGCGATGCCTTGCTGGGAGATACGCTGGGCCAGCGCTCGTTGGATGGCGGCTCCCTTTTCGGGTGAGAGCGTGCGGCTCTTGGGAGCCGACGTGAAGGTCTTCTTGCAGGCCGGGCACCGGCAGCGGCCCGTGCCCGAGCGGTTGAAGCCGAACTTGATGACGTGGCGGACATCGCCGCAGCGAGGACAGGAGAGAGCAACCATGACCGCATTATCGGAACAACGCCCTCAAGTCAATAGCCAACTTTTGTGATTTCTGCGGCATCCTACAAGTATAACCACTGCCAGGAGGGTTTCTCGTGCCAAGGGCGTTACTTCGACTGCTCGGGTGCCTCGTAGCCGGCATCTGTATGACTTCTGCGCTGGCCGGCGCGGTGAGCGATTACCTCATCAAGGACGGCAAGCTGAGAGCGGTCCTCAAGATAAGCGAGACCCAAGGCGGTGTAGTGGGGTTCACCGGGACGGTGTGGGTCATCGAGCCTTCGGGGGACTGGCGGGTCGCCCCCGTTCGCAATGCCCAGGAGGGCAGACCGCTGCGCAAGGGCAGACTCACGGACAGGCAACTGACCGCACTCGCTCAGCACCTGGCAACCCAGGACTTGCTGAGGTTACCTGACAGGCTCGGGCCGGACACTGGCGCTAACCCCCCATCGCTTCAGCATCAGCTTCGGGAAGAAAACGGCCACCTATGAAAACCTGCATCGCAGTGCCCTCAAGGAGTCAGCACCGCCGGCGGGCCATAAACAAGCGGATGCCTGGTCGCACTTTGTTGCCCTGGTGCTCGTTGTGGAGGATCTCTTGAGGGAGGGTCAACCCAAGTGAGGCGATGCCAGGTGTTGCTTCACCTGCGCGGGTGGTAGCGGGGGCTGGATGACGCGGGGCACTGCCTAACCTCGTGCTGCACCGGACGCGGACGCGAGCGGAGCATTTTCGCGGCGTAGCCGGGTGGGGAGCTAATAACGCGTTGCAGGCGACGCGAATGCCGCCCACCAGCGGCTTCGCACAAGGTCAAGTTCTTCGCGGCGGTGAACTTTGTCGTTAGGCCTTATGACAGCGCGGAACTCGCGGGCAGCATTTTGTGCGTCGTTGCCGGAACGATTGCTGGCACCGCGGCGCCATCTCTCGATGAGATGCTCGCTTCGTCGGTACGGAACGGAGGCAATGGCCACACGAACGGCAGTCGGCTGCCGGCGCTCGTGTAACTGACGAATCGGTGTCAACCGCGCAGCAGCGGGCGCACTATCTTTTGGCACGGCGACAAAGAAGGCGGCAGACGTTCAAAAGGGAAAGGAGCCAGTTCTATGCTTGCAATGAATTTCCGGGGGCCGATGCGGGTCCGCATCGATCATAAACCCATGCCGGAGATCCTGCATCCTCAGGACGCCATCGTCCGGGTCACGCGATCTTGTATCTGTGGATCCGATCTGCATTTATACAATGGGTCCGTGCCGGATACCCGGGTGGGGATGACGTTTGGCCACGAGGTGACCGGCGTGGTGGAGCAGCTCGGCCAGGAGGTGGAGAAACTGAAAATCGGCGATCACGTCCTGGTGCCTTTCAATATCGCCTGCGGAAAGTGTGTCTTCTGCCAGCAGGAACTTTATGGGAATTGCCATGAATCAATTCCCAAGCCACCGCGGTAGGTGGCATTTTCGGCTATTCGCATACCGCGGGCGGCTACGACGGAGGACAAGCGGAATATGTCCGCGTCCCTTATGCGGATGTGAGTCCTACGGTCATCCCAGAAGGCATGGACCCGGACGATGCGGTGATGCTCACTGACGTGGTGCCAACAGGATATCAGGCCGCTGAAATGGGCGGTATTCAACCCGGTGACACGGTTGTGGTTTTCGGAGCCGGTCCAGTGGGCATCATGGCGGCCAGATGCGCCTGGCTTTTCGGGGCAGGACGGGTCATCGTGATCGATCGAGTGGATTACCGACTCGACTTCGCGAGGAACTATGCCCCCTGCGAGGCCTATAACTTCAATTCACTGGAAGACCCGGTGGTATTCATCAAGCGGACCACCGACTCCCTTGGCGCCGACGTGTGTATCGATGCGGTAGGAGCGGAAGCCGCCGGCAGTTCGATGCACGCGCTGCTCGGCAGAGGATTGAAGATGGTGGGAGGGCAGCCACCGCGCTGCATTGGGCGATCAACTCGGTGAAAAAGGGCGGGATCGTCTCCATCGTTGGGGTGTATGGCCCCATCCAAACCCTCGTCCCCATCGGAAATGTGGTGAATAAAGGCATCACCATCCGGGCGAACCAGGCATCGGTGAAGCGGCTGTTGCCGCGCCTGATTGGGCATGTGCAGAACGGCATCCTGGATCCGAAAGCACTTATCACACACCGCATCCCTTTGGAGTATGTGTCGGATGGATACCGCATTTTTTCAGCGAAGCTCGATAATTGCATCAAGCCGGTGCTAATCCCGCCATCAGCCAGAAGTTAGGAAGGAACCGCCATGGAAAATACCGTGAAAGACTCGTCGCAGATCAAGGGGTGGGGCGTGGACGCCAATCCGAAAAACGACCCGACCTACCCGATGAAGAAGCGCAACAACGGGGAACACGCGGGCTACAGCTGGGAGCGTCCGCCTCAGCAGCCGATCAACGTCGAGATCCTGCATTCCAACGAGCGGCCAAACGTCACCGCCGTGTTCGGGACATCGACGCCGCCTTCGGGGCTGAGCGGCATGATCCGCCGCTTCGCTTTCAAATATAGCGAATCCAGCTACGGACATTGGCTGCCGCTGGTGCTGGCGGACCGGGTGGGCGTGGTGGAAGGGGTCTTAGCTGATCTCACGCATGGCCACGTCCCCAATATCTTCGGAGAACTGGGCGGGAAGGCGGAGTGGAAATACAACAGAAAAACTTTGGTGACGGGGGTTCTCGTCGGAGCCGTTCTCGCTTCCGTTGCCGTCGCCTACCTGCGTAGCGGAAGGGATGATTCTTAGGCGGAGGAATGACGCCGTTCTGACGACTCGGCGCTGAGCTTCGCCACGTACACGGGGCAGGGTGACAGCGTTAACGCCTAACCCGATGCTGCACCTGACCTGGGGCGCATATTCGCATTCCCAGGCGTGTACCCCCCCGAGGGACCCGGGCAGGTGAGCTGTGTCGTTAGGTGGCTTCACGCTCGTGGGGGTACGGAATGAGCTCAACCCGACTCGAGGCGTTCAGCGATGGCGTCCTCGCCATCATCATCACTATCATGGTACTCGAGCTGCGCGTCCCCCATGGCGCGGACTGGGCCGCGCTGCGCCCGCTCTGGCCGTCTTCCTGAGCTACGTTTTGCGTTTCGTGAGCCTGGGCATCTACTGGAACAACCACCACATGCTCCACGTACCCGCCACGTGAACGGGGCCATCCTCTGGGCGAACCTGCATCTGCTCTTCTGGCTTTCGCTCGTGCCGTTCACGACCGGCTGGATGGGAGGAAACCACTTCGCGCCGGTGCCGACGGCCGCCTACGGCGTGGTCCTCCTGCTCACGGCGCTCGCCTACTCCCTCCTCCAGGCCGTCATCATCCGTAGCCAGGGCCGCAGTCGGTGCTGGCCGCTGCGGTCGGCCGGGATCTCAAGGGCAAGCTGTCCGCTCTCTTCTACGCGGTCGCGATCCCGGCGGCCTTGCTCCATGAGGCCATCGCCGGACGTGCTCATTCGAGACGGGGAAGAACTGGAAGTGGGCGGGCTACGGGTGCGCTGTATGGCTGCGCCGGGACACGCGGAAGGGCTGGTAGTGTACGAGGTCGTCCTGGACGCGGAGCGGGTCTGGTTCACCAGTGACCTTTTCGAGGCCAAGCACGCCCATAGCTGGGTAGACCTGCCGTGGACGGGAGCGCTGGACTTCGACCGGTTCAAGTACATCCAGTCCCTGGCCCGCCTGCTGAAACTGCCGCCGTGTGACCACCTGCTGCCGGGACACGGGCCGGCGGCCATCGGGGGCGGCAGGAGGCTGTCTGGAGATGGCCTACACCGAGGCGCTCCTGAAGTGGCGTTAGGAGTCGCTGCCGAGCAAACCGGTGCAGTGGACGGGCCGCGCCGGGCTTTTCCTGTGCCGGAGGCTGGTGATGCGGCCCGCCGCTGACCTTAGTCGTTGGGCCGCTCGCTTGCCGCAAGTGGAGACGGTGGGTGGATCGAGGTCATCGCCTACCCGGATGATATCGGATGAATCTCGCGCGCCACGCCACGGTCCCAGTGCGCAGGTCCGGTAGCGCGGAGGGGGCGAGTTTCTGTTCAGGGTAGAGGTGCGCCCCTCATAGGCCCGTCACGTGTCGGGTATTCAGCCAGGAGGGCTCGGGGGCTTCTCGCTGCTGCTCCAGGACCACGGTCGTCCCTTGCGGCCCGGTGAGCAGCCACACACGGTCCACCGTCTTGAGCATGAGCCAGAAGCCGTGGCCCAGGGTGCCGGCGGTCGTGAACCCGCGCTCCAGGGTCGCCCGGTGCAGGGAATCGACGGCGATGCCCGCCCCCTGGTCGCGCACCCAGACCTGCACGGTGCCGCCCGGGGAGGCGCAGACGCGGGCCTCGCCGCCCCCGGCGTGCACCACCGCGTTCATCGCCGCCTCGCCGACCGCCGTTTCCAGGTCCTGCCAGCGCTCGGCGGGGAAGTGACTCGCGATGGCGGTGTCCTTGGTGCACCGGCGAAGACCGCTGATGGCCCGCGCGGACAGGGACACGGGCTCGCCCGCGGGGGGCAGGGGGGTGGGCAGATCGGCCGGGCTGTCGCACAGGCGCAGGCGCCCCTCGGTGACGCTCCCGAGCACGTCCCGCAGGAACACACGCGTCCGCAGTTCGCTTTCCCGCAGCGCCTCCTGTGCCCTTCTGCGCTCCTCGATCTCCCGCTGCGCCTCGCGGTAGAGCTGGGCGTTGTCCATGGCGATCGCCGCCTGCGCCGCGAGCCCCAGGACGGTGCGCTCGACGCGCTGGGTGAAAACGCCCGGCTTCTCGTGGCCGAAGAACAGGCCGCCCAGCACCCGGCCGGAGCGCGAGATGACAGGAACGGCAAGATAGCTGACGACCGGCAGGTGGCCGGCGGGCATCCCCGCGTAGGGGGCATTCCTGCCGTAGCGGGGGTCCTGGCGCACGTCGTCGAGCCGCACCACGCCTTCGCCGCGGAATGTGGGGGCGAAGACGTCGGTGCCGCGGGGCATGGGGAAGCGGCTGAACGCTTCGCGGGGCACGCCGGAGATGGTGTAAAGCGTGTAGGATTCGCCCGCTTCGCCGGCCACGGTATAGAAAAAGGCGCCGAACTGCGCGCCGGAAAGCTCGGTGGCGGCGTCGGTGACAGCCTGCACCAGCTTCTGCAGGTCCAGCTCCGCCGACAGCATCTGGCCGATCCGGCTCACCGTCTCGACGATCTCGGTTTCTTCGCGCAGCGCCGCCTCCGACCGCCGTTGTTGGGTGATCTCCGACACGATCACACCCACACCCAGCGTCTCGCCGCCGCGCCCCCGGACGGGGTAGTACGAGGCGAGCCAGTGCCGCTTCTCCCCGGGGGCGGCGGGCGTCTCGCCCGTGACCTCGACGCCCGCCAGCGGCTCGCCCGTTTCCAGCACGCGGCGCAAACTTTCCGCCACCTCCGGCGACTGGTCAGGCAGCACCTCCCGGACGGTGCGCCCCAGGTGCTCGGGGGCGGGCACGCCGTTGATTTCGGACAGGGCGTCGTTGACCCGCTGATACCGCAGATCGCGGTCGAAAAAGGCGAAGCCCACGGGCGCGTTCGTGAGCAGCGTGCTCAGCAGCGCCGTGTCGACCGCGGCGGGATCGGGCAGCTCCAGTTTGTGCATCGTAGGGCGCGGACCTCGCTTGGCAGGAAGCCGTTGCTGTATGCCAAGATGACTTGTGGGTAGTTGTACCCGCTGCGGCGCCAAACGACACCAGGTCCGGCGGCCCCCGCGTGTCAGAAACCGAAGGCGAGGAAGCCGCCGTCGACCGCGACGATTTGGCCCGTGATGTAGGAGGCCGCGGGCAGGCACAGGAATGCGGCGATCCCGGCCACGTCCTCCGGCTCGGCGATGCGGCCCAGCGGCGTGCGCGCCAGCACGCCGGCCCGGAAGGCGGGGTCGTCCAGTACCGGGCCGGCGAGCGGCGTGCGCGTGTACCAGGGCGCGACCGCGTTGACGCGTATGCCGTCCGGCGCCCATTCGACCGCCAGGTAGCGCGTGAGCTGATCCAGGGCGGCCTTGGTCAGGGCGTACGGCGCGCCGGAGTGGACCGAAACCGAGCCGGCGACCGAGCCGATGTTGACGATGCTGCCGCCCCCTGCGCTCTTGAGTGGCGGGTGTGCCGACCGGCACATCTCCCAGGCCGAGGTCAGGTTGGTCCGCAGCAGGTGTTCGTACTCGGCGGGGGTGTAGTCCAGCGACCTTTTGCGGACGTTGGTGCCGACGTTGTTCACGAGGATGTCCAGCCCGCCCATCGCCGCGCCCGCGCCTTCCAGGACGGCGCGCCGCCCCTCCGGCGTGGTCACGTCGGCGGCGACGCCGTGCGCCCGCCCCCTGTAGTGCGCCCACTCGTCCAGCCGCCGCCGCACGTCGTCTTCGCCGCGGGCGGCGATGGTCACCTGCGCGCCCAGGGCGAGCATCTCCTGGGCCACGGCGCGCCCGATGCCCTTGGTGGCCCCGGTGACGAGCGCGCGCTTCCCGCCCAGCCGCCAGCGCTCGGCCGCGGCGTCCTGGCGGCTGTCTTGTTCCGAGGTCATGCCTTGTTTCGCTCCCTGTGGTTGTCAGCAAAGCCATTATACCGGCGTTTTCGCGCGCGGCGAGCCTGTATTTTGCCTCGCCGCCTTGACAGCGCCGCGCATTTACCGTTATACTGTGCGTACTTGAAGCTGCGAAGATAACCAATGCAGAGCGCAACCGCACGATTTAGCCGTCGTCGCGTCCGTCGTCATAGCAACGCCACGGGCACCGACGCGGAGGAGAGATAGCCCGGCAAGCACCGGGCTGGTAAGCTCATCCGCTGGGAGCCGTGGGGTTTCCGCCGCGCGATGCCCTGCAGGGCGTCCCGGCGGGTGCGGCGCCAGCAGGGTGGAAGCAGAGATAACCCAGGGAGCCGCACGGTGATAAAAACCGGGCGGCTTTGTTGTTTTTGGGGCGCGAAGGCAAACGCGGGCGGCGCCCGTTTGGGAGGGAATATGATTTCGGTCGGGATCGTCGGGGTCAGCGGTTACGGAGGGGGAGAGCTGGTGCGCCTGCTCGGGCGCCACCCCGAGGTGCGTATCACCTATGCCGTCTCTGAAACGGACGCGGGGCGGCCGCTCGCGCGCGCGTTCCGCGGGCTGGAGGGCACCCCGGCGGGCGCGCTGGTCTGCCAGAGGTTCAGCGTGCCCCAGGCGGCCAAAGCCGCGGACGTCCTCTTTCTGGCGCAGGAGAACGGCGCGGCGATGAGAACAACGCCGGAGCTTCTGGACCTGGGCAAGCGTGTCGTCGACCTGTCGGCGGACTTCCGCCTCCGGGACGTGGACACGTACGAGAAGTGGTACAAGATCGAGCACCTGGCGGCGGCACTGCTGAACCAGGCGGCCTACGGGCTCCCCGAGTGGAACAAGGCGTACGTCCGGGGCGCGCAGCTGGTGGCCAACCCCGGCTGCTACCCGACCGCGGCCATCCTGGCGCTGGCGCCGCTGTTGTCCGGCGGCTGGATCGAAACGAAGGGCATCGTCGTCGACCCCGAGGCCGGCGTCTCGGGCGCGGGTCGGTCCAAGTTCGGCCTGGACTATCACTACGCCGAAGCGAACGAGGCCGTCAAGCCCTACAACATCGGCGGCGTGCACCGGCACGTCCCGGAGATCGAGCAGGAGCTGTCGGTAGCCGCGACGCCCGGGCGTGTCACGCTCACTTTCACGCCGCACCTGGTGCCCATGACCCGCGGCATCCTCGCCACCTGCTACGCGCAGCTGGCGAAGGAGGCGAGCACGGAACAGATCGTGGGGGCGCTCGGGGCGGCCTACGCCGACGCGCCGTTCGTCGTGGTGCGCGAGCCGGGCGACTACCCGTCCACCAAGGACGTGTACGGTTCGAACTTCTGCCACCTGGCCGCCAAGGTGGACACCCGGACGAACCAGGTGGTGGTCGTGTCGGTCATCGATAATCTGGTGAAGGGCGCCGCCGGGCAGGCGGTGCAGAACATGAACCTGATGCTCGGCCTGCCGGAAACGATGGGCCTGGAGGGAGCGGGACTGTGGCCGTAGCGATGGCGTAGGAACACGGGGAAGGGACGCTGTCCGCGGTGGAGGGAGGCGTCTGAGCCGCCGGGGGGTTTGCCGCGGCCGGCGTGCGCTGCGGCATCAAGCGGAAGCGGCGCGAGGTGGCGCTCGTCGGCTGCACCCGTGGCGAGGCGGCCATCGCGGGCGTCTTCACCACGAACGTGGTCCGCGCGCCCTGCGTCACGCGCAACGAGGACCTGCTGCGCCGGCGCCATCACGGGCGTGCCGTCGTGGTGAACGCGGGCAACGCCAACGCGGGCAACGGCAAGCGGGGCGGACGACAACGAGCGCATGGCCCGGGCCGCCGCCGAAGCGGTCGGGATCGCCCCGGACGACGTGCTCACCGCCTCGACGGGCGTGATCGGCACGCCGCTCCCGATGGACAAGCTGCTGGCCGGCATCCAGGGCTGCGCGCGGGAGCTGGCGTCCGCCCCGGGAGCGCCGCGCACGCCGGCGAGGCGATCCTGACCACGGACACGTTCGCCAAGGAGTACGCCGTCGAGTTCGCCTGCGCGGGGGCGAGGGCGCGCGCGTGGGGGCATGGCCAAAGGCTCCGGCATGATCGCGCCCAACAGCGCCACCATGCTGGCGTTCCTCACCACCGACCTCGCCATCCATCCGGCCCTGCTGCGGCGCGCTCCAGGACGCCGTCCACGTCTCCTTCAACTGCCTGGACCGTGGACGGCGACACGTCGACCAACGACTCGTGCGTGCTGATGGCCTCGGGCGCGGCGGGCAACGCCGAGATCGTCGAGGACGGGCCGGAGCTTGCCGCCTTCACCGACGCGCTCACCGCGGTATGTGTCCACCTGGCCAAAGAGGTGGCCCGCGACGGCGAGGGCGCGACCAAGCTCGTTTCGGTGCGCGCGACGGCGCGCGGCCAGCGACGCCGACGCGCGCCAGGTCGCCAAAACCATCGCTGAGTCGCCGCTCGTAAAGACCGCCCTGTTCGGTAACGACCCGAACTGGGGCCGCATCTGGCGGCGGCCGGCCGGGCGGGCGTCCCCTTCAACCCCGACAGGGTCACCGCCTGGCTCGCCGGCACCTGCATCTACGAGCACGGCACGCCCACCGCCTTTGACGCCGCCCAGGTGTCGCTGTTATGCGCGACAAGGAGATCGAGATCGTCGTGGAACTGGCCATGGGCGGCCACGCCGCCACTTTCTACACCTGCGACCTGAGCTACGACTACGTCCGCATTAATGCGGAGTATCACACGTGGAGGGAAACATGAACACCACCGTGGAAGCCATCTACGAAGGGGAGTGTTGCGGCTGCTGGGACCGGTGACGCTCGCCGAGGGGCGGGTGTTGAAGTTACCGTGATTCAAGACCGATCGCCACGGGAGGAATCTCCGCCTTTTCATGCGTTTGCGACAGCCGAGGAGCGTATCAAAGCTTTTCATGCATGGGTGGACAGCCGCCGCGACATCACTGCGCCGCTCATACCCGAGGAGGTGCTGCGCCGGGAGAACTTGTACGAGGACCGGGGCTTTGAGCTACCAGTTAGATACTAACATTCGACGAGACTGCTGCATCATGACCACACCCGACCAGAAGGCCGAGATCCTCATCCAGGCGCTGCCCTACATCCGCGAGTTCGCGGGCGCGACCCTCGTGGTCAAGTACGGCGGCAATGCGATGATCGACGAGGCGCTCAAGCGCGCCGTGATGACCGACATCGTGCTGATGCGCTACGTCGGCATCAACCCGATCCTGGTCCACGGCGGTGGGCCGGAGGTGTCCGAGGCGATGCGCCGGATGGGGCAAGGAGCCGGCGTTCGTGGGCGGCCTGCGCGTCACCGACGCCGAGACGATGGAGATCGTCGAGATGGTGCTCGCCGGCAAGACCAACAAGAGCATCGTCGCGCACCTGAACGGCGAGGGCGCGCAGGCCGTCGGCCTGTCCGGCAAGGACGCAAGCCTGCTGGTCGCCGAGAAGGAGACCCGCCGCGGCGACATCGGCTTCGTGGGCCGCATCACCTCCGTCAACCCGGGCATCATCCACACGCTGACGCAAGGGGGGTATATCCCCGTGATCTCGTCGGTCGCCATCGGCGCGGACGGCGCGGCGTACAACGTCAACGCCGACACGGCGGCGGGCGCGCTCGCGGCCGCCCTGGGCGCCACCAAGCTCATCCTCATGACCGACGTCGAGGGCTGTACCGCGACTTCGCGGACAAAGCTCGCTTGTCTCCGAGATGACGGCCGAGGAGACGCGCGAGATGATCGCCTCCGGCGCCGCCGACAAGGGCATGATCCCGAAGCTCGAGGCGTGCCTCGCGGCCCTGGAGGGCGGCGTCGAGCGGGCGCACATCATCGACGGCCGCCGCGCGCACGCGCTGCTGATCGAAACCTTCACCGACACCGGGATCGGGACGATGATCCGATGAGCGAGCACGAGCGGCCTGTCCTCAACGTCACGGGCGAGAAAGTCGCCCTGGGGCCGATGCGCCGCGACCTGCTGCCCTTGTACCAGAAATGGGTCAACGACTGGGAGGTGACGCGCACCGTCGGGGATGCCGCCTGGACGTGGGAGGCCGAGGAAGACTGGTACGAGCGCGCCAGCAAGCGGGAAGGGGACGTCATCTTCACGATCTATGAGCGCGGCGCGCTGCGCGCCATCGGCACGGCGGCCTTGCACGACGTCAACCACCGCCATCGCACCGCCGAGTTCGGCATCCTGATCGGCGAGAAGGACTGCTCGCGATTTCAGAATAAGGAAGTGCTGCAACAGATGGATCATGTTATGGAACGGATCGCCGGACAGACGGGAGCATCCGGTTCTGCCCCTCCCTTGCAGGGGAGGGGTCTGCGGCGGGAACGCCCGCGGTGGATGAGGAGCAGGCGCGGGTGTGGACGCGGCGCACGTGATGAAGACGTACGCCCGGCAGCCGGTGATGTTCGTGCGCGGGCAGGGGGCGCGGCTGTGGGACGCCCGGGGCAAGGAGTACCTGGACTTCCTGGCGGGCATCGCCGTCTGCTCGGTCGGCCACCGCCACCCGCGGCTCGTGCGGGCCGTTCAGGAGCAGGCGGCGACGCTGATGCACGTGTCGAACCTGTACCTGACCGAGCCGCAGGCGCTGGCGCGCGGCGGCTGGTGGAGCCTGTCCGACTTCGAGCGCGTGTTTTCTGCAACTCGGGCGCCGAGGCGAACGAGGCGGCCATCAAGCTGGGCCAGGAAGCGGGCGAAGGCGGCCGGCGGGCGAACGTCGCCTGCGGGGCCGGGCAAGGTCGGGATCGTGACCGCCCTGGAACTCGTTCCACGGGCGCACCATCGCGACGGTCACGGCGACGGGACAGACCAAGTACCAGAAAGGGTTCGAGCCGCTGCCGGGCGGCTTCTCCTATGTGCCGTTCAACGACATCGAGGCGCTGCGGGCGGCGGTGACGGGCGACACCGCGGCGATCCTGCTGGAGCCGATCCAGGGGGAGGCGGGCATCGTCCCCGCGACGCCGGAGTATCTGCGGGCCGCGCGCGACCTGGCGGACCGGCACGACGCCCTGCTGGTCTTCGACGAGGTGCAGACCGGCATGGGCCGCACCGGGCGCATGTGGGCGTACCAGCACTACGGGGTCGTGCCGGACGTGATCACCCTCGCCAAGGGGCTGGGCGGCGGCTTCCCGATCGGGGCGTGCCTGGCGCGCGGGGCGGCGGCCGAAACCCTCGCGCCCGGCGACCACGGCTCGACGTTCGCGGGCAACCCCTGGCCGCCGCCGCCGCCCACGCCGTGCTCGACATCATCGCCGACGAAGAGCTGCAGGCCCAGGCGCGCCGGGTGGGGGCGCACTCGCGTCCCGGCTCGACGCGCTGCGCCGGAAGTACCCGCACACCGTCGGCGAACCGAGGGGCCTCGGCCTGATGCTCGCGCTCGGGCTGAGGCGCCCCGTCGCCCGCCAGGTTCTCCTGGCGTGCCTGGACGCCGGACTGATCGTCAACGCCGTCGGCGGCGACACGATCCGTATGCTCCCCCCTCGTGATCACGGAAGGCGATGGATAGGGCCGTCGAAATACTGGGTAACGTTATGGAGACGGTAGTCTAACCTCCATGACAAGGAGAAGGACGGAATATGGCGATACAGTTTACGCAGAATGCGCGCAAAGCGGTGCTCTGGGCGCAGGAAGAGGCGATGCGCCTGGGCCACCCGTGCGTCGAGCCGGAACACCTGCTCCTGGGCCTGATCCACGACATCGATTCGGGGGCGATCCGGCTGCTGGACCGGCTGGGGATCGCGGCCTCGCAGGTGCGCGACGCCCCGGCGGCAAAGATGAGCCCGAGCGCGCAAGGACCGCTCACCGAGAACTCGCAGCTCAGTCCGGAGTCGAAAAAGCTCGTGGACCGGGCGTTCGCGGAAACGGAGCAGTCGGGCGACGAGTACGTGGGGTCCGAGCATCTGCTGCTGGCGCTGCTCCGGGGCGACGGGAGCGCGGCCCTGGGCGCGCTGGGGGGGGCTGGGCCTTTCCTACGAGCGGGCGGCGGGCCTGCTCGGCAGCGTCCAGCAGGGGCGCATCGAGACGCAGCCCTCCGAGCAGCCGCCGCGCCCCGATCAGGAGGTGAAGCCGGGCTTCCTGCGGGGGCGCGACCTGCTGTCCGCCGGGGACCTCTCCGCGCAGGAGATCCGGGGCCTGTTCGAGCCACCCGCGAGATCAAGAGCGGGCGCGCCCGCCCGAGAACGGGCGCGGCAAGTCGCTGGCGCTGATCTTCGAGAAGCCCTCGCTGCGCGCACGCGGGTCACCTTCTCCGTCGCGATGACGCGGCTGGGGGCAGAGCATCTACCTGTCGCCCTCGGACATCGGGCTGGGGACCCGCGAGGCGGTGCCCGACGTGGCCCGGTGTCTTTCCCGCTGGGTGGACGCGGTGGCCGCCCGGACCTTCTCGCACGACACCGTGGTGGGACTGGCCGAGGCGGCGGACGTGCCCGTCATCAACGCGCTGACCGACCGCGAGCACCCCTGCCAGGCGCTCGCCGACTTTTATACGATCCTGGAGAACAAGTCCAAAACCGAAGGCATGAAGCTGGCGTTCGTGGGCGACGGCAACAACGTGGCCCAGTCCCTGATGCTCCTGGCGCCCGTCCTGGGGACCCACTTCGCGCTGGCCTGCCCGCCCGGCTACGAGCCGCGGGCCGAGTTCGTCGCGCGGCCCACGGCGCGCCCGCCCGTGCCCGGCACGCGGACGGAGTCGACCACCCACGCCCTCGCGGCGGCCGACGACGCCGACGTCCTGTACACGGACGTCTGGACTTCCATGGGGCAGGAAGCCGATTCGGAAAAGCGCGCGCGCGACTTCGCGGCGTTCCAGGTGAACGGGGAGCTGGTGCGCGAGGCCAAGGAGGACGTGCTCGTCCTGCACTGCCTGCCCGCCCACCGCGGCCAGGAGATAACCGACGAGGTGCTGGACGGCCCCTACGTGGGCGTCTGGGACCAGGCGGAGAACCGCCTGCACGTCCAGATGGCCCTGCTGGCGGCCGTACTCTAACAAGGAGAAACGAAGCATGTTACGCGAGCGGGGTAGCCTTCTACAGATCGGGCTGGGGCTGGTGGCTGTGGGCGTCGTCGTGAAGCTGGCGCTCGTGTTCGTGACGCTGTTCAACCCGCTCGCGAACCTCGCCATCGCCGCGGGCGTGGTGCTCGCGATCGTCGGCCTGGTCGCGCCGGGACGGCGCTAGCCGGAAAACATGAGAAACAAGATACTGCTTGCGCTGCCGAAAGGGGAGAAGGTCGGCATCGCCTTTTCGGGCGGACTGGACACGTCGGCGGCTATCGCCTGGATGCGCCACAAGGGCGCGGTCCCCTACGCCTATACGGCGAACCTGGGGCAGCCGGACGAGCCGGATTACGACGCCATCACGGCGCGCGCCATGGAGTACGGCGCGGAAGCCGCCCGGCTGGTCGACTGCCGCGAGCTGCTGGTCCACGAGGGGCTGATCGCCCTGATGTGCGGCGCGTTCCACATCTCGACCGCCGGCAGGCACTACTTCAACACGACCCCCATCGGCCGCGCCGTGACGGGGACCGTCCTGGTCCAGGCCATGCGCGAGGACGGCGTCGACATCTGGGGCGACGGCTCGACGTACAAAGGTAACGACATCGAGCGCTTCTACCGCTACGGCCTGCTCACGAACCCCGACCTGCGTATCTACAAACCCTGGCTCGACCAGGCCTTCGTCTCGGAGATGGGCGGGCGGGCGGAGATGAGCGAGTGGCTCACGTCCCACGAGTACACCTACCGCGCGAGTGCGGAGAAAGCCTACTCCACGGACTCCAACATCTGGGGCGCGACGCACGAGGCCAAGGAGCTCGAGTTCCTCCACAAAGGGCTGCGCATCGTCGAGCCGATCATGAGCGTCAAGTTCTGGGACCGGTCGGTGACGATCCCGCCCGAGGAGGTGACCATCGCCTTCGAGGAGGGGATGCCGGTCGCCATCAACGGGCGAACGTTCGACAGTCCCGTGGCGCTCGTGGAGGAGGCGAACCGCATCGGCGGCAGACACGGCCTGGGCATCTCGGACCAGATCGAGAACCGCATCATCGAGGCCAAGAGCCGGGGGATCTACGAGGCCCCCGGCATGGCGCTGCTCTTCATCGGCTATGAGCGCCTCCTTTCGGCCATCCACAACGAAGGGACCCTAGACAACTACCGGACGGTGGGGCGGCGTCTGGGGCGTCTCCTTTACGAGGGGCGATGGTTCGACCCGCAGTCGCTGATGCTGCGCGACATGCTTCAGCGCTGGGTCGGCCGCGCGGTGACGGGCGCCGTCACCCTCGAGCTGCGCCGCGGCGAGGATTACACCCTCCTGGACACGACGGGGCCGAACCTCACCTACCATCCCGAGCGGCTCAGCATGGAGCGCGTCGAGGACGAAGCGTTCACGCCGCTCGACCGCATCGGCCAGCTCCAGATGCGCAACCTCGACATCATCGACTCGCGCGAGAAGATAGCCGTCTACGCGGACGCAGGCGTCCTGCCCGGCGGCGGCCTGCGCAGCCTGCTGGAGCCGGAAGGGGCGAAATCCCTGCCGCAGGCCGGCGACGGCGGGGTGAAGCCTTAGCATGGCGACCCTGTGGGGTGGCCGCTTCGAGGGGGAGACCGACGCGCTCGTCTGGGCGTTCAACCAGTCGCTCCCCGTCGACCGGCGGCTGTGGCGGCAGGACATCCGGGGCAGCATCGCCCACGCGAAGATGCTGGCCCGCCAGGCGATCATCACGCCGGAGGAGGGCGAGGCCCTCGTCCGCGGGCTCGAGGCGCTCCGCGCGGACCTGGAAGCGGGCGCGGCCGTGTTGCCCGGCGACGCCGAAGATGTCCACTCGGCGGTCGAGGGGATGCTGCGCGAGCGTGTGGGCGCGGTCGCGGGCAAGCTGCATACCGCCCGCTCGCGCAACGATCAGGTGGCCACCGATGTGCGCCTGTGGCTCAAGGACGAGACCGTGGCGCTGCGCGCCGACCTGCGGCGGCTCCGTGCCCTGCTGGTGGACCTGGCCGAGGCGCATCTGGACGTGATCCTGCCCGGGCGGACGCACCACCAGCACGCCCAGCCCGTGCGCCTTTCCCACCACCTGCTGGCCTACTTCTGGATGCTCGGGCGCGACGACGGGCGCTTCGAGGACTGCGCCCGGCGCGCGGACGCCCTGCCGCTCGGGGCCGGCGCGCTGGCGGGCACGCCGTTTCCCATCGACCGCGCGTTCGTGGCCCGCGAGCTGGGCTTCGCGGCCGTGTGCGAGAACTCCCTGGACGCGGTCTCCGACCGCGACTTCGCCGTCGAATTCTGCGCGGCGGCCTCCCTCCTGATGCTGCACCTGTCGCGGCTCGCCGAGGAGATCATCTTGTGGGGCGCCCCCGAGTTCGGCTTCGTCGAGCTCGATGACGCCGTGACCACGGGCTCGTCCATCATGCCGCAGAAAAAGAACCCGGACGTGGCCGAGCTGATCCGCGGCAAAACGGGGCGCGTTTACGGCGACTTGATCACCCTCCTCACCCTGATGAAAGGACTGGTGCTCGCCTATAATAAGGACATGCAGGAGGACAAGCAGCCTCTGTTCGACGCGGCGGACACGGCCCGCGCCTGTGTGGCCCTGATGTCCCGCTTGCTCGCGGGCGCCCGGTTCCGTCCCGAAAAGATGAAGGCGGCTCTGCGGGGCGACTTCTCCACGGCGACCGACCTCGCGGACGCCCTGGCGGCGGCCGGCGTGCCTTTCCGCGAAGCCCACGAGATCGTGGGACGGCTGGTGCGGCACTGCCTCCAAACGGGCCGCGTCCTGGAGGAGCTTTCTCTGGAGGATCTGCGCGAACAGGATCCGCGCTTCGGCCCGTCCGCTCTGGAGGCGATAACGCCCGAAGCGTCGGCCGACGCGCGCACCAGCCGGGGCGGGACGGGAGCGGAGCCGGTGCGTCAGCAGATCCTGCGCGCCCGCGCGGTCCTGGGAGCCACAGGGGTGTAACATGGTTTTGCAAGCCGGAACGAAGCATTCGGGGGGGCGAAGGGTTAACAAGGTGGTTCACAGACCCACGAAACTGCAGATCGCCACCGCGGCTGTAGGCCTGACTTTTGTCGGGCTGGGCAGCGCCGCCGCCTACCTGGCGGACCTGGACCTCGCGCCGTCGATCACGGCTCTGGCGGCGGTCGCGCTCCTTTTCGTCTCCCTGCAGCACCTGCGCCAGCAAGAGCATGCCGCGGGGATCTCCCTGCCGGCCCTGCGCCTCCTGTCCCTGGGCTTCTGTCTGGGCGTGACGGCGGTCAGCGTGGGCGCCACCGGGGGCGTCGATTCGCCGTTTACGGGCGTCCTTTTCCTTCCCGTCTTGCTCGCCGCCCTGTGCTTCGACTTTACCGGCAGCGTCCTGATGGGGCTGATCATCTCGGCGATCTTCCTCCTGCTGGGCGGGCTTCATGAGGGGGCATGGACCGTCCCCGACAACCACGTACTCATCGAGATCATCGTCTTCACCCTGGTGGCCGTGGCGGCGGGCTCCTTCGCCCAGAACATGCGCCGGACGGCCGAGGAGGCTGCGGCGCACGCCGAGGAGTTCGCGGCCCGCGCCCGGGCGCAGGAGGAGCACGCCGCCGAGCAGGAAGCCCGTGCCGAAGAGACGGAGGCCTTCCTCGACACGTCGGTGATGATGGAGTCGATGTACGACCTGGATAACACGCTGAACATCGCCCTCATGCGTCTCAAGGACCTGGTCCCCTATGACGTGTGCGCCGTGTTCCTGCGCGAGGGCGAATCCCCGTATCTCCAGGTGGCGCGCTTAACGGGCGTGCCGGACGACGAAAGCCCGATCCGCACGCTGCCGCTGGACGAGGTCGAGGCGAAGTGGGGTGTCGACGTCAGCCCGCGCTACTGGCCCCAGATCGCCCAGGACGCCGCCGATCTGGGTACGCTCGCGGCCCTGGATCCTTCGGCCCGCAGCGTGATCGTCGCGCCGCTGCGCACGCTGGAGAACTTTTACGGGCTGATCTACGTCAGCGCGCGCGCCGACGACGTCTTCACGGAGCGCCACCGCAAAGTGGTGCACCAGTTCGCGCAGTACGTGGTGTTCCCGATACAGCGGGTGCGCCTGCGGGCGATGGCGACCACCGACGCCATGACGGGGCTGGACAACTACCGCTCGTTCCGCCTGCGGCTGGCCGACGAGGTGCGGCGCGCCTACCGCTATGGCCACACCCTCTCCTTGATCCTGCTGGACATAGACCACTTCAAGAAGGTTAACGACACCCACGGCCATCCGGCGGGCGATTCCCTGCTGAAGCAGGTGGGGACGATCCTGCGCAGGAGTCTGCGGGGCATCGACGTCGCGGCCCGCTACGGGGGCGAAGAGATGGCGATCATCTGCCCGGAGACCGGGGCGGAGGATGCCTGCACCCTGGCGGAGCGCATCCGGGCCACCGTCGAGGCGAACCGCTTCCTGCTTTCCGAAGGGACGGAGGTACGCATCACCGTGTCTCTGGGCGTGGCGACCCTGCCGACGCACGCGGCGGGCGACGCGGCGTTGATAGAGCAGGCCGACAAAGCCCTCTACGCCGCCAAGACCGGCGGCCGCAACACGGTGCGCGCCGCCATGGACATGACCATCGAGGCCGCGGTGGGGTGAAGAAAGGAAAGGAGAGGGCGCCCCTCTCCCTTCTTCACCTCTTCTTCCGCATCCGCACCGTGGTGTTCCCGTTCTCCGACAGGTACTCCACCGAGTCCATCAGCATCTCCATAAGCGCCATGCCGCGCCCGTGCTCGGCCAGAACCTCCGCGGCCGGCATCTGCGAGTGCGTCTCCGGGTGAAAGCCGTTCCCCCGGTTTGTGACGTCTATCTCCAGCGCATCCGGCGCCACGCGGCACGCCACGATGACGGAGCCATCCTGGGCGCCGTTCCCCCGCGTGTGCTGCACCGCGTTATTGCACGCCTCCCCGACCGCGAGCTTCACTTCGGCGCGCGCGCTGCCGGGGAGGCATAGCTGTTCACCCACCACGTCGATCGCCCGGCGCGCGATGGCTATGTACTCCGTCGCGCCGGGTATCTGCAGCCGTATGACCTCGTTGTCTTGCATCATCATATCCCGTTCCTGGGAGGCAAAAAATCCGGGGACCTCCGCTCCAAGAGTTCTACGCTTTTGTAAGGGTGTTGTTCCACAGACGCGTGGCTTTCGTCACAAACAGTATGTTGCGACGTCGCTCCCTGTTTCCCTGCAAGAAACGTGCCAGGCGCGCCCCCTATTATAGACACATATAAATAACGCTGTGTTTCAGGAGAGCGGTTCCCGCGCCAAAAGTTTGGCGGCGGACGCGAGGGAGGGCGGCGGTTTCCGCCTCGGGGAAGGGGGGGCGGGGACGACGGCGATCGCCGCGCGGCGGTCGCCCGGGGAGAACGCGAGGAGCAGGTCCGGTGTCGGGCTGGTTCCGCCGGCGGCGGCCGCCTCGAGCAGGCGCCCCGTTAAAGGCGCCAGGCTCGTCCGCAGAAACCCCGTGGGCGGCCCGGACGCGCCACGACCCCTCCGCGTCGGCTTGCAGGGCGATGACGCCGGCCCCCAGCCCTTCGCCCAGGGTGTCCGCCAGCGCGCGGGCGTCGAGGCTGCCCTCGGCGGCGATGGCGAGCAGCCGCCGGAGCATCCGGGCGTCCCGCGCGGCGCGCGCTCTGGGCGGCCAGGCCGGCGTTCCGGAGCGCCACGGTCGCTTGGGGAGGCGAAGGTGAGCAGCAGCCGCGCTTCGTCGCCGCGCCAGGGCGGGGGCGCGGGTGTAGACTTCGAGCACGCCCACCACCTGCCGCCCGATGCGCAGGGGCACGCCCAGGTAAGAGCCGATCCGCCCGCGCACGGCGCGGGAAAGCCACCCGGCGAAGCGCGGATCGTCCCCCACGTCCTCGATGGCCAGGGGGACGCGCCCGGCGCCACCCAGCCCGCCGGGGCGTCTTCGGTGATCGGCAGCGCGTCCCCGGGTGGGGGCGACGCCGGGCGGAAGTTCACGGCGGCCTCGATCCGCATCGATCTCCCGTCCTCGCCGACCGAGTACAAGACGCAGCGGTCCGCCCCCATCACCTCCAGGGTGAGGGTGGCGATCAGGCGCAGCACGTCCCCGGGCGACTGGGACAGGCCCAGCGCGCGGGCGACGCGGTGGAAGTAACGGCGCAGGCTCCCGCGCCTTTGCCGCACGTCCGCGTAGATGCGGGCGTTCTCGATCGCGATGGCGGCCTGGTTCGCGATCGTGTAGAACGGCTCCATCTCCGCCACGGTGAACAGGCGGCGGCGCGGTTCTCATGGCGCACAGAACCCCGATGGTCGCCGCGGACCGACCTGGAGCGGCATGCAGGTCATCGAGACGACCCCCTCGGTGTGCAGGGGCGCCGAGGCGTTGCGGTGGTCGGCGGCGACGTCCTGCACGGCGGTCGGGGTCTCGAACTCCATCACCCACCCGGGGATGCCTTGCCCGAGGGAGGGCTGGACGCGCCCGGCGGCGCCCTCGGGCAGGCCGCGGGCGACCACCAGCTGCAGGCGGACGTTGCGCTTCTCGTGCAGGAAGAGGGCGAACTTATCCACCGCCAGCAGGTGCAGGACGGAGTCCGCCACCCGTTCCAGGACGCCCTCGAGGTGCAGCGTCGAGGTGATCATCTGCGACAGTTCGTAGAGCGCCGCCGCTTCCTGCGCGCGCCGGTTCGCGTCCTCGTAGAGCCAGGCGTTCTCGATCGCCACCGCCGCCTGCGCGGCCAGGGCCGAAAGCAGGTTGGCGTCGCCGATCGTGTAGGCGTCCGGCTGGCCGGAGACGGCCAGGACCAGGCCGTGCGTCACGTCGCCCGCCCGCAGGGGGGCCGCGATCCCCGTCCGGGCCGGCAGCCCGGGGAAGGGCGGCTCACCGGCGGGGGACTCGCCCTCCCCCCCGGGCTCGAACGACAGGAACAGGGGGCGCGCCGCGGCCAGGGCCGCCCTGCCCAGTCCCGCGTCCGTGGGCAGGGTCACCTCGCGCTGGTCCTCCCCCAGGCCCCGATCCGCGGCGATATAAAGGTGTGTGCGTTCGTCGTTGACCAGGAACACGGCCACGGCGCTGTTGGGGATGTGGGTGGCGACCTGCTCCATGACCGCCGTCAGCACCTCCTGCGCCCCCAGCTGGCCGGACACGTTGCGGACGGCCTCGTAGAGGGTGGAGAGCTCCCGCCGCTGGCGCTGCGAGTCCGTGCGCAGGCGTTCGCCTGACAGCGCGACCGAGGCGGCGGCGGCGAGGGTGGAGAGGGACAGCAGGTCGTTGCCGGCGAAGGGCTGGCTGTCGTGCTTGTTCAGGGCGGCGAGCGCCCCCACCGGCTGGCCGTCGGCGAAGATGGGCACCACGGCCGCCGAGGAGACGGAGGGCGCGCCGGCGCCTGCCGCGGGGTCGGGGGCGCTGAAGGCCAGGTACGGTTCGCCCGTGCGGGCGGTGTTCCCGACCAGGGTGTCCTGCACCCGGACGCGCGTGCCCGGCAGCTCGCGCGCGTCCTCGCCGCTGGCGGCGGCGAACGTGACCCAATCGCGGTCGGCCTCGACCAGGGCGACCGCTGCCGACGCGCAGCCGGCCAGAAGGCGCGCCTTCTCGGCCAGCAGCCCCAGGACCGCTTCGCGCGGGCTGCCGTGAGCGAGCGCCAGCATCACTTCGTGGAAGACGGCCAGGGCCAGCGATCCGGCGCTGTCCGAAGCAAGAGCGGGCGGGGTGGCCGCGGAAATGTGCGGCGAGACGAACGCCGCCTCGGGTCTTACCTGGAGCATCGCGCAGTCGCCTCCCGAACACGTACATCGGCCCGCCTGGCGGGGGCCGTTTGGCGCTCCCATTGTAGCCGGATGCGCGGGGCCTGTCAAGCCTCGGCCCGTTATATGCGGTACCTGAACCCGCCGGCCCAAGGGGCGCCACCGCTCATCGCCTGGCCCCGATCGTTGTTCGGCCTTTGATGCGAATGAAGCGGCCTGCAACAGCAAAGGCCCCCGCGGGAGCCGTCTCCCAAGCGGGGGCCTTTTTCGAACCCACGGCATCTCTAATGATCCGCGGGCTGCAGGACCCATGAAGATGGGTCTCCTCTCCTGAGCGGCCTGGATGAACGCGAAGCCGCTTTCTCCGATCCGACACACCCTGAAGTGTGTTATAAACCGATAACACGCTCGAACGGTTGTTCTACCTGACTCCTTGCGAGCGTGTCGCTCACCGACCCATTGGCGTATATCCCTTTCCTCGTGTCACCGCTTTTATACCCGATGCTACGCCGTCTAAACGCAATACCATTCAAATAAGGACTATAGCCTCCTGGAAGGTCAGTTTGGGCTTGGGTATGGGCGTGTTCTGGACGCTTCAGGTCAAAGTTGCTCATCTTTCGTTTCACCACCCGGGCATTGCAGCGGGCACGACGCGCAGGCAAAGGACGCGACGCGGATATCCTCCAGCATGCGGGCATACACAAGCGGCATCATCTCCGGCGCGCCGTCTGAAAGTCCCGGACCGCCTCGCCGATCACCCGAGCGCGTGCGTAAAGGACAGCCGCTCCGGGTCCAGATCCGCTTTGATGGCGGCCTGATGCATCAGAAACCGAACGGCCCAATGGGCGATCAGCAGCCCGTAGAGTTCCTGCAACACGCCCACGGGTTTCTTGCTTCTGATGGGGCCGTCATGAAAGTGCTGATGCACCTCAATCTCGTCGAGGGTGATCTCGATCTCCCAGCGCTCGTGATAGGCAATGGGCCAACTCGCGCCGGGTAACGATCGGGGTCCAGCAGCGTGGTGATGAGCTGGTACTGCTGCCCATGGCCCGGCAGATTCGGCTCACAGGATCGTGTATTGGATCAAGCGTACCAGCAGGCGCTCCGAGTCCTTGACGCTTCCCCTGCCGCCGCCCTTGGTTGCTGCCGATCCAGACCAGCCAAGAGCCATCTTGAAGGGGCGCTCGCGCCCCGGCTGGACAGGGGCGGGCAAGCGGCACAGCACGTGGGCACCACGCTGCCGCACGGCTTTGACACGCTCGAAGCTCCACAGGCCGCGGTCGAAGAGCAGCAGCATTCCGTCTTTGACCGAGCGCAACAGGCGCCAAGCGACGGCCTTCTCGTCCATCGTGCAGGGCCACAAGCCCGCATCAAAGATGGCATGAGTCCCGCATTCGCCCAGATAGAGCAGGCGCGCCTTGGGCCAAGCCGAGTCCCCCCGGTTGCCGCGCCGTTTACCGAAGTAGCGAGCGTTCTCGGGCGTGTCCGGCACGTCGATCTCTTGGCCGTCGAGGGCGACAAGGCGCAAGCCGAAGCGGAACGCGCCGGGAGTATGCTCTGTGGCAAGGGGCCGGCAGACACGGTGAGACAAGGCTGCCATAGGACGCACGCCCAGTTGATAGCGCCGGTAGACGAGGGCACTGTCGCGGGGCAGTGCCTCCGGGTCACTCTGCAGCAGGCGCAGTCTGTGGCTGAGCTTGTGCCAGACAGAGCCGACGGAATCCTTGGCGTACAGGCTCATGGCGATCACCAAAAGGACGATCACCTCCAGGTTGAGTTTACGTTCTCGCCGGGTGCGTGCGTGCGTCTCTTGCAGTGCCTGCTGAATCGCCGCTCGTGGCACGGCTTTCTCCAGGGCATCGAGCGAGTTGCTGACTAGCTTGCGCCCGGACTGCACGTGTCGTAGGATGAAAGGCATGAGGTGGTTCCTCCGTCCCTGCTGAGTTTGATCGCTCATTGGGGATACGGAGGAACTGCCTCTACTGGCTTATTTGAACGGTATTGTGCCTAACAAAACGCTGCACCGGACGCGAAAGCAGCCGGTTATCTGCTTCGCCCAGCATCGGGTTCTTCGCGCCCGTGAATTCCGCCGTTAGGCGGCGGAGAACCACATATGCGAGACCGGCGTTTTGTTGCGGCCCATCGCGGTGGCCCTCTTGATGTCGCCAAACACCGTCTCCTAGCGGCTTGGGCGGCGGATTGTGCCGAACATGTGCTGTCGCTTTTTCAGGAGTGCAGTTCAGACGATCGACCGCAACGTGCCCTCGAGATGGCAAAGGCGTGGGCAAGAGGCGAGGTCTCGGTGGGCGACGCACAGAAGGCTGCACTCGCAGCACATGCAGCAGCCCGAGAGGTTACGAGCAAATCCGCATCAGCGGCGGCACGTGCTGCCGGCCACGCGGTAGCGACGGCGCACATGGCCGACCACTGCCTTGGGGCACCTACATACGCACTAAAGGCCGTTGAAGCAACAGGCGCATCAGCCGCCGTTGAGCGAGGCTGGCAAGTCGAGCAGCTTCCCGATGAGGTGCGGGAGCTGATCGTATCAGCGCTGGGTAGTCGCCTAACCCGGCGCTGCACCTGACCCGGCCCGCGATGTCAGTTTGTGGGAGTTCGTAGCTCACTTGAGCGGGCCGGGCAGGTGAGCTTTTTCGTTGGACCGCGCTTATGAACGATGTCGTAGCGAGGTGAGCCGTGACACAAACAGTTCTTGTCGTTGATGATGAACCAAAGGCCCTGGTGCTTGTGCGAGGCGCGTTAGCGCATAAGGCTCGCCATAGAAACGCCGCGCTGGTCGTGGTGACCCTGCTCACGCTCCTTAGCGCGTCACCGGCGGCACATGCCGGTCCTGACCAGTACTCGGCTTTCTACACGGTGGTCGAGAAGGACGCGCGATCCAAAGAGTACCGGCAGAATATGCTGCGCTTCTACGAGAAGTACCCACGCCGCTACATGGATCCCAACACGACGCCGCAGGCGTTTGCGCTGACGGCGGCGGCCCGCACCAAGTCCTTGAAGACCACTGATCCGGACCAGGTCTATGATGCGCAGGTTGCTTTGCGCAACGGCGATATCTTGTATCGCCTTCAGGCCCGGCCCGACGTTGCGACCGGAGCGGGTGATGCAGAAATGGTCGGCCCTATCATCCGGCCGGGCTCGGAGTATGTGCTGGTTTATAACAAGAACCAGGACGCCACCACCTCGGTGGAGCGGCTGCCAAAAAGCGTCGGCGACGTCTGGATAGACAAGGGGTTGGACTCGCGCAAGGTGCCGTTCTTGCTGCTTGCTGGCGAGGATAGTCCGTTTCTCGCGCCGGGAGTCCGCGCCAATGCGCTCAAGTTGCCACTGCAGGCGGGGCCGCGCTACGGCAAGGCCGGTGCGCGGGCCGAGGTGTTGTACCAGCCTGCCCGCCGCGAACAGCAAGGCAGCCGCGTCCTGCTGACGGCCTCCGATAAATGCGGCAAGCTGGAGGAGTGGGTTTTCGAGTATGACGATGCCGTCTCGGTCGGGAAAACGCTTCCTCGCACGATCCGGCACACCACCTTCCGGGGAGTGCCGACGCCCGCCTCCGGCTATAGCAAGTCGGTGATGATGGCGCACGCGGTCTGGATCGCCCGGCTGAACCGGGTCAACAACCGCGCGGTCGAGGCGGAACTCTTCGAGCCGGACCGCTGGCTCAAGGGCGGGGACCAGATCACGGACTGCTCCCCGCCAGGTTCGCCTATTTGACAAACCGCAACGCTCGCTGCTGCTGGCGGCGGGCGCGCCTGCCCCCGACTTCACCGTGGAAGACAAAGACGGCAAGCCGCTCAGACTCTCGGACTTCCGAGGCAAGGTCGTCGTGCTGGACTTCTGGGCGACGTGGTGCGGGCCGTGCATGCGGTCCCTGCCCCACACCAACGCGGTGGCGGCCAAGTTCAAACAAGGTGTCGTCGTGCTCGCCGTCAACGTATGGGACAGCAAAGAGGCATTCCGGGCATGGCTGTCCAGAAACACGCAGTATGACGCACTGACCTTTGCCGTTGACCCGTCCCCCAACGGAAAGGACGTGGCGAGTACGCTCTACCGGGTGAGCGGCATCCCGACGCAGTACGTGATCGACAAGAACGGCAAAATCGCCAAAAGCTTTGTCGGCGATAGCGGCCCGGCGGCGGATTTGGGGAAGGCCATCGAAGCAGCAATGACGGTGGAGCAAGCACACTGAAGTGTGGCGTGGAGTCGCTCGTGCAGCAAACAGAGCGGCAGCGAAAGAAGCCAGCGGCGAAAGGCTTACCCGTCGCGGTCCAACAAAGCGCTGCACCGGACGCGAACGCAGCCCATGTACCTCTCCTACAGATTAGCTTCTTCGCGCCGGTGAGATACTGTGTTCCTCTGTCAAGCTCCGGCGGCAGAAAAGT
>JAUJNC010000483.1 GCA_030446525.1 Armatimonadaceae bacterium
AGAAGGAGAAGATCGCCCTGTTCTGCGACGTGGACAGGGACGCGGTCATCGAGGCGATCGACACCGAAACGATCTACTCGATCCCGGTGACCTTCGAGCAGGAGGGGTTCGCGGACCTGGTGATGCGCCGGCTGGGGCTGCCGCCGACCGCGGCGAACCTCCACGAGTGGAGCACGATCGTGGAGCGCATCCTGCGGCCCCGGCGCGAGGTGAAGGTCGCCGTGGTCGGCAAGTACACCGGCAACGGGGACGCCTACATCTCGGTCGCCGAGGCCCTGAAGCACGGCGGCATCGCCCACGACTGCCGCGTCCACCTCGACTGGATCGACTCCGAGGAGATGGAGCAGGAGGGCGCCCTCGCGCGGCTAGGGTGCGCCAACGCCGTCGTCGTCTGCGGCGGCGCCGGCGGGCGCGGCGTCGAGGGGAAGATCGCCGCGGTGCGCCACGCCCGCGAAAACCGGATCCCTTACCTGGGGCTGTGCTACGGGATGCAGATGGCGGTGATCGAGTTCGCGCGCAACGTTTGCAGGCTCGAGGGCGCCCACACGACGGAAGTGGACCCGCACACCCCGCATCCGGTCATCGACCTGATGCCGGACCAGTACGGGGTCACGGACAAGGGGGCGACCATGCGCCTGGGCCTGTGGCCGTGCCGGCTGGGACAGGGGACCGTGGCGGAAAAGCTCTACGGCGCCACCAGCGTCGACGAGCGCCACCGCCACCGCTACGAGGTCAACAACGCCTACCGCGATCATCTGTCGCGCTGCGGCCTGCAATTCTCCGGCCTCTCGCCCGACTATCGCCTGGCCGAGATCGTCGAGCTGCCCGAGCACCCCTACTTCATCGCGACGCAGTTCCACCCCGAGTTCCGGTCGCGCCCTAACCGCGCCCACCCGCTCTTCGCCGGCCTGGTCGAAGCCGCCCTGCGCCATGCCGCGGGGAAGTGAAAGAGAGCCGAGACAAAAGGGGGCCGTCAGCGCCCTGAGTTGCCCCCTGTCTGCATCTTTTTCAGTTTTTCGATCTCGGCGGCCTGCAGCTTCTGCAGTTTCTCCCGCTGTTGCGGCGTCAGCACCGCCATCGTTTCCTTCTCCGCCTTCATGCCGAGGGCACGCACTTCTTGCTGAAGCTTTACCATCTGCTGCTGGTATTTCTCGAACTGCGGCTTGAACTTGGACTCGATGGCGTCGAGCTTGGTCCGCTGAGCGGACGTGATGTTCAGCTCCTTGTCCAGCCGGGCGCGCGCCGCCTTCACCTGTTCCGGCGTCGGCCCGGCCGCGCCCGGCCCAGTCCCCTGCGCCTGGACCAGGGCGGCCGTCAGCGCGCTCACGCCCACAGCGGCGGCGGCCACCAGCCGCTTCGTCTTCAAAGTCATACACCTTCCTCCAGGAACCCGGTAAAGGGCCGGGCACTCCCTTCTTTACGTTTCGCTGGCACCCAGAGTTCCGCCGCAGGACTTCGCCCCCGCTGTGTCGAACCGGGAAACGGAGGCGAACGAGCGATGCAGATAACCTGGTACGGTCACGCCGCCTTTCTGCTCGAGGGCAGGGACGACGCGGGCCAGACCGTGCGCGTGGCGCTGGACCCCTACCGCGCGCCGGATGTCGGGGCCTATGCGCCCATCGACGACACGGCGGACGTCGTGGCGATCTCGCACGAGAACGCCCGGTACCATTCGCACGTCGGGGCCCTGCGCGCGCCCGGCGGCGGCCCCCCCCGGGTGGTGGACGGCCTCGCCCTGCTCAATGCGCCGCAGCCCCAGGTCGTGCGCGGCGTCCCGTTCACGGCCGTCCGCGTCTGGGAGAACGCCGAGCGCGTGGCGCCGGTGGCCATGATCGGCGCAGCGATGGAGGGCGTGCGCGTCCTGCACATGGGCGACTGCGGCCACGCGCTTTCGCCGGAGGAGACGGCGGCCTGCGGGCCGGTGGACGTGCTCCTCGCGCTCGCCGGCGGCGCCCCCACCCTGGCCGTCCCCGACCTGGCCGCCTTCGTCCGCGCCCTCGCGCCCCGGGTCGTCATCCCCATGCACTTCGGCAACGACAAGATCAATCTGAACCTGCGCCCGGTCACCGACTTCCTGGCGCTCATGCCCCAGGACC
>JAUJNC010000484.1 GCA_030446525.1 Armatimonadaceae bacterium
AGCGAGTTCACGTCGCCGACGTACTCCCCGCCCCACACCTGCTTGAGCAGTTCCTGGTGCGTGAGCACGGTGCCGGCCTGGCGCACCAAGGCCTCGAGCAGCCGGTACTCGGTGGGCGTCAGTCGGACGAGCTGCCCCCGCACGCGGACCTCGCGCCGGCTGAAATCCACCATCAGTCCACTGGTCAGGAAAAGATCGCCGCCGAGAGGGCGGTCGGTGCCATAGCGGACGGGCGGGATCGCGACAACCTGCTCGCCCGTCGCAACCGGCCCGTGCCCCCTGACTTCCCCGCGCGATCTCCGCAGCAGGGCTTGCAAGCGTGCGATCAGCTCGAGCGGATCGAACGGCTTGGTCACGTAATCGTCGGCGCCGCCAGTCAGCGCGCGCACCTTGTCCAGCGTGTCGCCGCGCGCGGTCAGCATCAGGACCGGCACCGGCGATCTCTCGCGCAGGCGGCGCAACACCTCGAAGCCGTCGGGAGGCGGCAGGGTGATATCGAGGACGACCAGATCGGCCTCTTCGCGCTCGAACTCCTCAAGCGCTTCCCTCCCGCCTGCCGCGATTACTGTTTGGCAATCGTGCCAGGTCATGCGGGCGCCGAACGCGATCCCGTCCGCGACATCACGGGCGTCCTCGATGATCAGGATACGTATGGTCATGCCGCTATCCTGTCCCTTGTTGATCGGTTGCGGCGGTTGCGTCGATGGCATCGGCCTCGGTCGAAGGTGCGGCGTGGCCTATCGCGCGGCAGCCTGGCGCGGCGGAGCCGGCCGGAACCGCGTGGCGACACGGGAGAGGGACGGTACCCGCCGGCCGATCGCGGCCGATAACCCTACGGCGCGTCGGCGCGGCACCTTCAACTCCTCCATCTCCGCGCCGTTCCCGCCCCCACCCCGCCGGTACCGGTTGTGCCCCCGCCGCCCCGCCGGGGCGACCCGGGCACCCCGGCTGTCCGGGCAGCAGGGAGGGGGCGATGGAGAGCGCCGCGGCGGGCAAGAAGACGCAGGGGCACTCCGATCTACGGCGCCAGGGGCGGACAAGTCGGTGACGAACGGTGCTGCTGCGCGCTGTGCCCGCACGGGAGGGCGCGCTCACGATGCCGCCCCCTCCCGTGCGCGACCGGCGCGGGGGAGGGCAATGGTGAAGGTTGCCCCGTGGCCCGGCTCGCTCTCGACCCAGATACGCCCCCCATGCAACTCGATCAGCCCCTTGGCGATCGCCAGCCCCAGGCCGCAGTCGCCGTCCGCCATCCCCGTGGCCGGGGCAAGCCGGTAGAAACGCTGGAAGATGGCCTCGTGCTCGGTGGCGGGGATGCCGGGGCCGTTGTCGCTGACCGTGAGGCGCACCTCCCCGTCCGTGACCCGACCCTGGACCGCAAGATGGGAGCCGGCGGGCGTGTGTTGGTGGCCGTTCGCCAGCACATTCACCAGCATCTGCTCCAAGCGCCAGCGATCGCCCTCGCAGGGGAGCGGGTCGGGCAAGTCGGCCACGACCGTCTGGCCCTTGTCGCGCACCAGCGGCTCCAGCCCCGCCACCGCCCCGGCGACGACGGTGCGCAGATCGAGCGGCGCGCACTCGAGTCGCACGATGCCCGCCGTGATCTGGTTGAGTGCGAGCAGGTCGTCGATCAGCAGGCTGAGGCGTTCAGTGTTGCGGTGGCCGTTGTGCAGCAGCGCCCGCTCTTCGGGGTGCAGGCGTTCGGCGGCGCTCCGCTCGACCAGGCGGAGGGCAGTGCGGGCGGCGGTGAGCGGGGTGCGCAGGTCGTGGGAGACGGTGGCGATGAAATCGGCCCGCAGCCGGTCGAGCTCCTCCAGCCGCTGGGCCTCGTCGCGGCTGACGTGCGCCTCCGCGTGTTCCATCGTCAGCCGCCGCGTCAGCAGCGCCATGCCGGCCGCGACCAGGGCGAGCATGACCAGCCGGGTGCCGAGCATGCGGAGATCGGCCGTGGTTGGCGCCCAACCCAGGATCGTCAGGTCGCCGGCCACGGCGACCGCCGCGACGGCGGCGGCGTACAACAGCGTACCGCGCAGGCTCATCGTGGCCGCCGCGGAGTCGACCGCGAAGAAGAAGAGGACGAAGAGCTGCCCGCCGAACT
>JAUJNC010000485.1 GCA_030446525.1 Armatimonadaceae bacterium
GCGATTCCGAGCGTGTGGATCAACGCGAAACGAGATAGTGACTGCGTGCACCCGGATGACTTCGCCTGCGCGCGCGAGGCGACCGAACGACTGCTCGCGCTCGGCCACCGGCGCATCGCCTACCTTGAGTATGCGGGCGTGACGCACTACAGCGCCCCGGATCGGCTTGCCGGCTGCCACGCCGCACTCAACGCCGCGGGCCACGCGCCGCCCGTGGTCTTCGACGGCGGCGGTGATCCGGCCACGCGAGCGGAGCGGGCCCGCGGCTGGCTGGCGGATCTCGGGAACAAACGCCCGACGGCCGTGCTGACCTATGGCGCGGGGCTGGCCGCCCCGGTTCTGTATGCTGCCGCACGGCTGGGTCTGCGCGTGCCGGGCGACGTTTCCCTGCTGACCATCCATGATTCGCCCGAAACGAGCACCGGCCGCGCCCTGGACACCATGGTGCTGCCGGGGGGCGAGATGAGGCGCACCGCGGTGACGCTTTTGCTCGAAAAGATCGCCGACCCGACCCGGCCGTTGCCGCCCGTTGCCTTGCCCGCCATGTATGCGCCCGGTGATACCTGCGGGCCGCCGCTGCTGCTCGTCTGAATGATTCTGGAAAGAACCAGTGATGACGCGACCTGCTTTGTTTTTTGCCGCTGCCGCAATCGTCACAATGCTGCTCGTCGGCTCCGCTCCGTTCACCGTTGCTGCGCCACAGGCTGCCGCTCCACTCACGGACGCCAAACTGCCCGACACGGTCAAACTCGGCTGGGGCGAGGAGCCGGTGACGACGAGCAGCCCGACGCGCGCGACCATCTCCCTGAACGGCCTGTGGCGCTTCCTGCCCGCCGAGGACGAGTCCACCCGCCGCGATCCGCAAGCAGGCTGGGGCTACATTCGCGTTCCCGGCAACTGGAAGAACGACGCCGACATGGTGGCGCGTGGTACCGGTCGCGTGTGGCAAACGTTTCAGGGCGACCGGGTCGCGCAGGCCTGGTACGAGCGCGCCATCGTCGTTCCCGCCGATTGGACCGGTCGCACAATCCTGCTCGATGTCGGCCGCGTCAGCACGGATGCGGCCGTGTTCGTGGACGGCAGGGAGGCCGGGCAGATCGCCTGGCCTGCCGGTACGCTGGACATCACCGGCTTGGTCACGCCCGGCCGCCCGGCGAACTTGCGGCTACGCGTCATCGCCACGGACGACCGCGCGCAGGTTCCCGTCTACATGGGCTACCTGAACACCGAAACGCGGCCCGCGAACCTGGACACCAGGGGCATCATCGGTGACGTAACCCTCGCGAGCCGCCCGCGCGGCGCGCACATCGCCGACGTTTTCGTGCGGCCCTCGACGCGCAAAAAGACGCTGAACGTGGATGTTGAACTGGCCGGTGTCACGCCGGCCGGCGATGTTCAGTTGACGGCGAAACTGCTGGACGAAAAAGGGGTCGTCGAGACAACATTCACGCAGACCGTACCACTAAAGGCGGGCGCGCCGCAGCAGACCGTGATGGCTTCGTGGCCGTGGTCGAACCCCCGTTTGTGGGACGTGGGGCGGCCGAATCGCTACACGCTCCGACTGACGGCCGCGGGAGCGGCGGCGGGCCTGAACGACGAATACGCGCAGGAGTTCGGGTTCCGCGAGTTCTGGATCGAGGGCAAAAAGTTTTTCCTGAACAACTCGGAGATCCGGCTGCGCCCGGGCGTCATGCAGTATGGCGTCACGGCGTCCAAGTGGCTGAAGGCCGGCTACAACTTCGGCGAGATCTGGCCGGAAAACCGTGCCCGCCGGGGAACTGCGGACAACGACCTGCGGCTGGTTGCCGAGGCCGACCGCCTCGGGCTGCCCATCAGCGGCAACCTGCTGTTTATGGCCGACTGGGTGAACGAGGCGGCTCGGTGGGACAAGCCGGAAACCCGGGAAGAGTTCCGGCGCATGATGGAGCGCCAGGTACGCCAGGTCCGCAACCACCGGTCGGTCGTGATCTGGGGAACGTCCGGTAACGCGCTCGGGATCAGCACCGGCGATTCGGACCCGTGGCTGCTTGGCGTGCAGAACAATGATACGCCTAATGTCAAGCACCGTGCCGCCCCCGACGAGCCGACGGAGTCT
>JAUJNC010000486.1 GCA_030446525.1 Armatimonadaceae bacterium
AGCTGGAGCCGAGCGCCGAGAACCAGGCCCGCTGGATCTTCCAGCAGATGCGCGACCGCCTGGGCCCCGACGGCGAGCACCTCGCCTACGTCCGCGTCTGGGAAACCCCCAACCAGTGGGCCCAGTACTCGCCCCGCCCCACGTGGTGACCTGACCTGCCCTGGCCCGTAGCGAGTGAACTCGCGGCAACAGCAGCACAAAGCCTTCCTTTTCGAAGACTCGTTCCCACGCGGCGGAATCCGAGCCGGCTTCAGCCGCCTTCCCGTAGTTCCAGCCGGGGGCTTCACCGCTATGCCCTGCCGCTGCTCGGCGAGCCGCTGCCGCGGTACGGTCGGCTGGTGTAGGGCGCGGGGCGAGAAATGCGGAGAAGGGCTAAGGTTGGCAACGCAGCCAGCGGCGCGCCCTCGGTAGGGCGGGGCGCCTGCGTGTGCCATGACGTTGTCTGGCCGGGGCTTGCCCCGCGTCACGCAGGCCCTCACCCGATAGTCTTCGCGTATTCCGCCGGGGATGTGCCGACGAGCGCTTTGAAATCTTTGATGAAGTGCGCTTGATCGCAGTAGCCGAGGTCCAGGGCCAGCTTCGGCCAGTCCACGACCGCGCCGCCGGCCAATTGGTCGACCGCCTCGTGGAGCCGATAGCGTTTGATGACCCACTTCGGGCTGACGCCGACGTACTGACTGAACAGTCGTTGCAGCGTTCTCTTGTTGAGGTCGAGCCGGCTTGCGACGTCGTCGACTTTGGTGATCGCCCGATCGGCGCTGATCCGGTCGACGATCCGCCCGATCCGCCGGACATTCTCGTCCCGCTCCGGCAGCCGCGCGCGCAGGAACCCTTCCGCGAGCGCGATCATCCCCCCATCGTCCTCGCGCGCGCGGATCGCTTCTTCCAGCGCCTGGCTCTCGACGCCGAAGACCTCCCGGAGACCGATCGAGGTGTCGGTGAGCCTGGAGACGGGCGCTTTCACGAAGGGGTAGAAGGCGCCGGGCTTGAACTTCACGCCGAAGACCCGGCCCCGGTCTTCGAGGAGATAGGAGAACTTGCCGGTCACGACGCCGAAGATGCGCGAGCCGACCCCGTCGGTGACCAGGTGGACGCAGGGGTGGGGGAGGTTCTCCTGCCGGTAGGGCTCCTGACCGCGCAGATCCCATTTGACGATCCAATAATGCGCCACGAAAGGGTCGAGGTCCGGCGCCGGCGGGTGGAGCGCAAGCTGCAGTTTCTCCTCGCCCGCCTTGAGATTCAACACGCCCCTGGGCTTCCCGACTTCCGACTGCATCATCGCCCACACCACAGTACGGCCAGGTCGTCCGAAAGTCGTCGACGCCACCGCCGCGCATAGTAGCACAAGGGTTCTCCTCTGTCGCGTTTCTACAATACCCCGCGTTCCCGCCGTGCTACAGTAGCCTGGCTTGATGCGAACGAATGTTCGTGACGAGGCGGAGGGCGCGGTGACGCGACCGCGATGACGGCCAGGAGGCGACGGGCATGGGCGCGCGCGCGACGGGCACATTCGAGATCACCGCCTGGGAGCAGGTCGCCTACGACGAGCGTCCCGAGGGGCCGCAGCTCGCCCGCGCCACGGTGCGGAAGACCTTCCGGGGCGCGCTCGCGGGCGAGAGCACGGCCGAGGTGCTGCTGTGCGCGGACGCCGCCGGCGGCATCGCCTACACCGCCCTGGAGCGGGTGACCGGCCGCGTCGGGGAGCGGTCGGGGAGCTTCATCCTCCTGCACGGCGCGACGCGCGGGGGCGACATGACGCAGGCTGCCGGCCGCGTCGTGCCGGACTCCGGCACCGGCGAGCTGCGCGGGCTGCGCGGCGAGGTCGCGATCGGCCACGACGAGCAGGGGGCGACCTTCACGCTCGACTACGACTTCGCCTGACGACCGCTCGAGTGCCGACAGTGTCGCGCGGACCCGGAGCCCGACGCGGTCGGTGTCCCGCTCGCCCCGCGGCACTGCCCGGCGACGGCAACGCTGCAAACGCCGCGGACAACACCACAAAAGGAGGATCGGCGCCATGCAGACCCATCTCGCCCACATCCAATTCAACGTCCGGCCGGCGAACGTGCCGTTCTACAAGGATCTGCT
>JAUJNC010000487.1 GCA_030446525.1 Armatimonadaceae bacterium
GCCCCGGCGACAAAATTCCGGTGGACGGCGAGGTCGCCTCCGGCGCCTCGTACGTGGACGAGTCGATGATTACGGGCGAGCCGGTGCCGGTCGCCAAGCAGCCGGGCGACCGCCTCGTGGGCGGCACGGTCAACCAGAACGGCGCGCTCACCTTCCGGGCGACGGCCGTCGGCGCGGACACCGCCCTGTCACGCATCGTGCAGATGGTGCAGAACGCGCAGGCGAGCCGCGCCCCCGCGCAGCGCCTGGCCGACCAGGCCGGCAGGTATCTCGTGTTCATCGCGCTCGGCTCGGGCCTGCTCGCGTTTGCGGCCTGGTACCTCTTCGGCGCGCAGGAGTTCCTGTTCGCCCTCACCGCCGGGGTGTCCACCATCGTCATCGCCTGCCCCGATGCGCTCGCGCTCGCCACGCCCACGGCCATCACCGTCGGCGTCGGCAAGGCGGCCCGGGAAGGCGTACTCTTCAAGAACGCCACCGCCCTGGAGGCGACCGCCGCCGTGGACACCGTGGTCTTCGACAAGACCGGCACGCTCACCGAGGGCAAGCCCGCCCTGACCGACGTCGCGCCTGCTGCGGGCGGCCTGAGCGACCAGGAGCTGCTGCGCCTCGCGGCCAGCGCCGACCAGCCTTCGCAGCACCCGCTCGCCGAGGCCATCGTCGCGGGCGCCCGGGAACGCGGCCTCGCGCTGAGCGCCCCCGAGCGCTTCGACTCCCTCCCCGGCCGCGGCGTCGAGGCGCGCGTCGAGGGGCGCCGGGTCCTCATCGGCAACAAGAAGCTGATGGAGCGGGAGAACGTCGCCCTGGGCGGCCTGGAAGAGCGCGCACGAGCGCTCGCCTCCGACGGCAAAACCGCGATGTACGTTGCCGTCGACAACCAGGCGGCGGGCGTGGTCGCCGTGGCTGACACCATCCGCGCGAGCGCGCGGGAGGCCGTTCGCGGCCTCCACGCGCTGGGCGTGCGGATCGTCATGCTGACCGGCGACGACCGGCGCACCGCCGAGGCCGTCGCCCGGCAGCTCGGGATAGACACGGTCATCGCCGAGGTGCTGCCCGAGGACAAGGTGGAAGAGGTCGAGAAACTCCAGGCGGCGGGCCGCGGGGTCGCCATGGTCGGCGACGGGGTGAACGACGCGCCCGCGCTCGCCCGGGCCGACGTCGGCATCGCCATCGGCGCGGGGACGGACGTGGCCGTCGAGACCGCCGACGTCGTTCTGGTGAAGAGCGACCCCGCCGCCGTGACGCGCGCCCTCCAGCTCGCCCGCAAGGTACGCGGCAAGATCAAGCAGAACCTGTTCTGGGCCGCCATCTACAACGTGGTCGCCATCCCGGTGGCGGCCGGCGTGCTCTACCCGTCCACCGGCCTGCTGCTGCGCCCCGAGTGGGCGGCGCTTGCCATGAGCGCTTCGACCGTGACCGTCACCCTCAACGCCCTGCTGCTCAACCTGGTTCGCTTCGGCGACGCCCCGCCGGGTACGGGCGCACCGCGAACGGGGGTGGCGGCAGCGACCGGACAAGGAGCCTGACAGAAATGGACACGGCCGAGATCGGGGTCGCGGGCGGGGATGGGCTTGAAAGAGGAGACGGCCCCTGGGTGCCGAATCTATCCCCGGGGCTGTACCCCAGAGAAAGGGCGCCCGTCCGCCGGAACCGGCGGGGATTGTCGGCCGCCACCTTTCAAGGAGGGTGTTCATGGAAGTGATCGTGTGCGGTTCGAAGGACGAGCTGGGACAGCGGGCTGCCGAACAGGGCGCGGACCGGATCCGCCGCGCCCTCGCCGGGCAAGGTCGCGCGAACATCATCGTCGCCACGGGCGCGTCGCAGTTCGAGATGCTCTCGTCCCTGGTTCGGGCGGCCGACATCGCGTGGGACCGTGTGACCGGGTTCCACCTCGATGAGTACGTGGGCTTGCCGATCACGCACCCGGCTTCGTTCCGCAAGTATTTGAAGGAGCGCTTCGTGGACCGGCTGCCGCAGCCGCTCGCCGCCTTCCACTACATCAACGGCGAGGGCGACGGGGCGGCCGAGTGCCGGCGGCTGAACGAAATCATCGCGGCCCACCCGATTGACGTTGCCTTCGTGGGAATC
>JAUJNC010000051.1 GCA_030446525.1 Armatimonadaceae bacterium
CTGGTGAGCCCTAAGGAACAGTACAGTAAGCGGCGGGGCATCACGATGGGCAAGAACGATCTGTGGATCGCCGCAGCCGCTCACGTCAGTGGCGCGACGCTGCTCACCACCGACGAGGACTTCGATCACCTGGAGCCGGTGTTCCTGAGGTGCGAACGGATTCGGTGACCATTCGGTCATCGCACTCGCTGGCACAGCGGCGAAGGCAGAATCTATGCCCGCTCAGAAATCCTCTTCCTGGATCGCGGCGACCCGTTCCGGTTCGTCGCAGGCCAGGGCATGCGCCGGGTCCATCACCCAGAACTCGGCGTAGCCGCAGTCCTGGCAAAGGATCGCTTTCATGCCTACCCGGCGAAGGGAATGGTGCGTGTCGTCGTCCACATGGAAGGCCATGTTCTGCTCCAGGCGGGCCGGGACCAGCTTCGTCCCCCCGCACCGCGCGCATTCTTTGCTCGCTGTCATACTGTCCTCCCGAGCCGAGGGGTTGAAACCCCTCGGCTTTAACCCACCGGCTTTCTTCGCGGAACCAATATCTGGATCAGTTTGCGGACCGGGTCGTAGAAATCGTCCACCACGCGTTCCTTCAGCGGGATGATCGCGTTGTCCGTGATGTGGATGTCTTCGGGGCACACCTCGGTGCAGCATTTGGTGATATTGCAGTAGCCGATGCCCAGCTCGTCCTTGAGCAGCTTCGTCCGCGAAACCGAATCGAGCGGGTGCATCTCCAGGCTGGCGACCCGGACGAGGAAGCGCGGCCCGGCGAAGACATCGTGTTTGCCGTGGTCGCGCAAAACGTGGCAGACGTTCTGGCACAGGAAGCACTCGATGCACTTGCGGAACTCCTGCACCCGGTTGACATCCTCCTGCCGCATCTTCCAGTCGGTGTCGGGCTTCGGGGTGAACGGCGGGATCTTTTTGTTGACCTTGTAGTTCCAGGACACGTCGGTCACCAGGTCTTTGATCACCGGGAACGACTTCAGCGGGCGCACCGTGATCGGCTGCGTCGTGTCCAGCGCGTCCATTCGCGTTTTGCACATCAGGCGCGGCTTGCCGTTGACCTCCGCCGAGCACGAGCCGCACTTGGCCGCCTTGCAGTTCCAGCGGATCGCCAGATCCGACGCCTGGCCGGCCTGGATGCGGAACATGGCGTCGAGAACGACCATGCCCGGCTCGATGGGAACGGTGTACGCCACCTCTTTGCCCCCCGCGGCGTCGCCCCGGAACACCTGAAATGTTGCGTCGGCCATTGTTTTTTACTCCTTCCCGGCGGCGATGATGCGCTGCTTCTTCGCCTCTTCGCGCGCGGGCTGCAGATCCTTCTGCTCGGCCAGGATGTTCTTCAGCTCTTCCGGCAGCGGCGGCAGCGGGGTTTGCTCCACCGTCATCGCGCCGTCCGGCGCGCGCCGGATCGTGGACGTCACCCTGCCTTGCTTCGGGTCGAGGTCGGGGTAGTCGATGCGGCTGTGCGCGCCCCGGCTTTCCTTGCGTACGGCGGCCGAAAGCGCGATGGCTTCGGACACGATGAGCAGGTTGTCCAGGTCGCGCGCGAGGTGCCAGCCGGGGTTGTACAGGCGGGAGCCTTCGACCCGAACGTTCCTCGCCCGTTCCTTCAGCTCCCCGATCCGGGCGAGGCCGGTCTGCAGGTCTTCCTCGTTGCGGAAGATTCCCACGTACGTGTGCATGGCGTCCTGCAGCGCCCGCTGGACCTCATACGGGTTCTCGCCCCCGGCCTGCTCGAACGGCGCGGTCATCTCGCGCGCGGCCGCCTCGACCTGCCGCGGGTCGACGGCCGGGGACCCGGCCTGTTCTTTGGCAAACAGGGCCGCACTCAGCCCCGCACGGCGGCCGAACACCAGCAGGTCGGACAGCGAGTTGCCGCCGAGCCGGTTGGCGCCGTGCATGCCCCCCGCGGTCTCGCCCGCCGCGAACAGGCCCGGCACGGTGCTCTGCGCGCTGTCGGCGTCGACCTTGACGCCGCCCATCACGTAGTGCACGGTCGGGCCGACCTCCATGGGCTGGCGGGTGATGTCGACGTCCGCCAGGTCCTTGAACTGGTGGTACATAGACGGCAGCTTCTTTTGCACCGTCTCCGGGTGCTTGTGGGACACGTCGAGGAAGCAGCCCCCGTGCTCCGTGCCGCGCCCTTCGCGGACCTCGGTGTAGATGGCGCGGGCGACCACGTCGCGGGTCGAAAGCTCCAGCCGGTCCGGGTCGTAGCGGGCCATGAACCGCTCCCCGTCCTTGTTGGTCAGGAGGCCCCCTTCGCCGCGCACGGCCTCGGTGACGAGGATGCCCATGACGCCGGGGGGCCACACCATGCCGGTCGGGTGGAACTGCACGAACTCCATGTCGATCAGGTCGGCGCCCGCCTCGTAGGCCAGCGCTTGGCCGTCGCCCGTGTACTCCCACGAGTTCGACGTTATTTTATAAGCCTTCCCGATCCCGCCGGTCGCCAGCACGACGGCCTTGGCCTTGAAGACGACGAAGCGCCCCTGCTCACGCCAGTAGCCGAACGCCCCGGCGACCGGGGCGGACGCCGCCCGCGGGTCACCATCTTTCAGCAGCCGCGTGACCGTGCATTCCATGTACACGTCGATGCCCTGGTGGACGCCTTTATCCTGCAGGGTGCGGATCATCTCCAGGCCGGTGCGGTCGCCGACGTGGCACAGCCGCCGGAACTGGTGGCCGCCGAAGTCGCGCTGCAGGATGTCGCCGGAGGGGGTCCGGTCGAACAGCGCCCCCCACTCCTGCAGCTCGCGGACCCGTTTGGGGGCTTCCTGGGCATGGAGCTGGGCCATGCGCCAGTTGTTCATCGACTTCCCGCCCATCATCGTGTCGTAGAAGTGCGTCTGCCAGCTGTCCTGCGTATCCACATTGGCCATCGCCGCCGCGACCCCGCCCTCGGCCATGACCGTGTGCGCCTTGCCCAGCAGCGACTTGCACACCAGGCCGACGGACGCCCCCTGCGCCGACGCCTCGATCGCCGCCCGCAGCCCCGCGCCGCCCGCCCCGACCACCAGCACGTCGTGCTCGTGCGTCTCGTAGCGCTCGGTCATAGGATCCCCCACGTGTTCAGGTCGCGCACGGCGCCGGTCGCCAGCAGCCGGATATACAGATCAGTGAGGCAGACGGAGAACAGGCTGAGCCAGGCCCACTGCATGTGGCGCGCGTTGAACCGGCTGACCACCCCCCAGGCCTTGGCCTGGCCGACCGCGCACGAGAAGCAGTCGGACCTGCCGCCGACCAGATGCCGCAGCGAATGGCAGCCCAGGGTGTAGCCCGTAAGCAGGCAGACATTGACCAGCATGATGAGGGACCCGACGCCCACGCCGAGCCGCCCGTTCCAAACAAAGGCGTGGCCGACGTCGTACCAGAGCAGCAGCAGCGCGAGGAGAGCGAGGTACAGGAAATAGCGATGGAGGTTCTGGACCAGGAACGGCAATTGCGTCTCGCCGCAGTAGCTTTTGCGCGCCTCGCCGACCGCGCAGCCGGGCGGGTCGGCGAAGAAAGCGCGGTAGTACGCCTTGCGGTAGTAGTAGCACGTGCCGCGAAAGCCGGCCACGACAGTCAGCGCGATGATCGCCGCCGGGAAGACGTAGCCCTCGATCAGGAGAAAATCCGGCGAGTAGAAGGGGGACAAATACGGCCCCCACCGGTAATTGGTACCCTGGAAGGCTGCCCAGGTGGCGTACCCGCCCAGCACCCCCAGACCCGCGACCACCGACAGCCACTCGACCCACCAGGCATCCCGTCGCCCGGTCGCGCCCAACCCGCCCTTCGTCGGGCGCGGCAACTCCGCCCCACGCTCCGCCACTGGTGAATGGGCCATGCCGTCCTCCTTGACTGACTTACTATGGTTCCTACGGGGCCATTCGTCGCCCCGACAGGCATTTCCTGCCGGCCAGGGTTTCTATCGAAGAATCTATGGCTCCGCCAGCAGCTCGTCCCAGCTCTCCACATCCAGCAGCCGTTCGGTCAGCAGTTCCAGCCGCTCGACCGTGGTGATGGCATCGAGCGCCGCCCGCGTCTGCGCCGACGGCGGGCCGAAACGCTTGCCGCCTATACGGAGCAGGATCGCCCGCGCTTCCGCGGCGCGTCCCTCCTCCAGAATCGCCTGATAGGTGACCGACTCTTTCATGTCTCGCACTCCTTGCAGCAGTTGTTCTGTGACACTCCTGGGGTAGCGCAGCCCCATCAGCACGTACGTCGCCGTCCAGAGCAGCCCCGCCTCGTCCGGCGGCGCCTCCTGACGGATCCGCGCCTCCATGCGCCGGATCACGCCCGGCAGCGTTTCGCGCGAAACATCCGCCAGCGGGGCCATAGGCAAGGTACCCAGGCCGCCCGACAGTACTTCCTCCACCGGCTTCCGCCACGCGCGCACCACCTGATACGCGAACTCCAGATAGCGGCGGCCGTCCGGAAGCCGGTGCTCAACCACGCCCGTCATCTCCGGGCCGTCCGCCTCCGGCCGGAGCAGCACGACCAGGCTTTGCACCGGCAGGCCGTGACGCTGACCCAACAGCACGCTGTACTGCAACGTGCGCTCCCCCAACCCGCGGTCGTAGCCCGCCTGAAACTCCAGATGCACCAGCCAGGGGGAAGGGTCTCGAACACGCAAAATCTTGTCCGCGGCGGCGGTGACGGTCGAGAGATCGGCGTCAATCACGTCCACACTCGCCGCGGTCAGACCGACGTATTCCAGCCAGTCGCCGGGCTGCGTTTCCACCAGATGCTTGGTCGTCGCATCAAAGGGCTTGGACAAAGCTACGAACCTTCCTCAACCGGATTATAGCACAAAGGCGTGCCCGTGCCGACGCCGCGATCATCACGCTGCCCGGTCGCCCCTGATCCTCCGGCCCGCCGACGGAACATGGTGCGTCTTGTGGTCGTCATAAATCTGGTACCCGCCTGGCTTCGCGCCGGCGGGTGGAACAGGAGCGAAAAGGCATGCGAAATACGAGGCGTTTTTTCTTCCTTGTGGTGCTGGGTTGCGCCACGCTGCTGGCGGGGCACGGCCTCCCCGCCCCGGCCCAGCCACTGACCGCCTGGGTCGCCCGCTATAGTGGCATCACTGGTCCCAACAGCGATGACTACGCTTATGATCTTGCGGTGGACGCTTCCGGCAACGTGTACGTGACCGGTCAGTCCGCCGGGTTTAATTTCAACTTCGACTACGCGACGATCAAGTATGACGCCAGTGGCGCCCCGGCGTGGATCCGACGCTACAACGGGCCGGAAAACTCCCGGGATGCGGCGATCGCCCTTGCCATTGACAGCGCGGGCAACGTGTACGTGACGGGAACCTCCGGTAGCGACTACGCGACGATCAAGTACGACGCGGACGGAAACCAGCTCTGGGTCGCACGCTACAACGCGGGTGCCTCCGGTCCGTTGGGTGGGGCCCGTGCTCTCGCGGTGGATAGTTCGGGCAACGTGTACGTGACCGGATCGTCCGATGGGTCTAGCACAAGCTTTGACTACGCGACGATCAAGTACGACACCCATGGCAATATGCTTTGGATTGCCCGCTACAACGGGCCGGGCAATACCCGTGATAGCGCTCGCGCTGTCGCCATCGATAACGCGGGCAATGTGTACGTGACCGGCACGACCGGAACGCAACCTATATCCGGCCAAGGTGGCGACTACGCGACGATCAAGTACGACGCGGACGGAAACCAACTCTGGGTCGCACGCTATAACGGTCCGAGCATTTCGAGCCCGTTCGGTGAATCTGCCCGCGACATCGCCGTCGATAACTCCGGCAATGTGTACGTGACCGGGTTCTCTGATGCGACCGGCACTGGCTTCAGAGGTTATGACTACGCGACGATCAAATATGACGCGGACGGCAACGAGATTTGGGTCGCCCGCTACAACGGGCCGGGTAACGGCCTCGATGAACCCTCCGCCCTGGCCCTCGATGGCACGGGCAATGTTTACGTAACAGGGGAGTCTACTGGGGCCGGCACAGCTACTGACTACGCGACGATCAAGTACGACGCGGACGGTAATGAACTCTGGGTTGCACGCTACAACGGGCCGCGCACCGGGGAACCTCAGAATACCGATCGTGCACGCGCCCTTGCGCTCGATAGCGCGGGTAATGTGTACGTAACCGGAGAATCTTGGGGCCTCCCCAGCACCGGCCTTAACTACGTGACGGTTAAGTACCACGCGGGCGGCGGCCAGCTCTGGGTCGCACGCTACACCGGCGGATTCTTCGATATTCCCAGCGCTATCGCTCTTGACGCAGGCGGCAACGTGTACGTGACCGGCCAGTCCCGTTTGGTCGGCATGGGCTACCAGGATTACGCGACAATCAAGTACGCGGCGACGCCCAACCTGCGGCTGTCAGTAACCGACAGCCGGCGCACAGAGGACGGCGCCGGGATCACGCTTCGGTTGGACAACGCGGGCGACGCCGATGCCACCCGGGTGCAGATCGCCAGCGCCACGCTGGCCGATGTTGAAGCCGACGGTTTGCCGCAGGGCCTGCCCGACATCCCGGCGAACGGTTCGGCGACCGCGATGCTGCGCTTCGCAGGAAGCTTCACACCTGGCGCACGGGCGTTGCTGCGGGTGCAAGGCAGCTTCAACGGCGGCACGTTCACGGCCAGCCGGCTGGTCACCGTCCCGTAAGCGTGGGCGGCGGGGGTGCAGTTCGGTTTATGGCGGCACCGCTGCCGGGCCGAGGAACGACCCGCATTATAATCCGGACACACACCCGAGGGCGGGGAGGCGGAAGGCCGCGCCTTGTTGAATTACTAGGGCGAAGGGAGGCCGGCTGATTCCTCCGCCGAGGTAACACCCGCTCCGTCTCCGGCGGCCGGGTGCCCGGCGGTTCCCGGCGCCATTAGCTATGAAGATTGTAGACATGCGGGTTACGCCGATCGCCCTCGTGGACCCGCCGCTGCGGTCGGCGTTCGGGCTGCACGCGCCGTACGCGCTGCGCACGATCGTGGAGCTGGTCACGGACGACGGGCTGGTCGGGATCTAGCGAGACGCACGGGGGCGACGTCGTCGTCCAGGACCTGGAGGCGGCGCGGCCCCTCGTCGTGGGCATGGACCCCTACCAGCTTTCCGGGCTGGAGTATACGCTGAGCGGCGGGGAACAGGCGACGCTGAAGAGCCGTCGCGCGGGCGCCCGGACGTGCAGCCGTGGGAGGGCAAGCTCCGCTCGCCGGCGCGCACCTTCGGGGCGCTCGAGGTGGCGTGTCTGGACCTGGTCGGCCAGGCCGCGGGACGCCCGCTGTGCGACGTGCTCGGCGGCCGCTTCCGCGACACCGTCCCGTTCTCGGCCTATCTGTTCTACAAGCATACCGGCGCGGGGGCGAGGACGGACTGGCGAAGGAGAACCGGGCCGCCCAGACGCGCGACGACTTTCTCGTCCGCCAGGCGCTTTCTGCCGAGGAGATGGTGGCGCAGGCGCAGGAGATGTGCGCCTGCTACGGGTTCCAGTCCGTCAAGCTGAAGGGGGGCGTGCTGCCGCCCGACGAGGAGGTGCGCACGATCTTCGCCCTGCGCGAGGCGTTCGGGCCGGACGCGCCGCTGCGGATCGATCCCAACGCCGCCTGGAGCGTGGAGACGGCCGTGGCGTGCGGCAGGCAGATGGCGGGAGTGCTGGAGTACTACGAGGACCCGGTGAAGGGCAAGGAGGCCATGGCCGACGTGGCGCGGCAGGTCGCGATGCCGCTCGCGACCAACATGTGCTGCGTTTCGTTCGCCGACCTGCCCGAGACGCTCCGGCTCGGTTCGGTCCAGATCCTGCTCTCCGACCACCACATCTGGGGCGGCCTGCTGAACTCGGTCAGGCTGGGCCAAGATATGCCAGACCTGGGACCTGGGCCTTTCCATGCACTCCAACAGCCACCTGGGCATCTCCCTGCTGGCGATGACCCACCTGGCGGCGGCGGTCCCCAACCTGACCTACGCCTGCGACACGCACTACCCGTGGCAGGTCGAAGAGGTGATCGAGGGGGCAAGCGCGTGTTCCGGGACGGCTCGCTCCCGGTCCCCACGGAGCCGGGCCTGGGCGCGAAGCTGGACTACGACGCCCTGGCGCGGCTGCATGAAAACTACCAGCGCGCCGGCCTGGGCCACCGCGACGACGTGGTCGAGATGCAGAAGATCGAGCCGGGCTGGAGACCGCGCGTGTGGTAAATCCTTCTTCACAGGAAAACAAAACGATGCAACTATCCAATGACCCGTTTGTAGATGCCGAGGACCGGCCGCGCGTCCTGCGGGGGGTGGCGGTGGTCACCGGCGCGACGCGGCTGGCGGAGATGGCGGGGAAGATCGGCTTCGACACCGTCTGGATCGAGGTGGAACACGGGCCCGCCAGCTTCAGCGAGGTCGAGGCGCTTTGCGTGGCGACCGAGGCGGGCGGCGCGGTGCCCACGGTGCGGTTGCCGGACGCGGAGCGGCACCACGTGCTGCGCGCCCTCGAGGTCGGCGCGCGCATCGTCGTGGTGCCCCTCGTCAACGACGCCGAGACGGCCCGGCAGATCGTCCAGCACGGGAAGTTCCGCCGCTGGGGCTGCGCGGGTTCAACACGCGCAGCCGCGGGCTCAACTACGGTCTGGACCCTCCTGGAGGCCTTCGAGCAGGCGAACGCGCGCGCCCACCTGATCGCCCAGATCGAGACCCTGGAGGCGGTCCAGAACCTGGAGGCGATCTGCTCGGTCCCGGGACTCGCCGGCATCCTCATCGGGCCGGGCGACCTGTCGGTCAGCGCGGGCAAGATCGGCGACTTCACCGACCCGGAGATGATCGATCTGGTCGCCGGGTGTATGAAGCGGGCGCGGGCCCAGGGCAAGCACGCCGGCATCCTGGTCGCGCCGGGCCCCATGCTGGACGCGGCTCTCGCGGCGGGCTGTGACCTCGTCTTCTGCGGGGCGACCTCCCCCAACCTCACCAGGGCGTGGCGGGACCTGCTCGCTTCGATGACCACGGGGGCCGAGCCGCGTGTTTGACCTGATCGTGATCGGCGGCGGGCCGGCGGGGGTGACCGCAGCGCTGCGGGCGCGCGAGGCCTGGGCGCGACCGTCGCCCTGGTCGAGCGGGGGCGGATGGGCGGCACCTGCACCAATGACGGCTGCGTGCCGACCCGCGTGCTTGCCAAGGCGGCGCGGCTGGCGCGCGACGCGGAGCAGTTCGAGCAGTACGGGCTGGTCGGCGGGCGGCCCACGGTCGATTTGCCCCGGCTGCTGGCGCGGACGCGGCAGGTGGTGGACGAGATCCACGAAAAAAAACGGCTCCTGCGGCACCTGGAAGAGGCCGGGGTGACGGTCATGGCGCATTGCGGGGACGCCCGCTTCGTGGACGCGCACACCGTCGCGGTCGGCGACGGCGGCCGGCTGCGCGGGGAAAAGATCCTCCTGTGCGCCGGCGGCCACGCGCGCCGGCTCCCCTTCCCCGGCAGCGAGCTGGCGCTGACCCACAGCGACATCTGGTCCCTGTCCGATCTGCCGCGCTCGGTCGTGGTCGTGGGCGCGGCGGCGACCGGCTGCCAGATCGCCTCGGTGATGGCCGCCTTCGGGGCCGACGTGATCCTGCTGGAGATGGCGCCGCGCATCCTGGCCGGCGAGGACGAGCAGGTGTCCGAAACGCTGACCGCGTCGCTTACGCAGCGGGGCATCACGGTCACCACGGGCATCGAGGGCTGCGAGCGCATCGAGTGCGAGCGCATCGAGCAGGCGGGCGACATGCTGCACGTGCATTACACGCACGAGGGTAAGGCGCGCATGGTGAAGGCCGAGGCCGTCGTGATCGCGGTCGGGTGGCCGGGCAACGTGGACGGGCTGAACCTCGAAGCCGCGGGCGTGAAGACCGAGCGCGGCTACGTCGTCGTGGACGACGCGCTGCGCACGTCGGTCCCGCACATCTTCGCGGCGGGCGACATCACGGGGCGCATGATGCTGGTCCAGAGCGCCAACGACGAGGCGCGCATCGCGGCGGAGAACGCCGTGCTGGGCGCGGAGCGCACCGACGCGCACCAGATCGTCCCGCACGGCGGCTTCACCGACCCCGAGTACGGCAGCGTGGGTCTGACCGAAAGCCGGGCGCGCGAGGCGCACGACTGCGCCGTGGCCGTCGTGTCCTACGCGGAGCTGGACCGCGCCGTGATCGACGGCCGCCCGGAGGGCTTCTGCAAGCTGATCGTGTCGCGCGGCTCCCGGGAGATCCTGGGCGCGCACGTGGTCGGCGAGCAGGCCCTGGAGGTGGTCCAGATCGTGGCGGCGGGCATGGCGGCCGGCATGCGGGTGGAGCAGCTCGCCGACCTCGAGCTCGCCTACCCCACCTTCACCGGCATCGTCGGCCTCGCCGCCCGGCACCTGTGCCGCGAGCTGGGCGTGATGCCGATCTCCCCCCAGTGGCGCGGGCAGGGCCGTCTGCGCGCCGCCGAATGGGAGCACAGCGCGCGAGATTGACAGCACTTCCCAGGGCGCGTCCCCGCGGGGGACATCGCGCCTTTCGGGGCGTCGGTTTCAACCGGCGGGCGTGTACACCCCGCGCAGGCGCCCCGTGTGTGGGCGCACGTCGCCCCACCCGGGCACGTCAAATTCCAGGTGGACCAGCCCGGCGGTGGGCAGGCGCCCGCCGGGGCCGCCGTCCCGGGAGAGGGTCGCGCTCAGCTGCTCGAAGCCCGGGTTGTGGCCGACCAGGAGCACGCGGTCGGCGCCGTCCGGCAGCTCGCGCACGATCTGCAGCAGGGTGTCCTCGTCGGCGGCGTAGATGGCCGGCTCGACGGTGAGCGGGGCGGCGAACCCGATGCCCGCCGCCACGATCTCGGCGGTCTGCCGGGCGCGGCGGGCGTCCGAGGTGACGACGGCGTCGGGGAGCCCGGCGGCGGCCCGGACCCGCTCGGCGATCCGGGCGGCGTCGCGCTCCCCGCGCCTGGTCAGGGCGCGGTCCTTGTCCCCGTTCGGGGCGCCCTCCTGCGCCTTGGCGTGGCGCAGCGCCAGCAGGGTTTTCATCACACCCTCCCCGCCCTTACACGTCACACAGGGCGTAGGCGGCCTCGATGGCGGCGATGGGGTCGCCCTTGGGGATGAACTCGTGGCCGACGTAGCCGTCGTAGCCCGTCTCCTGGATGGCGCGGATGACGGGCGGGTAGTAGATTTCCTGCGTCTCGTCCAGCTCGTTCCGGCCCGGGTTGCCTCCCGTGTGGTAATGACCGAAGTGGGCGTGATGCTCGCGGATGGTGCGGATCAGGTCACCCTCCATGATCTGCATGTGATAGATGTCGTAGAGCAGCTTGACGCGCGGCGAGGCGACCTGCTCGCAGACCCTGACCCCCCAGGCGGTGTGGTCGCACTGGTAGTCTTTGTGGTTCACCTTGGAGTTGAGCAGCTCCACGACCAGGTTGACGCCGGCGTCCTCGGCGGCCCTGGCCACGCGGCTCAGGCCCGCCGCCGTGTTCTGCGCGCCGGCCTCGTCGTCCAGCCCGTTGCGGTTTCCGGAAAAAACGATCAGATTCGGTATCCCGAACCGGACCGCTTTCTCCAGGTTCTCGTGGATCTCTTTCTCGATGCGGTCGTGCGCCTCGCGCCCGGTTCAGCCCCTCGGTCAGGGACTTGTGTCCGCCCGCGCTGGCGACGGCCAGCCCGTGGTCCTGCGCCAGCGGCGGAAGCTCTTCGCCCAGCAGGCTCCACGGCGGCGTAGCCGATCCGGGATGCCTCCCCGAAAAAGCGCTCGGGCGTCATCCGCCGCGATTGAAGCACCACCACGAAAGCGACTGCTTGATCTTTGCCATCAGTATCCCCCCTTCAAAGGATGCACGGATCCTTGGACGATAATACCTGGAATCGGGCCTATGCCTTCCGCTCCGCGAAGTCTTTCGGCGCGGCGAACGTCTCCGCCGCCGGCGCCGGCTGCGGCGCGGGGATGGACGGGGAAGTCTTTTTCGATGAAGTAGCGCAGGGACGGCGGGCCTTCCACATGGAAGTAGACCCCCTCGGCGTCCGGCGCGCTCAGCCGCTCCCGGTCGGCGTTGGCCGGGAAAACCGCAGGCCATGCCGCCTTCCAGCGTGACGCCGGTCTCGGCGCGGCCCAGGTAGATGGCCGCCGCCCACCGGCCGCCTCCGGGGAGCACGAGGCTCTTCGCACACCGGCGTGTCGCGCCGCGCAGCGCTTCGCTCCGACGGGCTGATCCGCAGCCGTACGCTTTGTCGTGTCCAGCGTACCTTCATTGTCTCCTGCCCCGTCTGTGTCAAGGCTTTCCCGGGCGATCCGCTTCCCGGCAGGGCCAGCAGCGCGTCGCAGACTTCCACGAGGGTCTCGCCGCGCACGTCGGGCGGCTCCATGGCCGGGAAAACCGGCCCTCCTGTCGCCTGACCCAGCCGGCGATCAGGCCCGCGCGCTTCGCCCCGTGCACGTCCCAGGCATGCCGCGGCCATAGGGCAGGTCGGCCCGGCCGGACGCCTGCGACCTGCGCGGCGTGCAGGTAAACCTCGCGGCGCGGTTTCCACCGCTTGACGTCTTCAATGGAAAGCACCTGCTCGACGTGGTGTTCCAGCCCGGCTTTGCGGAGCGCCGCCCGCGTGGTGTCGCTGCTGCCGTTGGTGAGCGCCAGGATGCGCGCGCCCTGCTCGAAGCCTGAACGCCGGCGGCACGTCGGGCTCCGGCGGCGGCTCGGCGAACCCCTGCAGGACGCCGTCGATCTCGGCGGGATCGGGCGGCTGCCCCTGGTCGGAAAGCAGGACCTCCGTGTGGCCGACGCGACCTCCAGGGCGGCGGTACGAATCGGCGGCGGCCAGCGCGAAGCCGTCGCGCAGCGTTTTGGCGAACCACAGTTCCAGCGCCTCGGGCTTCTGCCCCGCCGCCTGTAAACGGGCACGCAGGGCTCAGGAAAAGAGTGTGTCTGAAGCACGTCGAAGGCAACCGCCCTGGGACGTTCCGGCATGGGATATCCTCCCCTTCGTGTCGCTCGGCGTAGTTTACCCTTTTTACGGAAAGCGGAACGGTTTGGCGGGGTGTTGGCGGGCAAAACAGGAAGACGAGGAGAAACAAGATTGTGAGCAACGAACCGATCCGCCGGCGCCCGTTCCTGGGCTCCCCCGCCACGCCGGGCCGAAAACGCGCACCGCGGCCGGCCTGGTTCCCTTGGGGAAGAAGGGGCACAAGATCAGCCGGCTCGGGATGGGCACCGGCGGCGACGGCGAGGCGGGTGCAGCGCGACCTGGGGCAGGAAGGCTTCAACCGGCTGGTGCGCCATGCCTACGACCGGGCGTCACCTATATCGACACCGCCGACGCGTACCACACGCACGAGATGGTCCGCCAGGCCATCAAGGGGCTGCCGCGGAAGAGCTCTGGATCCAGACCAAGATGCGCTGGGACGCCCCGGACGTCCCCGCCTGGGCCGCTGGAAGTGCTGGACCGGTTCCGCAGGGAGGCTCGGGCACGGACTACGTCGACAGCCTGCTGATCCACTGCGCCACCAAGAGCACCTGGCCTGACGACCTGCAGCGCATGATGGACGCCTTCGACGAGGCGCAGGCGCGCCGATGGATCCGCCTGAAGGGCGGCGTCTCCGGCCCTGCGGCGGGCGACGCAGGTGGACTGGGTGGAGGTGCAGGCGGCCCGCGTAGACCCGCAGGGGCGGCACGTGGACGGCAAGGACGACACCTGGGGCGAGCCGGGTATCGTGCCCGCCGCCACCAGGGAGATCCGGGCGATGCACGACCAGGGGCGCGGCGTTATCGGCATGAAGCTGATCGGCGACAGCGACTTCAAAAACCCCGCCGACCGGGAGCGGGCCCTGCGCTACGCCATGACGTGCGGCTTCGTGGACGCCGTGGTCATCGGGTTCGGCAGCCCCAGGGAGATCGACGAGGCCATCGAGCGCATGAACGCCGCGCTGGCCTGAGCGGCGGTTTCTATGCCGCTCAGGCCCGGCCGCGCAGCTCTTCCCGGGTCCGGCGCAGCACGTCCGCCGAGGCGTGTAAGGCGCCCCGCTCGTCGTCGCTGAGCGGCAGCGCGATCACGCGCTCGATGCCGCGCGCGCCCACGACGCACGGCGTGCCCAGGTACACGTCCCCGATGCCGTACTCTCCGGAAAGGAGCGTGGACACCGAAAGCACCGTGTGTTCGTCGCGCAGGATCGCCTCGCAGATGCGCCGCACGCACGACGCGATCGCGAACGAGGTGCTGCCTTTGCGCGCCAGGACGTCGGGCCCGGCGCCGCGCACGCGCCGCAGCAGCTCGTCGCGGTCCGGGAGCCGATCCGCCCCGCCGAAATCCGCCAGCGGCACGCCGGCGAGGCGCGCGCAGCTCCAGGCGGCGATCTCCGAGTCGCCGTGCTCGCCCAGGATGAAGGCGTCGACGGCGCGGCCCTCGACGCCGAGCTCCTGGCCCAGCGCCTGCCGCAGACGCGCCGTGTCGATGACCGTCCCCGTCCCGATCACGCGATGGGCCGGCAGGTCCCCTTCCCGCTGCGCGAGGTACGCGAGCACGTCCACGGGGTTGGTGGTCATCAGCAGGATGCCGCCGAAGTCTTCCCGGAGCAGCTGCCCCATGCAGTCGCGGAGCACGCCGACGTTACGCTCCAGAAGATCGAGCCGCGACTCGCCGGGCTGATTGGCCGCGCCGGCGGTCATCACGACGATCGCGCTCCGGGCCGCGTCGCGGTAGTCGCCGGCCCACACCCGGACGGGCGGGCCGAGCGGCACGGCGTGCTGCAGGTCCATCGCCTCCCCTTCGGCCTTCTCCCCGTCGCGGTCGAGGAGGACGATCTCGCGGACGAGCTCGCTTTGCAGCAGGGCATAGGCGGTGGTCGCGCCGACATTGCCCGCGCCGATGATGGCGACGCGGTTGTCACGGACCGGGGCGGGGGCGGTTTCGCTGTTCATGGTTCTACGGTTCCTGGCTCTTGCTGGTGTTCTTTCGCGCGTTGTCAGCATTCCCACCCGGTGCGGCGCCTAAGCGGGCCAGGCTTAGAGACGGGCTCGCCGGGAGGAATGCGCCCCGGGCGGGGCGAACTGACGGGCAAAATATCAGGAGACAGGCAGTGACCACCAACGGAACCGAGCAGCCCGTCAAAGTGGGCGTCATCGGGTGCGGCAACATCAGCGGGATCTATTTCAAGGCGGGGAAAACCTTTCAGATACTGGACATCGCGGCCTGCGCGGACCTCGACGTCGAGCGGGCGAAGGCCAAGGCGCAGGAGCACGGCATCCCCCGCGCCTGCAGCGTGGACGATCTGCTGGCCGACGGGGAGATCCAGATCGTCCTCAACCTGACCACGCCCCACGCGCACCACCCGGTCTGCCTCGCCGCCCTCGAGTCGGGCAAGCACGTCTACGTCGAAAAGCCGCTTTCCGTCACGCGCGAGCAGGGGCGCCAGCTTCTGGAGGTGGCCCGGGCGCGGAACCTGCGCGTCGGCTGCGCGCCGGACACGTTTTTGGGCGGCGGCCTGCAGACCAGCCGCAAGCTGATCGACGACGGCGCGATCGGCGAACCGGTCGCCGCGACCGCGTTCATGCTGGGCCACGGCCACGAAAGCTGGCACCCGGACCCCGGGTTCTACTACAAGGCCGGCGGCGGCCCGATGTTCGACATGGGGCCCTACTACCTGACCGCCCTCGTCACCCTCATGGGCCCCCTGCGGCGTCTCACCGGCTCGACCCGGATCACCTTCCCGGAGCGCACCATCACCAGCGCTCCCAGGCACGGCACAAAGATCACGGTCGACGTCCCCACGCACATCGCGGGCGTCATGGACTTCGCGAGCGGGGCCGTCGGCACGATCATCACCAGCTTCGACGTGTGGGGCCACACCCTGCCGCGCATCGAGATCTACGGGACCGAGGGCAGCCTGAGCGTGCCGGACCCCAACACCTTCGGCGGCCCGGTGCGCGTCCGGCGGGCGGGCGAAAAGGAGTGGAGCGACGTCCCGCTGACCCACGGGTTCGCCGAAAACAGCCGGGGGATCGGCACGGCCGACATGGCGTACGCGACCCGGTCCGGCCGGCCGCACCGCGCCAGCGGGCAGCTCGCCTACCACGTCCTGGAGGCGATGCACGGCTTCCACGACGCCTCGGACCAGAGCCGCCACTACGAGATGACCAGCACCTGCGAGCGCCCCGCCGCGCTGCCGCCGGGCCTGCCCAAGGACGCGCTGGACCCGTAGACCTCATCTGACCAGGGAGCCGGGCCGATGAACGACCGGCTAGGGGGCGGCTCCGCAACGCTCGACATCGCCGTGAACGGCGCTTTTCTCACCCGCCGCTGGTAGGAGCCGGACAAAGCGTGTTGAGGACAATCAGAGCCGCCCTCGGGGTCCGTGCTATAATGGGCTGGATGGAACCGGAGAGGACCAGGAGAACGAGACGAAGACGAAGATGGCCCTACAGTTAGAACTTACCGCGGAAGAAGAGGCGAAGCTTGCGCGCTCGGCCGAGGCCCAGGGAATGGACATGACGCAATACGCCCGGCTTGTCTTAGGGCTAGAGTTGCCGAAAAGTGCTCGCCCCTCCGTTGATGAATGGGAGGCTTCCCTGGATGAGCTTACCCTCGACGTTGACCCGAACGTCCCCCCCCTCTCGGACGAGGCGCTGACGCGCCGAAGCATCTACGGGGACCGCGCCTGATGGCCGAATATCTTATAGACAGCAACGTTTCCCTTCGGCGCATTCAGCCTACTTCCCTCCACTATCCCGCCGCTCGTCGGGCGCTGAAGGCTCTACGAGCAAGGGCACACGCTCTGTGTCACCAGCCAAAACCTCCTTGAGTTTTGGAGCGTGGCGACCCGCTCCGCCGCACGCGGGGGCTTGCCCTTACCCCCGCGCAGGCTGAGCGCCACCTGAAACGCTTCCGGCTGCTGTTCCGGTTCCTCCCGGATGTGCCGGACATCTATCTGGAATGGGAGAGCCTTGCGATCTCGTTCGGTGTCACCGGTACCCTGGTCTACGACGCCCGGCTCGTCGCAGTGATGCGGGTGTACGGGATCTCGCACATTCTCACGTTCAACATCGCCGACTTCACCCCGTTCACGGGCATCACCGTGGTAGACCCTCAGACCGTGTAACTCCTGAGTTCGCGCCACCGCACCTCAGACGGCCCCTCGTCTCCGTCTCCTACCCGCGTCTGCGAGATCATCCCCGGCTCCACCAAGACCGAGACCAAGCTCCTCGACGAGCGAAAAGAAACCGCCGCGTACCTGCGCCAATGGGTCCCCGAAGGCGGCCTGACCGTCACCGTCTGAAATGAAACCGGCCGCGTGGAGCGCTCCACGCGGCCGGTAGTTCCGTTTGGTATGCTTTTTAGATGCCCCAAAGCTCCCAAAGCGCCTCGTTTTCCGGGGTCCTCAGGATAGCGGTGTTGCTACAGCCTTGCCCATTCCCCGCGGAGCAGTTTTCCTCGCGCACAGGGTAAAGTTTGTTAAACGGCATCGCCTTGACGTGACCGTCGCAAAAGAGCACATCAACCAGCCCGCTGTGTCGTCCGTGGGGGCGCTGGTGGCCTCCGGAGACCCCACCGGGCAGCCTGTAAACGGCACTCCAAGAGAATGGCGAGGTGACATCAGGCTGGTACGCCCCATACGCGCGAAGGAGGTTCAAGCTGTCTGGCCCATCAGGATAAGCGTCCATGACCAGCACATGACCGGAAGGGTTGGTAATGTTCGGCAAGAAGTTGTAACTTGGCGCAACGAGTGAATTGTTCACGTAGCCCGGCACCGGCCGCGCCATGCCGTACCCGATCCGACCCTCACGATTAAGCCGCTTTCCGATTGATGTTTCTTCCTTAGAAGGTTCGGCATTCGGACAGCGCGAGTACAGATTGTTCTTCGAGTATGGCTGCACAAAATAAAGGTAAGAGGCCGTTGTCAGGTTGGCGCCGCACAACTCCGGCCACGGGCACGAAATGTCCATTCGGGAGCCCGGAAAAGATTCATCGTAATCCTGAGCGTATATCAGCAGCGCGATGCCTATCTGCTTCAGGTTGCTCTGGCAGGTGGCTTGCCTAGCCTTTTCTCTCGCCTGGGCGAAGACAGGAAAAAGGATGGCGGCCAGGATCGCGATTATCGCGATGACGACGAGGAGTTCAATGAGGGTGAAGGCGCGTTGCTTCATCATGGTCTTTTTTGTGATGGCGATAGCCTATTCTATCACAGAACTAAAACTGGAAGCCGGCCGTTGAAACCCGGTTAGCCCTGGGACAGGAACGTCCCTGTCTCAGGGGCCTTCGGCCAACCGTCCTGCGGACACAAAACGGGCTTGCGCGTCCAGAAGACGCTCGGCCGAAGGCCTCTCAGCCGGGGGTTTCACCCCCCGGCCTTGGCTGGTGTGATAAAAGCCTTACTGCAAGCGGTCGTCCCTAGGATCAACAGGCAGCTTGAAATTCCACCACCAGTTGGAAGCGGAGCGAGTCGGATCAACGTCAATGGCCCTCTGCGGAGACCATTTGGCGTGCCCGTCGCCATAAACGATACTATTACCACCGGCATGGCGGGACCACTTGGGATTGCTGCGCTCAGAGGCCGGTAGAGTATCCCAGCCCGTCGGAGTGGTGCCATTCCAGCTCGAAAAAATAAGGTAGCGCGGGTCCGAGAACACGATGAACGAGGAATCCGCGACCAGCGGCAAGTCTGCTGGCTTACCGATGCTTGCCTGCGAAACCGGTACGGGCGCTGCACTAGCATTGTTTGTCGAGTAGACTACCCACGTGTTGGCGCCGTATGAGCGTCGGGAAACCCGCAGAGAATCTGTCGCATCGCCGCCAGGACCGTAAATCGTCTGGAGGTCGCCTTGTACGGGCGTATCGGGGCACCGGAAGACATCAACGTTCTTGATGTACGGGTGGACGTGTCGAATCCAGGACGCAACCATCACGCTGTTGTCGGAAGGGCTGTAAGCCCTGTTATTAACCGGGTACGCCTCGTCGTAGTCCTGAGTGTACATCATCACCGCGGTGCCGATCTGTTTCATGTTGGACAGGCAGGCGGCTTGCCGTGCCTTAGCGCGCGCCTGGGCGAAGACCGGAAATAGGATAGCGGCGAGGATCGCTATTATCGCGATCACGACGAGAAGCTCGATCAGCGTAAACGCTGATGTGATCAGGGTGAAACCTTTGCGCTGACTTCGCATCTTCATTCTCCTTGAACCAGGATCAGGTTATGTTACGAACGAGCGGCTGACTTTGCTGCGCGCCCCGCTAAAGCGCCGCTGCCGCCAGAGCGGGAACCGCGGAACCGCGGGTGATCAATTGCGCGGGCAGCACCTCGCGGATCACGCTGCGAGGTTCATTCCCGTTCAGAAGGCCCAGCAAACGCTCGACGGAGCGCTTGCCCATCGCGTGGAGCGGCTGGCGCACCGTGGTGAGCGGCGGGTACACGAGCTGCGCCGAGGTGGGGTCGTCGAACCCGACCACGGAAACATCCTCGGGGACCTGCATCCCGGCGTCGCGCACGGCGTTCATCGCCTCCAGGGCGAGATAGTAGCCCGCCGCGAAGACCGCGGTGACCCGATCCGGGCCACAAAACAGATCCACCAGGCGGGCTTTCGCCGCCTCGCCCGCGCGCCACGCCAGCTCACCCCGCACCTCCCAGGTGAGGCTATGCGGCAGACCGGCCAGGCTGAGCGCGCGGCGGTAGCCCAGCAGGCGGTCCTGGGTGTTCGCCGTCTCTTCCTCGGCGTACAGCAGGGCGATCCGCTCGTGCCCGAGCCGGGCCAGGTGCCGCACCGCCTCCATCGCCCCGCCGACGTTGTCCGAGTCCACCGAGGGCACGCCCATGCCAGGCCACGATGCGCCGACCACCATGACCGCCTTGCCCGCGTCCCACAGCGCCTCGATAGACGGCACGCTTTGGGCGCGCGGCGCGATGATGAGCCAGCCGTCCGTGGACGCGCGGCGGTCCGCGGCGTTGTAGTCCGCGCCCGCCAGGGACAGGTCCAGCTTCGCCGCCCGGTCCCCCAGCGCCTGCCGGACCGCCCGGTACAGCGAGCTGTAATAGTAGCTCTCCAGGACGTTGGCCGCGCCCTCGACAAACGAGAGGGTGATGCGCGGATGCTCGGTAGTTCCCCGCCCGTTGCCGGTCGCCGGCGACTGCCCCGGCGCCACGAAGGTGCCGCGGCCCACCTCGCGGGTGAAAAAACCCTCGGCGGTGAGCGCAAGGATCGCCTTGTTGACCGTCATCTTCGAAACGCCCAGTCGGCCCGCGATCTCGACCTCGGCAGGTATCTTGTCGCCCGGTTTGAGCCGTCCGCCGGTCACCATGTCCCGGAGGATGCGCTTCACCTGGGCGTGCCGCGGCAAGGGGCATCGCTTATCTACGCGAACAACACTGTCGAACATAGAGCACCCTGACTCCTGTGAGCCTATACCATTGGGCCGTTTAGTATATACCCATTTTGTGAAGTTGTCAACACGGGCGCGGCACGGACGCCCGCCGCGCCGTCCATAATACAGACGAAGCGGAGTGGAAATTCCGCGAACCGGCGCGGAACTCGCGCCCCGTCGCCGACATCCTACCAACTCTGCGTTAACAAACCGTTAAACAGACCGTCCGGGCGGAAAGAAGTTACGGGTCCGACAAAAAAAGAGGGCGAGAACCGATCTCGCCCTGGCAGGTACGTGGAGGCCGCCCCCCGGGCGGGTCGCGATCACACACAGCGCAGGGCGAGACCCGACTCGGTGAGCGCGCGCATCAGGGCGTCGGGCAGGCCGGTGTCGGTGATCAGCAAGGACGCCGCAGCCAGCGGCGCGACGTGCGCGAACGCCGCCTGCCCTGCCTTGGAAGCGTCGGCCACCACGATCACCTCGCCCGCGTGTTCGATCATGGCGCGCTTGACCTGGACCGCGTCGAAATCCACGGCGGTGAAGCCGGCCCGGACGTCCGCGCCCGAAACGCCCAGGAAGGCGCGGTCAGCGCGGAACGGCCGCAGAAACTCGGCGGCGAGCGGCCCCAGGGTCGCCCGCCGCCGCCCCTGCGCCTGCCCGCCCACCACGATCACCTCGACGTCCGGCGCCTCCATCAGCGCCGCGGCGGTCGGCAGGGCGTTGGTCACCACGGTGATGCCCTTCCGGGCCGCCGCCAGCGCCAGGCCCACTTCGTGCGTCGTCGTGCCGGCGTCCAGGATCACCGTTTCGCCCCGGCGGACCATCTCCGCCGCGGCGCGGCCGATGCGCCGCTTCTCGTCCGCGTGCGAAACCGCGCGCTCGGCGTAGGGCGGCTCGTACAGGCTGTTTTCCACGGGCAGCGCGCCGCCGTGCGTGCGCCGCAGCAGCCGGCGCGCCTCCAGGGCGGCCAGGTCCGCGCGCACCGTCGGCGCGGACACGCGGAAATCGCCCTCCAACTCCTCGACGGTCACCTTCCCCCGGTGCCGCAGGCGCTCCAGAATGCGCCGCTGCCGCTCCTCGACAAACATTTTCGTTCGCTTTCGTTTCGGCTTGACTGTTTTCGTTTTGCGTGTTATTATACCGTAACTTCTGACGTCTCGTAGGAAAAACCATGCCCAAGTCCCTGATGATCCACCCGCACGAGGTCCGCCGCAGCGGCGAGGTCCGCTTCGAGCCGATCCCCGTGAACCAGTATAATAAAACGCTCAAGGACGAGCTGGACCGGTTCGCCCGCGAGGATCTCGTGCGGATCCACCGGGACATGGCGGTCATCCGCGCCTTCGAAAGCATGCTGAACGAGGTCAAGACGCAGCGGGCTTTCGGCGAGATCCCCTACGAGCACCGGGGCCCGGCCCACCTTTCCATCGGCCAGGAAGCCTCCGCCGTCGGCCAGGCGTTCCTGCTCGGCATCGACGACCACATCTTCGGCAGCCACCGCAGCCACGGCGAGATCCTCGCCAAGGGCCTGTCGGCGATCGAGAAGCTCGACGACGAGACGCTGATGGACATCATGAAGCGGTACATGGACGGCGCCATCCTGCGCGTGGTCGAGGGGGACGCGGACGGCTCGGTCAAGGATCTGGCGGTCGATTTCCTGCTGTACGGGGCGCTGGCCGAGATCTTCGGCCGGGAGACGGGCTTCAACAAGGGCATGGGCGGCTCGATGCACGCCTTTTTCACGCCGTTCGGCATCTATCCCAACAACGCCATCGTCGGCGGCTCGGCTGACATCTCGGTGGGGGCCGCCCTCTTCAAGCGCGTGAACCACAAGCCCGGCGTCGTGATCTGCAACATCGGCGACGCCGCGGCGAGCTGCGGGCCGACCTGGGAAGCGCTGTGCTTCGCCACCATGGACCAGTTCAAGTATCTGTGGGACCGGGAGCACGGCGGCGGGCTGGCGCTGATCGTGAACTTCGTCAACAACTTCTACGGCATGGGCGGCCAGCCGGTCGGCGAGACCATGGGGACGCAGATCCTGGCCCGCATCGGCGCCGGACTCAACCCCGACCAGATGCTGGCCGAGCGCATCGACGGCTACAACCCGCTCGCCGTAATCGACGCCGTCGCCCGCAAAAAGGAGGCGCTCGAGCGCGGGCACGGGCCGGTTTTGCTCGACACGGTCACCTACCGCTTCACCGGCCACTCGCCCTCGGACGCCTCGTCGTACCGCGAAAAGGCGGAGATCGAGGAGTGGCGGCAGGTCGATTCGCTCCTCACCTACGGCGAAGAGCTGCTCGAGGCGGGCCTGTGCACTCGGGACGATCTGGACCAGACGCACGCCCGGGTTGACGCCGCCATCCTGAGGGCCTACAGGAAGGCCATCGACCTGGACGTCTCGCCGCGCGCCGACCTGTACGCGCCCGGCAACCTGCTGGAGCGGACGATGTTCTCGAACGAGCGGGTCGAGGGGTTCGACCAGGCACCGCCTGGGCGCCGCGAGCCCGAAACGCTCCAGCCGCTCGCGGAGAACCCGCGTGTCAAGCAGCTCGCCGGGCGCAGCCGCTCCGGGCTGGACGAGGCCGGGAAGCCGCTGCCCGCCGCGCGCTGCATCGGCATCAAGGACGCGCTCTTCGAGGCGATCATCGACCGGTTCTACAAGGACCCCACCCTGATCGCCTACGGCGAGGAGAACCGCGATTGGGGCGGCGCTTTCGCCGTCTACCAGGGCCTGACCGAGGCCCTGCCCTACCACCGGCTGTTCAACAGCCCGATATCCGAAGCGGCGATCGTCGGCACGGCGGTCGGCTACGCCCTGGAGGGTGGACGCGCCCTCGTCGATCTGATGTATTGCGACTTCATGGGCCGCGCCGGCGACGAGATCTTCAACCAGCTCGCCAAGTGGCAGTCCATGAGCGGCGGGATGCTGCGCATGCCGGTCGTGCTGCGCGTATCGGTCGGCTCCAAGTACGGCGCCCAGCATTCGCAGGACTGGACCTCGCTGTGCGCGCACATCCCCGGCCTCAAGGTCGTCTTCCCGGCCACGCCCTACGACGCCAAGGGCCTGATGAACGCCGCCCTGGTGGGCACCGACCCGGTCGTCTTTTTCGAATCGCAGCGCCTTTACAACCAGCCCGAGCTCTTCCACGGCGCCGGGGGTGTCCCCGAGGGCTACTACGAGGTGCCGCTGGGCGAGCCGGACATCAAGAAGGAAGGCAAGGACCTCACCCTCCTCACCATCGGCGCCACCCTGTACCGCGCGCTCGAGGCCGCCAGGATCCTGGAGGAGGAGCACGGCCTGTCCTGCGAGGTTATCGACGCCCGCTCGATCGTCCCCTTCAATTACGAGAAAGTTGTCGAGTCCGTCAAGAAGACGGGCCGCATCCTCCTCAGCTCCGACGCCTGCGAGCGGGGCAACATCCTGCAGACCCTGGCCGCCAAGATCACCCAACTGGCCTTCGACCACCTCGACGCCCCGCCCGTCGTCGTCGGGGCGCGCAACTGGATCACCCCGCCCGACGAGGTCGAGGACAGCTTCTTCCCCTTCCCGGCCGACATCCTCGATGCCGTCCACACCTACATCCAGCCGCTACAAGGCTACACGGTCAAGCGAGCGTGTGACAAGGCAGGCCTGATGCGAAGGTAAAGAGGGTCTTTGGAGTACGGCGGGGCGTTAGGCGCATGCCGCGCGCCCCGGTGTATAATGGAAGCATGAGAGGAACTCCATGCTAACTACCCTCGAAATCCCTGACGAAGCGCTCGAGGCCGCCCGGCGCGCTTCCCCGGCGCCGCTTGCCACGCCGGAGGATGTGGTCCTTGGGAGCGTAGTTCAGACGGGTCTTTCTGGCTCGGGAACGCGAAGACGTATCCAGACTTGCCTGCGCGAGGCATCCCAGGCGGCAGAGACAGCTTTGCGTCAGGATTACTCGCTCCGCCTCCCCGACATCTCCCTTCTTCACGGGACCGCCTTTCTTCCTGGGTCGAAGGCATCCTTACGCGGCAAACAGTGACTATTGAAGCGGTCACGCGGGATGCGGTCGCGGATGTATTGAGCAGCGCCAACTACGACGGCAAAGCGTACGAATTGGGCCAGAGTGATATTGTCCGAACAGATTAGGCGCGGCAACGAAACATCTGCGGCGGTACTTGGCATCGTTCGCTATCCGTGGAACAGTGTTGCGCTGGACCAGCAGCAATCTCCGCGACGGGCACGCGGTTGCACAACCGAAGCGACGCGGCAGAGCCTGGTTTTGTGCCGGTCGTTCGGCGCAAAGATGATTTTAGAGTTGGCGAGGTGCGGTTGAGCCAAAGACGGCTGAATCCTGACGAGCGCGGCTGAAATACGAGACCAGATCGATCACGCACGGGCGGCATGATCGAGGGCTTCCCTCGTCATGCACAGCCTGCATTCAGCAACACTCGATGGGCACCCGGTAATCGCCACCATCGGTAATCCGTGGTCGCTACTGACGCAGCAGATTTTACCGGATCATGCCGTCGTGGTGGTTGGCTTTGAGTTCGTCCCAGGAATAGAAGAAGTCGTTTACATGGACCCCGCAACGGAACGCTCGAACGGATGCCGTTGGACCGGTTTCTCTTCGGCTGGAGCATTCCCGGAGAGAAGCGTTCACCGTCCGGTAGGGCCGCAACGGGATCACCCCGCCCGACGAGGTCGAGGACAGCTTCTTCCCCTTCCCGGCCGATATCCTCGATGCCGTCCACACTATCCAGCCGCTACAAGGCTAACGGCCAAGCGAGCGTGTGACAAGGCAGACCTGATGGGGCGGAGCAAGGAAGGGGATAAACCGTCTGGCGCTTGCGCCGCAGGTACGGGTGGTTTCGGGGTAACCCGGGGTCACGAGCACCAGCAAAGTAAGTTACTCCCGTCTCTGCCTGAACACGTTCCTGGCCCGCGTCGCCTGGAGCGTGCGCTTGCATTGTTTGACCTCCTGGGCGTTCAATGCCAAACCATGAGCATCCCGTTCAACGAAGCGAGCATCCCCGGGCGCCATACCTGACCCACCGGATCCGCGACTCCCATAAGAGCGACCCGGTGCGGGAGGTCGAGGTTTGGCGACGCCCGAAGATGTCCAGACCCTGGTCAAGGACGGCTATCTGGTGCGCGAGCGGCTGCTGCCGACCGAGCAGGTGCAGCGGCTGCGCGCGGCGCTGACGAGGCGGTGGCGCGGGACGACCGGCTGGAGACGAAGGGCGGCAAGGCGTTCGGCGGCGTCTTCATCCGCCACCTGATGGACAAGCACCCGGCCTTCCTCGAGATGCTGCGCTTCGCGCCCACCCTTTCGATCGCGCGCGCCTGTTCGGGCCCTCGGTCCAACCTGCGCGGGTTCACGGGGCGCGTCTGCTACCCCGACGACCCGAACCAGGAGACCGAGTGGCATTTCCACCAGCGGGTCATCCCGGACCCCCGTCCCGCCGCTCTTTTCCGCCCGCAGACCCTGGACGCCCTGCTCTACCTGGACGACATCGACGACCGGAACGGGCCGCTGTGTGTGGTCCCGGCTCGCACCAGCGGACCGACCGGGACCTGGCGGCGAAGGATTTCAACGACAAGCCCGGGCAGGTCGTGCTCCGCCCGCCGGCCGGAAGCCGCGTCCTTGCCCACGGCAGCCTGTGGCACCGCGCGCTCCCCACGCGGCCGGGGCACGATCCGCCGCCTGCTCCTGTTCGGCTACGGCCCGGCCTGGATGAAGCCCTCGATCTACGGCCGAAAGCCCGAGGACGGGCTCACCGCCCAGCTGCTTCAGAGCCCCGACGTGGACGAGGAGACGCGCGAGCTCCTGGGCGCCTCCGGGTACATGTGAGATTCCCGGATGCCCGCTTAAAGCGTTGCCGGGGATGCTATAATGACGCGGGAACGCACCTTGATCAGAAAGGATACGAATTTGGTCGCGACAATCACACGGGACGAGCTGAAGGCGAAGATGGACCGGGGGGACGATTTCGCGCTCGTCGAAACGCTGCCGGCCTCCTACTACCGCCATACGCACCTGCCGGGCGCGGTGAACCTGCCGCCGGACGAGGTCGAGCCGCTTGCGCCCACGCTGCTGCCGGACAAGAACGCCGACATCGTGGTCTACTGCGCCAAACCCACCTGACCGGCCTCGGAGAATGCCGCCCGTGCTCTGGCGGCGATGGGATACACGAACGTGCGGGATTACGTCGGGGGCAAGCAGGACTGGGTCGAGGCCGGTCTGCCCACCGAGGGTGAACGCCACAGCGCCACGCCGTAGCCCTCACCCGGCCCTCCGATCGCCGCCCGCCCCCACGCTGTGGGGGCGGGCGGCGGAGGAGCTAGAAATCCGCCGCGGGTACGCCGCCCGGCCGGGGCGGCGCGTGCGGATCGGCGCGGACCACTACCTGCCTGCCGTCGGCAAGGGCGGCGAAGAAGGCGACCTGGCCGCGGTCATTCAGCCCATAGGACGGGCGGCCGAAGCCGAGCGAGGTCACGGTGGAGCCGAACAGCGCGTCCCCCGCAGCGATCAACCGGTCGCGCGCGGGGTCCGGGCCGGTGAAGATGCCGGGGCGCCTGCCGTTGGTGTCCAGGTAGGCCAGGAACGCCACGCCCCCCGCGGCGTTGAGGCACGGGCTTTGCAGCCCGCGGAAGGGGCCGCCGGTGTCGGCGATCCGGGTGAGGACCCCCGCGTGGTGGGTGAAGATGCCCTGGCCGCCCGCGTCGAAGGGCAGGCCGTTCAGCCCGGCAAGAAAGGCCACCTTCCCCGCGTTGTTGATGACCGGGCCGCTCAGCCATTGGAAAGCGCCTCCGGGGGCGGCGAGGGTGGCCACAGCCCCCCCGCGGCCGGCCCGCAGGCTGCCGTCGGGCCCGAGGAAAGCCACGTCGCCCGCGTCGTTGATGGAGGGCGAGAAGCCGCCGGCCACCGGGGTGACAACCCCCTGCGCGGCGACGTAGACCACCTGGTCGTAGTGCGGGACGTGCCCCTGATAGCCCAGGAAGCGGCGCGCCCCGAACGCGACCACGCCCGCGCTGTTGATGCCACCGAGCTGGATGTCGACGACGGCGAGGGCGCCGCCGACGATGTCGGCAGGGGCAGCCGCCAGGGACAGGGGCCCGCCGTCGCCGGTGACGATGCCCTTCCTGCCCACGAACGCCACCGTCCCCGGCGCGTTGATGTAGGGGAGCGAGGCGGGCAGGTTTGTGATCGCGGTAAGCGGTCCCCCGCTGCCGCTGCCGGTGAAGATTCCCTGGGCCCCCGCATCGCCGTTCAGGGTGGCGTAAAAGGCCACGGTGCCCGCGTTGTTGATGCTCGGGGAGCCGAAGAACTGGCTCAGGCGGCCGCTGTTGTCGGCGATCAAGGAAAAGGCGTAGTTTTGCGCCCTGGCCGGAACATGAAGGAGCAGGCACAGCGCCGCCAGGGGAAGGAGAAAGGTCGAACGCGTTCGCACGGTAAATGCCTCCCTGCGTGATTTCACAGACGCGGGGCGGACCTCACCCGTGCGGCATTGCCGCTAAAGACGGCCGCGAGCGCCCCCCCGCAATCTGCGGGTTCTCATAGGTATTGTGGCGGGGAAGGCCACCCGTCTTTAGGGGTGGTTTGCCACCGTACCCGGAGGCTGCGGGGGGCAAGGAGCCGTTACTTTACGCCGAGCAGCTCGACCTCGAACAGCAGGGTCGCGTTGGGCGGGATGACGCCGCCCGCGCCGCGCGCCCCGTAGCCCAGGTCCGGCGGGATCGTGAGCTTGCGCGTGCCGCCGACCTTCATGCCCATCACGCCCTCGTCCCAGCCCTGGATCACCTGGCCGCGCCCGAGCACGAACGAGAACGGCTGGCCCCGGTCGCGGGACGCGTCGAACTTGGTGCCATCGGTAAGGGTCCCGACGTAGTGGACGGTGACCGTCTGGCCCGGAGCCGGGCTCGGCCCGGTCCCCTCCACGACGTCATCATACTGCAGCCCGGATGGGGTGGTCGTCACGATCGGTTCCTCCTAGTTCTGAGCCGCCAGGCAGTCCCGCGCGGCCGTATCGCCGGCCACGAAGCCCGTGGACCAGGCGGCTTGTAGATTATACCCGCCGACCGGCCCGGCGATATCCAGCACCTCGCCGCACAGGTACAGGCCGCGCACCCGCTTCGAGCGCATCGTCTGCGGGTCGACGTCGTCCAGCGACACGCCGCCCGCCACCACCTCGCCCCGCTCCAGCGGGACGTGGCGCACGCGGCCCAGCGTCCACCCCTTGAGCGTCTGCACCAGACGGTTCCGGTCCTTCTGGGACAGGTACGCGCCGCGCGTCGCCGGGTCCACCCCGGCGGCACCCAGGAGCGGGCCCGCCAGGCGGTTGGGCACGACCGATTCGACGAAATCAACGACGGCGCGGCGCGAGTGCGCCCGGCAGTGCTCGGCCAGGCGCGCCGACGCCCGATCGAACGGCTCGTCCGGCAGCACGTCCGCCTCGGCGAGGCTGCCGTCGGGGAACGCCTCGGCCACCTCGCGCGACACGCCCAGCGCGGTCGGGCCGCTCACCCCCTTGTGCGTCCACAAAAGGTCGCCGCGCCAGCGCGCCAGCTCTTTGCCCGGGACGTTGTCCGGGCCGGCGCGCCGCGCCCGGAGCACGCAGTCGCGCAGCGCGACCCCCGCCCACTCGGCGGGCGGCGTGGGGTCGAGATACAGCGGCGCGAGCGCCGCCCGCAGCGGGACGATCGTGTGCCCCAGGGCCTGGAGCCACGGCCAGCCGTCGCCGGTCGTGCCCGTCGCCGGATAGGACGAGCCGCCCACGGCCA
>JAUJNC010000488.1 GCA_030446525.1 Armatimonadaceae bacterium
TGTCAACGGCCACCACGCCCTTGCCCGTGAGCAGCGCCCGATTCTCCCAACCGGCGCCGTTCGGTAAGGCGGCGTACAAACCGGCGATGATCTTGTACGTGCCCTCCGGGGCCGTCGCGGGAACGTCCACGGTGCGCGTGTAGGAGATCGGCCCGGACCATTTGGACGTGGGGACCGGCGGCGCATGGTCGTCCTGGAACAGCGTCACCCCGTCGGCGTCGGCGAAGTGAACCAGGACCGAGTAGTCCCGGTCCAGGGGCACGGCCTGCCACTGGTACGTGACCTTGAAGGGCTTGCCGGGCGCCACCGCCGCCGGTTTGACCTTCGCGGCCAGGATCGTCGGCGCAGTGGCAGCGGTCCTTGATGGGGTTGCCTCCGCTTCCCGCGACGAGACCTGTTTTTTGTGCGGCTCGGCAGCAGGGCCGGCGCTGCCCGATGAGGCGCCAATGAGAAAAGCGAGCGTGCAGCAAACAACGACGTTCCGCATAGATCTCGATCCCTCAAAGCAGGGCTTCGGGTGTGCGGCGACTGAGGGTTCCTGAGGGCTCCTCTGGAAGCGCCTCCGCAGCAGCAAGGCGGACGAGTTACTCGCCGCCTGCTCAAAATCGGAACCCTTAATACCGAAAGCCGCCGCCGCGCCGGGGTGCGTACCGATCGTAATCGGGCTCCTGGGCGGTCGGATGCGGGCCGAAGAGTTTTATCAACGCCATGCCCGCCAGAAAGCCGCCGATGTGCGCCAGGTACGCCACGCCGCCCGTTTCGCGCCCCTCGCCGCCCGACAGCGAGCCGGTGATCTGCGAAAAGAACTGCGACACGATCCAGAAGCCGAGCAGCAACAGCGCCGGGATGCGCACCACCGTGATCAGGCCAAAAACGACCAGCGTTCTGACCATGGCCCGCGGGAACAGCAGCAGATACGCACCCAGGACGCCCGCGATGGCCCCGGAAGCGCCCAGTGTCGGGATGATCGAGCCGGGGTTGTAGAACACCTGCGCGAGCGCGGCCAGCACGCCGCAGACGAGATAAAAGAAAAGGAACCTGGCGTGGCCGAGCGCATCCTCGATGTTGTTGCCGAACACGACCAGGAACACCATGTTGCCGAAGATGTGCGCCAGCCCGCCGTGCATGAACATCGAGGAAAAGATCGTCATCCAGAACGGCTGCAAGGACGGCCCGTTCGTCGGCACGTCACGCCCCTGCGTCAACTCGAACGGCACGAGCGTCCAGCCGGCCATCCAGCCGCCCAGGCTCATTTGCGCCTCGTACATGCCGCCTCCGACCGACTGCAACAGGTACACCGCCACGTTCAGGGCGAGAATGGCCCAGGTCACATAGGGCGTGATGCGCGTCGGGTTTTCGTCGTGCAGGGGGATCATGGATGGGGCGGCGCCTTTCGCTTCGCGGTCATTGTAGCATAACGGGGCGGGCCGCCCCGTTCGCTCGCCGCCCCGTTCACTCAGCGCGCGTCAGCGGTCGGTCCGGAAGGAGAACGGCTCGCCTTGCGCGGCCTGCCAGCGCGCGGCCTCCTCCGGACTGAGCAGAGCCAGGATCTTTTCCTCGGCGGCCCTGCGCGTTCTGTCGATCGCCTGCCGCACCGGCGACAAGCGGTTCCGAAGGTCGGACGCCTGATGCTCCGCCCGCTCGCGAACCGCGTCGGCGTGGGCGCGCTCCATCGCTGCCCGCGCCTCAGCCGTCAGGGCAGCGATGGCCGTTCGGCGCTCGGGTGCGAGCTTCACCTGCTCGGTGACCGGCGCGTCTCCCAGAGCGAGCGGGCCGCGGAACTGCAAATCCAGCTCGCCGAGGCGCTGGAACTGTTCCGGCGTCAGCACCGCTCTGATCTTCTCGTCGCTGAGCGGAGGACCGGACGTTTGCGCCCCCTGCCGGGACATGGCCCCCGCAAGTTGTCGCGCCTGTTCCTCCGGCGAGGCGTTCGGGTCAATGTTTATCGGGCGTCCCATCGGCATGGTGATCGTGCCCGCCTGGTCCGACGGCGTTGCAGTGCCGCCGGCGTCGCTCGTCGCCGCGCCCCCACCACCGCCGCGCCCCCGTGCGCCGGACCCTGGCCTCCGGTCGAGG
>JAUJNC010000052.1 GCA_030446525.1 Armatimonadaceae bacterium
GACGCCGACGTCGTGGTTCAGGCGCCGGGCGTGCACGACGCCCTGGCGGGCGGCCCCCTTGACGCCCTCCCGGAGGGCGCGCTCCGCCTCCTGCTGCATCTTCCAGTTCAGGGTGGTATAGACTTTCAGGCCGCCCTTAGACACCTTCTCGTAACCGTACCGGTCGACGAGCTGGCGCACGACGTAATTAACGAAGTAGGGCGCCTTGAACTCGAACTCGTTCCTCGGCTTTTCCCCGATAAGCCGCACGCCGTTTTTCTGCGCCGCTTCGGCCTCTTGCGCCGTGATATAGCCCAGCTGCGCCATCTTGGCCAGGACGACGTTGCGGCGCGCGATCGCGGCCTCCTTGTTCTCGTAGGGCGAGTACGCGGGCCGCTGCGGCAGGCCGGCCAGGAGCGCCGCCTGCGCGAGCGACAGGTCCTTCACCGGCTTGCCGAAGTACACCTTGGACGCCGCCTGGACGCCGTAGGCGCCGGAGCCGTAGTAGATCTGGTTCAGATACCTTTCGAGGATCTCCTCTTTCGAGTAGTTCTTCTCGATCTGTATCGCCAGCATGATCTCCTGCGCCTTGCGGCGGACGTCCTTCTTTTTCGTCAGGTAGACGTCGCGCGCCAGCTGCTGCGTCAGCGTCGAGCCGCCCTGCCCTTCCAGCAGGCGTCCGCCGACAAAGTTGACGTACAGGGCGCGGGCGATGCCGCGCAGGTCTACGCCGGGGTGGTGGAAGAAACGTTCGTCCTCGATGGCGACGGTCGCATCCTTGAGCACCTGGGGGATCCGCTTGATCGGGACGGACTCACGGTTCTCGATGAAGATGCGCCCCAGGACGATGTTCTTGCCGTCGGGGCCTTTATCGGTGGCGTAGATCTCGGTGGCGCCGCCCTGGTAGGTCGTGAGCCGGTCCAGGGACGGCAGGTCCTGGGTGACGCGGTGGAAGACGCCGGCAAGGAACACCAGGCCCGCCGCGACCGACAGCAGCACGAGCAGGGTGACGTACCCGAGTAGCCTGCGGACCCGCCACCCCCAGGACCGCGCCGGTCTGCGCCGCGACATCGTTCGTTTGCCCTTGGCCATGGTTCACCGCTTTAGATACTTGCGCTTGGCGCGATCGGTTCCCAGGTCGCGCTTCTTGGCGTCGAAGCGCCACAGGTTCTGTCCCGGCTTCTGCGCGAAGCAGTAGTAGTTGGACAGGATCGAGGCCAGCTTGCGCCGCGTGACCCGCCGGACCACGTTCACCTCGGTCATGGCGGCGGCGAAGTCCAGGCCCTTGCCGTGGTGGGCCAGCACTTCGCACAGGATGTCGAACGTGGCCATGTCGCCGCTCTCCTCCACCTGCTCGCGCAGCGCCAGGAGTTCGCCCAAGCGCCCGGGGGACAGATACACCTGCGGGTGGGTTTCCTCGCCCGACAGGAAGCGGAACTCGTAGGGGCGCGTCGTCTTTTCCAGGGTGAACACGCCGCCCGAATCGGGGGGCACCATCTCGTAGAGCCCGAACAGGTTGAAGGCCATGCGCAGCTCGTTGTTCACGATGACGTCGTGCGTTTGCCCGCTCGGGTCCTTGACGGACACTTCGACGACCGGCGCGTCGGCCGGGAAGAAGCCGTCGGGCACCTGGCAGAGCGGGAACGTGCCGATCTCCTTGTGATGCGCCTTGAGCACCAGAGGCAGCGACTCGGTGTCGGCGGGCACCGTCCCGGTGTAGCGGCCCTCGTCATCGCCCACGTCCTGGACCAGCGGGTTCAGGATGTCCGTCCGGAGCGTGCCGGCGAAGCCCTCGTCCTCGATCTCCTCGTCCAGGATCTCGCCCTCGAGCGACACGAACTGGAGGTCCGGGTAGGACAGCGACTCGGGGACGGTGAAGACGAACAGCGGCAGCGAGTTCGGCTCGCGGAAGCGGCCCGCCCCGACATACAGGAACCGCCCGCCGCCCCTCAGCACCTCGTCCAGCGTCGCCAGGTCTTCGCGGAACGACGGATCGCCGGGGACGACCTCGAACTGGAGCGCCAGGAGATCGGCCACATCCACCGCGGCCTGCCGGTCCCGGACGATCTGCTCCATCGCCACCAGATCCTCCTCGCTCACCACGAGCGGCTTCCGCACGTCCGCCGGCGGGGCGGCTTCCGTCGGCGGAGCGGCGGCGACCTCCTCCGCCTCCGCGGCGGGCGCTTCGGCGGGGGCCGGGCGCGCGGGAGCCCGCTTGGCGGGCGCCGGCGACACCCCGTCGGCGGCCGGCCGTCTCCTTTGCGGCGCGGGAGCCGACTCCTCGGTCGTGTCCTCCCCGGCCAGCTCCTCGGCGCGCCGGGCCAGGAGCGCCTCCAGCTCGTCGGCCCGCGCCCGGGTGATCCAGCGCCCCCCGGACAGCCACACCAGGCCGGGGTCCTCGAGGCAGTCCAGCAGGTGCTTCAAGGGGTTGTATTTCCCGCGCAGGCTGCCCCACGCCAGCACGCCCAGCACCCGGTGCGGGACCGGGCGCCCCCCGGCCGTTCCTACCACCGCCCGGGTCGCCTCCGCGTACCCCGCCGGCGACCAGGCGAGGCCGGCGGCCGCGCGGAAGGGTTCCACCTGCGCCGGGGTCAGGTCGTTGTCGAAGAGGACGTCCTCTTCCTCCTCGGCGTCCACCAGGGGCAGCCAGGCGCGCGGGGCGATCTCGTTGGCCCGCGTGCGCAGGTAGCGGCTCGGGTCGCCCATGATCTTGGGCAGCAGGCTCAGATAGACCTCGGCGGGCCGGTTATAGATGGCCGAAAGCTCGGTCGCAAGCTGCGCCGTCGAGAGCGGCCTCCCGGCCGCGTTCAGGACCTCCTGAAGGTTGCGCTCCGTGGGCCGCGATCGGTCCAGGTACCGGGCGCTCAGGTTCCAGATCCGGTCGACGGAAACAAACCGCGGCGAATCGGCGAGCACGCGCCGTACGAGAGGGAACGTCACGTGCGGGTTGTTGATCTCCAGGGTGATCTCAGACGCCTTGGCCGCCTCGCCGCGCTCCAGCAGCGCGGCATAGATGAGGTCCGCGAGATATTCATCGGCGAGGAGCGCCGCCAGGTCCATCCGATCCGGACTGGCGGTCCGCTCCGCTTCCTTCGTCGTTGCCAAACAGATGCCTCCAGGGTTGATTCAAGCGGGAAGCCGGTTCCCGGGGAAACAGGCAGGCGATACGCGGGCTGCGTTCACACAGGGACGGCTATAAGGTCGTACGGCCGCGCCTCGACGATGCGCGCGCGCACGAAGTCGCCGGGCGCCGCGGCCGCGCCGCGCAGCACGACGCTGCCGTCGATCTCCGGCGCATCCCGGTACGATCGGCCGGCCGGATCCTGGCCGTGGCGCTCTTCGATCAGGACGTCGAGCTCGCGCCCGACCAGCGCCTGGCCCCGCGCCAGCGACATGGCGGCGCTGCGCGGCCATCAGGGCGCGCCGCCCGCGCCGCTACGCGCTTGGGGACCCGCGGCCCCATGGCGAAGCCAGGCGTGCCCTCCTCCGGCGAATACTCGAAGACGCCCAGCCGGTCGAAGCGCACCTCGCGGACGAACGCGAGCAGGTTGGCGAAGGCGGCCTCGTCCTCGCCGGGGAAGCCGACCAGAAACGTGGTGCGCAGGGCGATGTCGGGCATGGCCGCGCGCAGACGCTCGAACAGGCGCCGCCGGTACGAGGACGGGAGCCGCCCCGCTTCATGCGCTTGAGCACGGCAGCGTCGCCGTGCTGGAGCGGCACGTCCACGTAGTGCGCCACGTTGGGCGTGTCGGCCATGGTGCGGACGAGCCGGTCGGTGATCATGGTCGGGTAGCAGTACAGCAGCTGCGCGCAGCACAGATCCGGGATGCGCCCCAGCCCTTCCAGCAGGCGCGGCAGGGCGAGGCTCGTCGTACAGGTCCATGCCGTAGGCCGTGGTGTCCTGCGCGATCAGGTTCAGCTCGCGCGCCCCGCCGTCCACCAGCCGCCGCGCCTCGTCCAGGACGCGCTCCAGCGGCTTGGAGCGGTGCCTGCCGCGGAAGCCGGGGATCGAGCAGAAGGTGCAGGCGTGGTCGCACCCTTCGGAGACCTTGAGGTACGCGGTCCAGCGCGCCGTCGCGCGCACACGCGCCGGCGGCACGAGCGGGTACTTGTCCCCGATCGGCGCGACCCGGTTGCGTTCGTCGACGGTGGGCAGCGCGAGGCGGCCGCGCCGCCGGTCCCCCCCCGCGTGTGGCGTCCCGAAAACCACGTCCGCGACCTGCCCGCTGCTCTGGATGCCGAGAAAGGCATCGACTTCGGGGATCTCGGCGGCCAGTTCCGCGCCGTAGCGCTGCGCCAGACACCCGGTCACCACCACCTTGCGGACCTGCCCCTGCCCCTTGCGGCGGACCGCATCCAGGATAGCGTCGATGCTTTCCTGCTTCGCGCTCTCGATGAAGCCGCAGGTGTTCACCACCAGGACGTCGGCGGCGCCGACATCGCCCACCATCTCGGCCTGCCCGGTTTCCACCAACGCCCCGAGCATCTCCTCGGAGTCCACGAGGTTCTTGGGGCATCCCAGACTTACCAGCCCGATTTTCGTTGTCGTCGCCATGCCGGTTCGCACACGCCTTCTTCCGTCGCATAAAGAAAGCCGCCCTGCGGCGGCCTTAGTGCGCTACTACATAATATACGGCCGATTTCGCCCGTTGTCAACGTCAAACAGTCTATGGTTACTATCTATAATTAACAAATTGCAGCGGCGCATCCAAGTCGGCGCTCTTCAGCGCCTGCAGGACCGACTGGAGATCGTCCTTCGACTTGGCCGCGACGCGGACCTGGTCACCCTGGATCTGCGCCTGCACCTTCAGCCCTTTGTCCTTGATCAGCTTCACCACCTTCTTGGCGGTGTCGGCGTCCAGCCCCTGCCGGATCGTGGCCTGCTGGCGCACCGTCCCCTTGGCCGCCTCCTCCAGCTTGCCCATCTCGAGCGCTTTGATGTCGATGCCGCGCTTGATGAGCTTGCTTTGCAGCACGTCGACGAGCGCCTTCATCCGCGTCTCGTTGTCGGACGTGAGCGCGATCGTGCCCGCCTTCTCGTCCAGGTCGATCTGGCTCACCGACCCCTTGAAGTCGAAGCGCGTCTCGATCTCGCGCGCGGCCTGATCGACGGCGTTCTTCACCTCCTGCATGTCCACCTTCGACACCACGTCGAACGAACTCTCTGACGCCATAGTTTTTCCTCCTGTAGCCTGGCCAAGCCGGCTAACGGCTCTTGTCCGGGTCGATGCCCGCCGCGCGCAGCAAAGCGGCGAGGCGTTCGCGCTCTTGCCGCTCCCGATCCCTTTCTTGCGCCAGCGCGTCCCGGTCTTGCTCGGCCCGCTCTGCACGGCCCCGGGCCTCGTCCCTTTCTTGCTCGGCCTGCTGGCGCTGGGCTTCTAACTCGACGAAAGTCAGAAACCGCTGGCCGTCCGGGCGATAAACCACCAGCGGTTCCCCCTCGGGCAGTTCAAAACGGACGCCAAGGCGCGGACTCACAAAACCGTGGATCGGGTCGATCAGGCGCAGGTGACCATCCTGGGCACGGAGCCACCCGGTCAGGTCGAACCGCTCGGGATCGTAGATGTAGTACTCCTCAACGCCGAAACGCTCATAAAAGTCGAATTTGCGCAGCATTTCGGCCAGCCGGTTGCCGGGCGAGAGTATCTCGAACACGACCTGCGGCGGGATGTTGTCCTCGCGCCATTGCAGGTAAGAGCCGCGGTGCCCCTTCGGCCTGTCGAAGGCGACGAGCACATCGGGCGCGATGCGGGCGCGGTTGTCGCCCTCGACGGGATACCAGAGCAGGTCGCCCGCAACAAACACGTTCGGGTCGTCGGCAAAGAGGGCGTCCAGGCCGCCCTGGAGGGTCACAATCCACTCGAACTGGAGCGTGTTATCGGCTATGGGTTTACCATCACTTTCCGGGTAGAAACGAGCATCCCGGGCGCGCTGCTGGGGGCTGGGGCAGGGCGGGGGCACTCGCAGTGTTTGCACGGCCATCGTCGTCACTCCTCATTTCCGTTGTCGCGCGCCGCGAACAGGGCGTCCACCTCGTCGCGGGTCAGCAGGATCTCGCGGGGCTTGGCGCCGTCGAGCGGGCCGACGATGCCGCGCTGCTCCATGATGTCGACCAGGCGCGCGGCGCGGGTGTAGCCGACCTTGAAGCGGCGCTGCAGCATCGAGGTCGACGCCTGCCCGCCCATCACCACCAGGCGCACCGCCGACTCGAACAGCTCGTCGTCGGCCTCTCCTTCGCCCTCGTCCGGCTCGCCCGCGGCCGACAGGGCGGAGGGCAGGATCTCGTAATTGGGCTGGGCCTGCGCCTTGAGGTAGGCGACGAGGTCCTCGGTCTCCTTTTCGGACACGAAGCAGCCCTGGATGCGCTGCGGCTTGGCGGCGTCGATGGGCATGAACAGCATGTCGCCGCGCCCGATCAGGCGGTCCGCGCCGGCCATGTCCAGGATCGTGCGCGAGTCGATGGCGCTGTTGACCGCGAAGGCGACGCGCGAGGAGATGTTGGCCTTGATCGTGCCGGTGATCACGTCCACGCTGGGCCGCTGCGTCGCGATCACCAGGTGGATGCCGGTGGCGCGGGCGAGCTGCGCCAGCCGGCAGATGCTGGTCTCGATCTCCGGGCCTGCCTGCATCATCAGGTCCGCCAGCTCGTCCACGATCAGCACCCAGTAGGGCAGGCGCTCCTCCTCCCCCACCCGGCTGTTGTAGCCCTCGAGGTTGCGCGTCCCGGCCTTGGCGAAGCGGTCGTAGCGGTTTTCCATCTCCCGGAGCGCCTGCTTGAAGATGCTGGGGGCCTGCTTGACGTTGGTGATGACCGGCGCCGCCAGGTGCGGGATGCCGTCGTACAGGGACAACTCCACCCGCTTGGGGTCCAGCATCAGGAACTTGACCTCGCGCGGCGACGCCCGGTACAGGAGCGAGCAGATCAGCGCGTTTAAACAGACGCTCTTGCCCGACCCGGTCGAGCCGCCGATCAGCAGGTGCGGCATCTTGGCCAGGTCCGCGTAGCGGCAGACGCCCGACACGTCCCTGCCGAGCGCGAAGGTGAGCTTGGAGGGCGCGTTCTGGAACTCGGGCCGCTCGATCACGTCGCGCAGCATCACGGCGGCCGGGTGCTCGTTGGGGACCTCGATGCCGATGGCCGACTTGCCCGGGATCGGCGCCTCCACGCGCACGTCGATGGCGGCCAGCGCCATCGCCAAGTTGTCGGCCAGGGACACGATCTTGGAAACCTTGATGCCCCGCTCGAGCGCCACCTCGTAGCGGGTGACCGTCGGCCCGTGCGCCACCTCGGCCACGTCCGCGCCGATGCCGAAGTCGTCCAGCGTCTGCAGGAGCACCTGCCGCTTGGCGTCGGACTCGCCGGCCGGGAGCTTGGGCTGCGCGTCCCCGGCGCGCAGCAGGGAGAGCGGGGGGAGGGGGAAGTCGCCGACGCTGGCCAGCAGCGGCGCGTCGGGGTTGATGGCGCCCTTCCTGGACGTCTCCTTCCTGGCCGGCGGCGCCGCGTCGTCGGCGGCCAGCCGGTCCACCTTGCGCGCCGGGAGCGTCGCCCCCTCGTCCGGCACGGCCGGGCCGGGGCCGGGTTCGCCCCCGTGCTCCGCACGGAGCGGCGGAACAGGGTCGGCGTGGAGCGCACCTGCTCGTCGAGCGGCGCGCGGCTGCGGTGGGCGCGCGGCCCGTCGGGCCGCGCGCCGCTCCTTGAGCGCCTGCGCGGCGTGGCGCGCGCCGCCCGCGACGGCCTGCGCGCCCGCGCGCGCGCTCCGGGAAAACAGGCGCTCGACGGGCCCCAGGAGCGAGGGCAAGGGGACGTCGATCAGCCACAGCAGGGCGCCGGCCGCGAGGGCCGCCAGAACGACGTGCGCGCCGATGTCCCCCACGGCGGCCCGCAACCCGTAGGAAAGGACGGCGCCGATATAGCCGCCATGGAGGAGCAGGTTGTCGCGGGCGAACCGGCCGGCCGACGGGACGCATGCCGCAGGTGCCACGAGGCGACAAAATCAGGAAAAGCAGCAGCGCGCCGCCGACGTTATCCAGCGAGCGGCTCTTCCCGGCGGCGAGCATCGCCCCGCACAGGAGCAGCACGCACGCGAAGCCCCATACGCCGGCGCCCATCAGGAGGCGCAGCCCCGCGCCACCGCCATGCCGAAAGGTTCTCGCCGGGGCCGGGGCCGGCGGGCCGGCAGGGTCGCCAGCAGCGAGGGCGAGGGCCATCAGCCGGATCCCCGCGATATCGTAAAAGAACCCGCGTGTTGGCCCGCTGTCGCCGCAGCGACGCGGACGAACCTCGGGGCGGGCGCGGCTTGCGCGGGGCGGGCCGGTCTTTGACCATGACTTCGCGTTGCCTCCTTGCGCGTAGTATAGCGTGGAAACACTCGTTTGGTCAGAGTAAACGGGTCTTCCCGGCCCGGTGGGCCGGCGATTGCTGACACCGGCTAGCAGTGCGGGTACAATGAATCCGATCTCAAGGCAAGGATGCGCCGGGCGCCGGGGCCGCCGCGGCATCAAGGGGGGTTTTCTGATGACGAAGATAAAACTGGGAGTTCTCTTTCTGGGGCGCAAGCGCCCCGGTTCGATCCAGAGTGGGGACAGCAGATGGAGTCGGCGGTGCGGGACTACCTGGCCGGGGGGCCCTACGACCGCTTCGTCCCGGAAGCCAAGGTGGTCGATGACGCCTCGCTGCGCGGGGCCGTCGCCGCGTGCCGGCGCGAAGGGTGCGACGTCCTGGTGGTGCTGCAGACCACGATGGGCGACGGGCGCCTGGCGCCGGTGATGGCCCAGCTCTGGGAGGCGCCCCTCGTGCTGTGGGCCACGCCGGAGAAGCCGGAAGGCGCGATGATCAGCTCCTGCTCGCTGGTGGGGACCCACGTCTTCGCGGCGACGCTGCGGCAGCTGCGGCGCCCTTTCGAGGTCGTCTACGGCGCCCCCGGCGATGCCCGGCTGGGGCGCGAGCTGGATGAGGCCGTCCGGGTCGCCCACGTCGCCCGCCGCCTGCGCCGCACCAAAGTCGGCCTGATCGGCTACCACGCGCCGGGCTTCATCGACATGCACGCCGACCCGCTGGCTTTGAACACCCAACTGGGCGTCCAGCTGCACCACTTCGGGCTGCAGGAGCTTATCGACAACACCAACGCCGTCCCCGACGACGCGGCGCGGGCGGATGTCGCCGGGGTGCTGGAGATGGGGCTGCCCATGGAGGACGTGGCGGCGGAGGATCTGGCGATCAACTCGCGCTTTTATCTGGCCCTGAAGCAGATGATCGAGGGGGAAAGCCTGGACGCCCTGGCGATCCGCTGCTGGCCCGAGCTGCCCAACGTGCTGGGGCAGTGGGCCTACCTGGCGATGGTGCGGCTGACCAGCGAGGGCTACCCCAACGCAATGGAGGGCGACGTGGACGGCGCGCTCTGCTGCTGGATGGGCGAGGCGCTGGGCATGGGGCGCGGCTATCTTTCCGACTGGCTCGAACACACCGAGGACACGATCACGCTGTGGCACGCGGGCAACGCGCCGCTGCAGATGTGCGAGCCGATCGGGAGCCGCTACGGCCCGCGCCTGGCCAGGCACTTCAACGTCCCCAAGCCGCTGGTGGTCAATGCCGACCTGGCGGCCGGGCAGCCGGTCACCCTGTTCCGCCTGTGGCGCTGCGATGACCGCTACCACCTGACGGCCTGCGACGCCCACACGATCGCCCCCCGGCGCGAGCTGATGGGCACCAACGGGCTGGCGAAGATCGAAGGGCGCGACATGTACGAGTGGTTCGACGCGCTGTGCCACGCCGGCATGCCGCACCACCTGGCCGTCTTCCCCGGGCACGGCGCCCGGCTGCTGCGCCGCCTGGCCCGGCAGACAGGGGTCAATTGGGTCGCCTAATGATCCGGCTGTCGATGGAGCACGGGGGCAGAGGCCGGGCGGCCCTACGCGGCGCCCGCTATTCCCAGGGGAGCCCCTGGTACCCGGAAGAGCTCTGGTTCTGCTGCGATTGCGTCTGGCCCTGCTCCTGCGGCGTCCGCTGGGCGACGGAGTCCGCGCTCGCCATCCGCCCGTCGCCCGGCGGAGCGCCGGGGTCCGAGGCGGCCAGCGGGTCCGGGGCGGGCGCGGCGCGGACGACGGCGCGCACGGGCAGGGCGCAGTACAGCTCGACGTCGTTCGTGTCGGCCGGGTCGAGGAGCGCCGTCACGTTACCCGGGATGCGCTTGGGCAGGGCGCGCTCGTCGGCGTTCACCTCGCGGCGGGCAACCTCGCCGCCCGGCAGCGTCACGAAGTAGGAGACGGTCCGCCCGTAGATGGAGTCGCCCGTCGAGTTCGTGGCGCCGACGATGCGGGCCATGATCGGCTGGCCGTCGCGCACCAGACGCTCCGCACGCGCCCGGGCCCGGGCTGCCTTGCGCGGAGGCAGCGTCAGCGCCGCCGCGCCCGCGGCGCCGGCCAGAGCGCCCCCGATGGCGAAGCCGGCGCCGCTCCCGACGATGCCGAGGACGATCAGCAGGGCGCCCACCACCAGCAGGACGCTCCCGACGGCCGTGTAAAGCTTCACGTCGGGCACGTTCAGGTCCGGATACTCCGCGGGCTGCAGACGCCGCGGGGCGGGTTCGCGAAGCTCCGGCTCGGGGGACCAGGGTTCCTCGACAATGGTGGACATGGCTCAGGCTCCGGACGCTCCCCGGCCGAGGTAGGTGGACGCCAGCTCGACGAGATGTTCCGGCGAAAACGGCTTGGTGACGTATTTGTCCACGCCCGCCTCAACGCCGCGCTCGATGTCCTCTTCCTGGGCTTTGGCGGAAAGCATGATGATGGGGATGCGCCCCAGCTCGGCGTCGGCGCGCAGCGCCTCGGCGACCTGGTAGCCGTCGAGCTTGGGCATCATGATGTCGAGCACGATCAGGTCCGGGCGCTGCTGGCGCGCTTGCAGCAGCGCCTCCTCGCCGTTCGTGGCGGTCAGCATGGTGTAGCCCTGCTTTGCCAGCACGAACTCCATCAGCCGGAGCAGCGCCGGCTCATCGTCCACGACCAGAATCTTAGGTGACATTGTCGGTTCCTGTCGCCCGCCCGGGCGGTTGTGGTCTGCCCCCGGCGCGCCGCGCACGGCCTATTATACCGCAAGCGGCGGGGGAACACGCGCGATCGCGTCGGCCGTGCGGGCGACCCGCGCCATGAAGCCGACATCGTGGACGCGCACGATGTCGGCGCCCGCGGCGATGCCCAGGGCGACGCTGGCGGCGGTCACCGCGACGCGGTCCGGGTCGGCGGCGTCGGCCTGGGGCCCCAGCACACGGCCCAGCGTGCTTTTGCGCGAGGTCCCCAGCAGCACGGGCAGCCCCAGGGCCGCGCGCACCTCGCCCAGACGCCGCACCAATGCCAGGTTCTGCTCCGGCGACTTGCCGAAGCCGAAGCCCGGATCGACGACGATCTCTGCCGCGCCGACGCCGGCGGCGCGGGCGGCTTCCACGCGCTCGCGCAGGAACCGGACGACGGCCTCGATCACGTCCGCCTCCGGGGGCAGCGCCGTGCGCGACCAGCCCATCTCCCGCGGGCGCACCGGCAGGTGCATCAGGCACACGGGGACCCCCAGGGCGGCGGCGGCCGGCAGCAGGGCGGCGTCCAGCGTCCCCGCGGAGACGTCGTTGACCAGGGAGGCGCCCGCCCGGACGCCCGCGCGGGCGACCGCGGCCTTGGCGGTGTCCAGGGAGATCGGCAGCCCCACCTCGGCGGCGACGCGCTCGATCACGGGCAGCACGCGGCGCTTTTCTTCCTCCGCGCCCACCGGCGGCGCTCCGGGCCGCGTCGACTCGCCCCCGATGTCGATCAGGTCCGCGCCCTCGGCCTTCATCTCCCGCGCGCGCTCCACCGCCCGGACGGGATCCAGGTAGCGCCCGCCGTCCGAAAACGAGTCCGGGGTGACGTTCAGCACGCCCATCACGAGCGTCCGCCGCCCCAGGTCGGGCAGAAGCCGGCGGAGGGACGAAGCCACCTCAGTGATACACGTATTGGCGCCAGCCGGGCGGTGCGTCGGTGAGGCCCTCGAAACGCACCTGGGCCAGGGCCGCCAGGCCCGCCTCCGACAACACGAAGCCCTTGTCCGCCACCGCGGTGCCGGGGTCGCGCAGCAGCCACAGGCGGAAGGGCACGTCCTCGACCGCGATGGTCAGTATCTGCCGAATCTGGTAGCCGTCCAGCATCTCCAGCGCGGCGCGCGATTCGTCGGCCACCTCGGGGTCCGGGTCCATCTCCAGCACGCGGGAGAACGCGAGGGACGCGGCGCCGATCACCCCCTTCTGCTGCAGCAGCACGCCCCGCTTGAAATAGTTGGTGGGGTCGGAGGGATCGAGGCGGATCATCTCGCCCGTCACGCGCAGGGCGCGGTCGAGCTGTCCCTGCTGCAGGAACGCGGCGGAAAGCACATCGCGGGCGAAAAGGGAATGAGGGGAAAGGCGGAGGAGGACCTGGCTGTGGACGACCGCCTCCTCCCAGCGGCCACTTTCCAGGCACGTCTCGGCGAGCGCCTCGCGCGAGGCCAGACAGTGGGGCGCGTGCGCGACGGCGGCGCGCAGTATCTCCAACGCTTCGGCGCAGCGGTTCTCATGGCGCAGCAGCGCCGCGATGCGCAGATAGCCGTGGGTGGAGCCCGGCAGCGCAGCCACCAGCTTGCGCAGGTGGACCAGGGCTTTGTCGATCTGCCCCGACGCCGCCAGGGCGTCAGCGCGACGCAGGTACTGGGCTTCCCGCCGCCCGGGGGCGGCCGGCTGCCGGATGCGGCCCCGGGGGGGGGCGGGCCGGACGACTTCTAGAGAAACGGGTTGCTCCCCCGGACCCAGTATCGGCGTTGTCTTGGTTGACACGTCGCTTTTTTGCTCCTTCGATCCGCTGTCACACCGGCCCGGAGGGCGCGTCGCCTTCCGGGAACGCCTGTACCGCCGCGCGCGGGGGGTCGGCGCCGCGCCCCGCACCCGCCTTGGCCGTTTGAAGCGCCTCCTCGGCATGGCTCATCAGCGCGGCGCTCTCGGCCAGTCCCGGCCCGAAAGTCGCCACACCGACGCTCATGGTCACGAAAAGCGGCGCGTCGTCCTCGCCCACGTCGGTCGCGGCGATCTCCTCCGCGAGGCGCCCGGCGCGGGCCAGCGCGCCCGCGCCGTCCGTGTCGGGCAGCAGGAGGCCGAACTTGTCTTCGTCCACGCGCGCCACGACATCCCCGTCGCGCGCCGACATCAGGAGCGCCACCGCCAACCGCCGCAGCGCCGCCTCGCCCGCCGCCGGCCCGCGCGCGCCATTCAGCGCCTCGTAGCCGTCGACGTCCGCCAGCAGCAGCGACAGGGGAACCCCGTACCGCTCGGCGCGGGCGATCTCGTCCTCCAGCCGCTGGAGCAAGGCGCCGCGCCCCGGGAGCCGCGTCAGGCTGTCAATCTCTTCTTCCATAAACTCGGGCTGACCTCATTATACCATCTGAACAAGGCGCGTCAACGGGCGCGCAAAGTGGGGACATCAGGGGAGGAGGAAAATACCCGGCCCGCATATAACGTCTGCTGGGCTACAGATACGGTGAGCCATGTTCGTTGCTGGACAATGGACGGCTCCAGGAGGACAGCCTTATGGGTATGCGTTGCGAAATCACGGCGGTGCCCCCCGCACCCCAAAAGACCGACCCGCAGTGTGAGGAAAGGACGGCCCCATGACCCGGCGACGCAGGAAAAACGCCCCGCCGTGGGTGGCATACCTTGCGGCAATCTTGATGCTCCTTTGTGCGGGCCCCGTGAGGGCCCAGCGGGTGGTCGGCCCGGACGCATTCCTGTACCTGGCCACGGACGGGGTGCCGTCCGCGTTCGAGGACGTCTCGGGGACGGGCACGCGGGTGCTGTCGGGCCAGGACGACGCGAGGGTCCCGGCTCCCATCGGCTTCGACTTCAGCTTTTACGGCACGAGCTACGGCAGTCTGTTCGCGGACTCGAACGGGCTGCTGACGTTCGGCGACCCCGACCCGTTCCGCCTGTTCGAGAACCGCAGCCTCACGGCGACCGGGCCGCTGGGGGTGATGCCGAACCTCCCCCTGATCGCCGTCCTCTGGGACGACTGGAACTTCTCCCGGCCGGGGGCGGATGCCGTCTATTACCAGACCCTGGGCGACCCGGGAGGCCGGCGCTTCGTCGTTCAGTGGAACAACGCCGTGCCCTTCGACCCGGGCACCAGCCCGGCCACGTTCCAGGTCGTCCTGTCCGAGGGGAGCAACGACATCCTGTTCCGGTACGCCGACGTCCTCACCGGCAGCGCGTCCACGAACAACGGGGCGTCCGCGACCGTGGGGATCCGGGACGTGAGCGGCAACGCCAACGGGAGGAACCTCCAGTGGTCCTTCAACCAGGGGATCCTGCGGGACGGCCAAGCGATCCGCATCACCATCGTCCCCGAGCCCGGCGGCCTGCTCCTGTTCGGCTCCGGCATCCTCCCCCTCGCGCTCTGCGGCCGGCGGCGCCGCAAAAATGCGGCGGGTTGATCCCCCCGCCACCGAAGTCAACCGCCCTCGCGGACGTCTGAGGGCCGCACGCTCTTGCCTCTACCGCCCGGCAGGACGCTCGCTTTATTGAGCGAGGGGTTTCAACCCCTCGGCGGAAAAAGAAGGGTGACATGAAACGCAATCTTTTTGGTTTACGCCTTCGGCTCGCGGCGGCCATCCTCGCCGTGGTGGGCCTGACCCGGACGGCTCCGGCGGCCCCCCAGGGCGGGCCGCCGTACCGCCCGGATGCCGTCCTGGTGGCGTTCAAGCGCCAGACGACGCTCGCGGCGCGGCTGGACGCCGTGAACCGGAACGGCCTGCAGATAGATCTCAAGAACCAGAGCCCGTACTTCGCCGAGCTGCGCCTGGGGCCGGCGGCGCGAGCGGCGGGTCGAAAGCTGGAGGACGTGCTCGCCGCCCTGCGGCGTGACCCGGCCGTGCGCATCGCCGACCCGGACTACCCCGGCGGGCTCGAGGCCGTCCCTAACGACCCCCGGTTCGGGGAAGCTGTATGGCCTGGACAACACGGGCCAGGCCATCCGTGGGGCCGCCGGAACGCCCGACGCGGACATCGACGCGCCCGAGGCGTGGAGGTCACCACCGGCAGTGAGGACGTGGTCGTGGCCGTGATCGACACGGGCGTGGACTACAACCACCCCGACCTGGCACCCAACATCCTGCGCGACGCCGGCGGCCGCGTCGTCGGCTACGACTTCGCCAACGACGACCCGGACCCGATGGATGACAGCGGGCACGGCACGCACTGCGCCGGCACGGTCGGGGCGGTCGGGGACAACGGCGTCGGTGTGGTGGGCGTGTGCCCCGACGTCAAGATCATGCCGGTCAAGTGGATCGGGCCGCGGGCACCAGGCCTACATCGAGCGCGATCAAGGCCGTCGACTTCGCGCGGGAGAACGGCGCGCACATCCTGAGCAACAGGGCGGCGTCTCTCCGGCCCCAGCCGCTTCATGCTGGAAGCGATCCGGCGCGCCGAGGACGCCGGCATCCTCTTTGTCAACTCCGCGGGCAACGAGAACCGCGATAACGACGTGACGTTGAACTACCCGAAGTACTACACGCGCTTCGTCAACAACATGGTCGTCGTCGCCGCGACGGACAACCGGGACCAGAAGGCGTCGTTCTCCAACTACGGGACGCTCTGGGTGGATATCGCGGCGCCGGGGAACGAGACGCTCAGCACGTATCCGACCAGCCGCGGCTCCTACACGTACCTGAGCGGCACCTCGATGGCCGCGCCGCACGTCGCCGGCGCGGCCGCCCTGATCCGCGCGCGGTACCCGGACATCACCTTGGCCCAGGCTCAAGGCGCGCCTGCGCTACGGCGCCGACTATGTGCCCCTTCTGGCGGGCCGGGTGGCACGGGACGGCTCAACGTGCACAGCGCGCTGGAGGACGACCCCGTCCCACCGGGCAGCCCCACCGGCCTGACCGCCTCCCATCACACGTCGCGCGCCCTGTTGCTGGCCTGGACCGCTTCGGGCGACGACGGCGAGGACGGCGCTGCCCGTTTACGGCTGCGCTACAGCACCGAGCCTATTACCGAAGAGAATTTCGCCGCGGCGACTCCGGCGCCCGGCCCTCCCCAGCCCGGCGAACCCGGTTCGGCCCAGAGCTATCTGCTCGCGGGACTTGCGCCCGGCAGCGCCTACTACGTCGCCGTGCGCGCCCGTGACAACGTCGGCAACGTTTCCGCGCTGGAAACTGCGGGGCCGATCAGCACGCGATCCGACCGCATCGAGACGTCTGTGCTGGAGGACGACGTGGAAGGCACGCCGCAGTTCGCGGGGCAGGCGCCCTGGGCGGTGACCGAGGAGGACAGCCAGAGCCCCGGCCACTCCTACACGGACAGCCCGGGGGCGCTGTACCAGAACAGCCGGAACCTGTCCCTGACGCAGATCGGGAAACGTCGCTGAGCGGTATCGACCCCGAGTGACCTTCTGGGCCAGAACGAGCCTGGAGCCGACGCCGAACCGCGACTACGTGTACGTCGAAGTATCCACCGACGGCGGCAGGACGTGGCCGCTGTCGCAGCGGCTGCGGACGCTCACGGGCAGGACCGCTTGGACCCGGTACGCCCTGCCTTTGAACGCCTACGCCGGCCGGACGGTCAAAGTGCGCTTCCGCCTGTCCACCAATACCACGGTCCAGGATGACGGCGTGTGGGTCGATGACATCCGCATCGCCACCGAGGAGTTGGTCCCGGTCGACGCAGGACCAGCGCCCGAATAAGGACCAGCGGAGGCATCACTGCTGCGGGGCCGCCTCGATGGGAGGCGGCCCCCGTCTCCGAGCCCTGCAACTTCACCGTGCGGAACACCTGCAGGAAGACATCGCCGCTCTTCTCCCGTGAAGCCCGCCCTTGCTTTCAGGGGAACTCGCCGAGGGTCTCCACCACGGCGAAGCGCGCGAACAGATCTTCGCGGTACCAGCTTTCGTCGCGGGTGCGCCGGACGACCTGGCGGTGCTCCGGCGAGCGGTAGGCGAAGGCTTGCATGTCCTCGGCGCTTCGCCACAGGGAAAAGGTGGCCTGCCGGACGAACGGCAGCTCGCCGATGCCGATGGAGGCGACAAGCCCGTCCGCCCCGGCGCGGGCGCGGCTCACGGGGGCGACCTGCTGCCAGAACGCGCGCAGCCGGCCGGGGCGGATCGTCGCCCGCGTGAGCACGGCGAGCGGGCCGTCCCCACCCGCGGGCAGCGGGGCGGCGGGAAGGAAAGGGTTGGCTCCGTCCCAGGCGCCGTGCGCCGAAAGGGTGCGCAGCACCGCCGTGGCGGAGCCGGCGGCCCTGCCCCGGTAGCGCCGGATGAAGCGGGACGAGTCAAGGAACGCGCGGGCGCTCGCCTCGCTGTCCCACACGGCCAGGAGCGCGTAACGCCCCCAGTCCGGCTTCCGGGTGAACCCCAGGCCGCGCCCGGCGCCCATCAGCCGGTGGAAGCGCAGGCCGGGAACATTCCGGAGGAGGGGCCGCGCGAAGGCCATCTGCGCGAACGCCCAGAACCGCGCGCCGCGCGCGAAGCGGAACACGGTGAGCGTGGTCACCGGCGAGGCCCCTCGTGCGGTCGTCTCGGGCGGGTTCATGGGCGCGGGCGCATCCCTTCCAAAATCATCTCGGCGGCGATCTTGCCGGAAAGCAGCACCAGGGGCACCCCCCCGCCGGGGTGCGTGCTCCCGCCGGCGAAGTAAAAGTTCTCGAGCCGCGGCGCCTTGTTGGTCGGCCGCAGGAAGGCGGAAAACGCCGAGTTCGACGAGGCGCCGTAGATCGCGCCGCCCGGGCTGTTGTCGCGCCGCTCGATGTCCCGGGGCGTCAGGCGGCTCTGCCACTCGACCCGGGGGGCGAGCCCGAAGGCGCGCAGGCGCTCCCAGATCGATTCGGCGTACGCCTGCTGCGCCGCCGGGTCGCCGTGTTCCCTGCCCGACGCCGGGGCGTTCACCAGGACGTACCAGTTCTCGCAGCCCGGCGGCGCGAGGTCGGGGTCGCTCCTGGCCGAGATCGAAACGTAGACGGTCATCGGGCGCGGCAGCCGCCCCCGCTCGAAGATGTCGCGGAACTCCCCGGGGTAGTCGTCGCTGAAGAAGATGTTGTGGTGGGCGAGCCCGGGATGCCGGCCGCGCACCGCGGCCAGCATCAGGTACCCGGAACAGGAGCGCTCGGCGCGCGCGACCGCCGCGGGTATGGCGACGCCGGCCGGCGCGAGCAGATGACGGTAAGTCCAGAGCACGTCCGCGTTCGACACGGCGGCGTCGACGGGGTGCTCGCTCCCGCCGGCGACGAGGGCGTCGATGCGGCTTCGCGAACGCCGCACCGCCTCGACCTGCGTCCCGGCCCTGATCTCCACGCCCCGGGAGGCGGCCAGATCCCGCAGCGTCTCAGCGACGGCGCACATCCCGCCCCGCGGGTACCAGGCCCCGAAGCTTAGCTCGACGTGGGGGATCACGTTCAGCGTGGCCGGCGCGCGGTACGGCGACGACCCGTTGTAGGTGGCGAAGCGCGCGAAAAGCTGGACCAGCTTCTCCGACCGGAAACGTGCCCGCAGGCTGCGCTCCACGGTCCGCGAGACACCCATCCTCGGCAGCGCCGGGAGCAGCCGCAGGTTGCGCCGCTTGAAAAACTCCCGGAAGCCGTCGAAGCGCTGAAACAGAAAAACGTCGGCGGTCGCCTCGTAGAGTGCGGCGGCGTCACGCAGGAAGGTTTCGACCGCCACCCGCTCCTGGGGGAACACGCGGTCGAGCTCGCCGCGCAGCCGCTCGGGATCGCTGTAGGCGTCGAACGTGGTCCCGTCGCTCCAGTGGTAGCGGCAGGTCGGCTCGACCGGGCGCAGCTGCAGGCGCTCCTCGAGGGAGACCCCCACGTGCTCGCACAGGTCCCGGAGCACGAAGGGCATCGTCAAAACGGTCGGGCCGAGGTCGAAGTGGAAGCCCTCATGGCACAGGCGACTCATCTTGCCACCCACCTGTTCGTTCTTTTCGAACAGGATGACCTGGCACCCGGCCTGCCGCAGGCGGAGCGCGGCGGCGAGCCCGCCGCCCCCCCCGCCGATGATCCCGACGCGTTTCCTCACCCCTAAATAAACGCCGGCGCGCGCCCGTTTGTTCCGCACCGGCCTGCCGCGTTTATTTTGGAACGAGGCGCAGGACAACCACCTCCCCGTGCTCAGCGGGGAAGCACAACACAAAAAGGTCTCCAGGAGGAATGAAGAGCCGGCGCATCGCATTACTCTGATGAAAGACACATTCCGGTAGAAAAAGCGGTAAAGATCGCGGCTCCCGCGCCGCACCCCGAGATCGAGGGTCATTGTGAGTCAGAAACGTACCTTGTATCTTCTTTGCACACTGGGGCTCCTCTTCGCGGTGGCTGCTTCCCCGGCGCGGGCGGAGCGGATCGTGTTCCAGCGGGGGGACGCGCTGTTCGTGGCGGGGGCGGACGGGAAGGAGACGCGCCGCCTGTTCGCTATCGGCGACCCGTTCGAGGTGGTCTGGGCGCCGTCACCCGACGGCCGGCGGCTCGCCTGGTACACGGCCGCCAAGCCCGGCTCCGCCGCGGACCCCGCCGCGCCGGGCCTCGGGGCGCGGCCGATCGCCGTCTGGATCTCCGACCTGTCCGGCCAGCGGCGCAAGCTCCTTCTCACCACCGACACGCTGCGCGACCGCCGGGGCCGCCGGGTGACGGAGCTCGCCGTCGAAGGGGCGAAGTCGCTGGACGAATGGTCGCCGGCTTCGCTGGCGTGGGACCCGGGCGGCAAAAGCCTGTACCTATCCTGCACCTATCTCGGCGCCGCGCGCGAGCGGGCGACCTTCGTCGCGGACGCGGCCACCGGGACCGCCGTGGTCGACGCCCGCGGCCGGTGGAAGTCCATCGCGCCCGTCACGGAGGTGGACGTGCGCTGGCCCCTTCTGGTCGGGGTCGGCCTGGAGCGGACGCCCGGCCGCCCAGGCCCACCGGACGCGCTCTTCCCCTTGTTCGTCACCAACCTGGCCGAGGGGGAAACGCGCTCGCTCCTGCCCGCCACACTGCCGGGCGCGGACCGCCCCCCGTACGCCCTGGCGGCCTCCCCCGCCCTTTCGCGGGACGGCAAAAGCATCGCCTTCGCCGCCATCGGCGACGGCCTGTGGCAGACGGACGTGCGGGGCAGGGACTACCGCCGCCTGACGGACAACCGCGCCGACGATGCGCCGCGCTGGTCGGAGGACGGCAAGCGCCTCCTGTTCCTGTCCGTCGCGCCGCCGGGCCCGGGCGTCACCACCGACCTGTACGGGATGCCCCTGCCGGCGGCGCCGTCCGCCGGCAAGCGCCGCCTGGTGCTGAAGGACGTGTCCCGCTTTTTTGTCGTGCCGGACTAGCAACAGGTCTTGACAAACCGGCACATCCGTCGTATAATCCGCGTTGGCAGTCACACCACGCGACTGCTAAAACATTGGATCTTGCAGGAGGAACGACCCATGCTACGCCCGCTCGGCGATAAAGTCGTCGTGAAGCCCAGCGAAGCGGAGGACACGTCCGCCGGCGGCATCATCTTGCCCGATGCCGCGAAGCAGAAGCCCCAGGAAGGCACCATTCTCGCGGTCGGCCCCGGCCGCATCCTCGACAGCGGCGAACGCCGCAGCCTCACCGTCCAGGTCGGAGACACCGTGATCTATAGCAAGTACGGCGGCACGGAGTTCAAGCACGAGGGCGATACGCTCGTGATCCTGGATGAGGACCAGATCTACGCGGTTAAGACGGCTTAATCTCTTAACCTCTCCCCCCAGCCTCCTCTCCGGGGCGCAAAGGGGGAGAGAAAAAACCAACGCTTACTGCTTCAAACCGCCCCTCTCTCCTGCTAAAGAGGGGGGTCAGGGGAGAGGTCAGAAAGGAGAACAGTATGGCAGCCAAAGAACTTTTATTTGATGAGAACGCCCGGCGCGCTCTGGAGCGCGGGGCCAACGCCGTCGCCAACGCCGTCAAGGTCACGCTCGGGCCGCGCGGCCGGAACGTCGTGATCGACAAGAAGTGGGGGTCGCCCACGATCACCAAGGACGGCGTGACGGTGGCCAAGGAAGTGGAGCTCGAAGATCACTTCGAGAACATGGGCGCGCAGCTGGTGCGCGAGGTGGCCTCGAAGACCAACGACGTGGCCGGCGACGGCACCACCACCGCGACCGTGCTGGCCCAGTCGATCGTGAACGAGGGTCTGCGCTACGTCGCGGCGGGCGGCAGCCCGCTGGCCGTCAAGCGCGGCATCGACAAGGCCGTGGAGGCCGTGGTCGCCGAGCTAAAGAACCTGGCTATCCCGGTCGAGAACGAGGCCGTCGCGCAGGTCGCGGCGATCGCCGGCAACAACGACCCGGAGATCGGCCGCATGATCGCCGAGGCCCTGGACAAGGTCGGCAAGGACGGCGTCATCACGGTCGAGGAGTCCAAAGGGACGGGCACCGCTCTCGAGATCGTCGAGGGGATGCAGTTCGACAAGGGCTACATCTCGCCCTACTTCGTGACCGACCCCGAGCGCATGGAGGCCGTGCTGGAGAACCCGCTGATCCTGCTTTATGAGAAGAAGATCAGCAGCGCCGCCGACCTGCTGCCCCTGCTGGAGAAGCTGGCCCAGAGCCGCCGCCCCATCCTGCTGGTGGCCGAGGACGTGGACGGCGACGCGCTCGCGACGCTGGTGGTGAACAAGATCCGCGGCATCCTGAACGTGGTCGCGGTCAAGGCGCCCGGCTTCGGCGACCGCCGCAAGGCGATGATGGAAGACCTGGCGGTCCTGACCGGCGGGCAGTTCCTCTCCGAGGACCTCGGGGTCAAGCTCGACAACGTGGACGAGTCCATGCTCGGCACCGCCAAGCGGGTCACGATCACCAAGGACGAGACCACGGTCATCGAGGGCGCGGGCTCGGTGCAGACCGTGCAGGGCCGCATCACGCAGATCAGGAAGCAGATCGAGACGACGGACTCGAGCTATGACCGCGAAAAGCTGCAGGAGCGGCTGGCCAAGCTGGCGGGCGGCGTCGCCGTGATCCAGGTCGGCGCGGCGACCGAGACCGAGCTCAAGGAAAAGAAGCACCGCATCGAGGACGCCCTGTCGGCCACCCGCGCGGCGGTCGAGGAGGGTATCGTCGCGGGCGGCGGCACCGCCCTGATCAACGTGATCCCCGCCCTGGACAACGTCCAGACCGACGACAACGACGAGAAGGTGGGCGTCACCATCGTGCGCCGCGCCCTCGAGGAGCCGCTGCGCCAGATCGCCGAGAACGCGGGCCTGGAAGGCTCCGTGGTCGTCAACAAGGTCAAGGGGCTGCCCGTGGGCCAGGGCCTGAACGCGCTGACCGAGGAGTATGGCGACATGGTCAGCTTCGGTGTCGTGGACCCGGTCAAGGTGACGCGCTCGGCGCTGCAGAACGCCGCCTCGATCGCCTCGATGATCCTGACGACGGAGTCCCTGGTCGCCGAGAAGCCCGAGAAGAAGTCCGGCGCCCCCGCCGGCGGCCACGGCCACGACGACTACGACTATTAAACAAAGGACGGAGCCCGATCGAAGGCCCCGCGGCATCTGCCGCGGGGCCTTTTCTTTACGACGATCTGCCCCCACGCGCCGGACCCGTGGGGCTGGTCACATCGGCCAAACCATTTTGAAGGCCAGGCGCCGCGTGAACTTCCTTGCGTTGGGGTCGCCCAGGATGACGAACGTCTCGACGCCCCCGTAGCCGGACTGGCGGTAGGCCAGGTAGCCGCTGGTCCCGCCCGTCTGCGACACGATGCGCCCGCCGATGCCCTGCCGGGGCGAAAAGTCGTGGTTCACGGTCAGGACGTGCTGCTCGCGGTCCCGGGTGTGCCGCAGGATCTGCGAGGCGAGGCGCAGGGTGAGCTTTTCCCCGAAGCGCCAGGTGACGTAAGGCGTGAGGAAGGTCAAAGGGTCGCCGGCGCGCCGCCCCCACTGGTAGCCGATCCCGTAGTTGTGAAAGGGGTCCGAGTCACGCGCCTGCACGTCGACGCGGAAGGTGCTGTCGTCGAACTCTTCGAAGCGCCCGCCGTCCCACCCAAGCTCGATATCATAGTCGCTGCGGGTCTCGACGTTCACGGAAAGAGACTTTTGGCGGCGGAACAGCCGCCCGTCGAAGCGGTCGCTGCTCATCGAGCCGGCGAACACGGAGAACTCGCGGATCGGCCCGCTGCGCCATTCGGTGAAGTAGCCCGCGCTCAGGTTCACGCCTTTGTAGTCGGTGAAGGGGATGAAGCCCAGGTCGTCGCGGAAGCCGGGGCGGACGAAATAAGGCGCGAGGGATACGAACAGCCGTTGGGTCCGGTAGCTGAGGGACGCGTTCGCGGCGCTTCCCGTGTGGCGCTCGTCCACCCAGGAGCCGGCCCAGGACGCCTCGGTAGACCAGGCGCCTCTGCGCCAGTTCTGGCCCGCCACCAGCACTCGGTTGCTGTCCAGCCTCTTTTTCGGGTCCGGGGCGGCTTTGCCTGCCGCGACGTCCCGGTTGATCACGGCGAAGTCGACGCTGGAGTGGGCGCCGAGCTCGCGGCGCCCGCGCAGCAGCCAGTCGGCCTGGTTGCCCATGTCCAGAGCGGCCAGCAGGCCGATGGTGTCGCGCGGGGTGACCTTGCCGTACAGGTTGATCCCCGTGTCGAAGCCGCCGATGCGCTGGCTGTAGAAGTAGCGACCCGGGATGCCCCCGCTGCGGTAGATGTCCTCCCCCTCCAGGAAGAACGGGCGGCGCTCCTGCACGAAGCGCTCCCCGTAGGAGAAGTCGACCCCCTCCACCGCCTGCTCGACGTTCTCGAAGTCGGGGTTCACCGTCCCCACCAGCGTCAGCGACGGCGTGAGCGGTGTGCGCAGATCCAGCCCCGTGTGTACGCCCGCGCCTTCCTGCTCGTTCCAGCCGGAACTCGTGTACGGGAGCAGCGAGGTTTGCGTCCGGAAGGCCGGGAAGGAGACGCCGACCCAGCGGCCGTCACGCGTGTTATCCTCCGGGCGGCCCAGATTGGACCACCAGGACTGCGTGTTGGTGCGCTGCTGGCGGCGGTCGAAGTTGATGCCGCAGGTGACCGGGCCTTTGACGGCGGGGTAGTTGAGGATCGACCAGGGGATGGCCATCTCCGCCGTCCAGCCGTCCTCGCCGATTTTGGCCGCCGCCTTCCACGCCCCTTCCCATTCCAGCTTCGATCCGCGACCGCCGCTGAGATGGGCGAACTGGGTGCCCAGCGGGTTTACCACGAAAAATGATCGGTCGCCGAACTTGTGGGTGTGGTACGGGTCCAGGGCGATGGCGACGGTGTCTTCGCCACGAAAACGAGCGCCGCGCTTGGTTTCGCGGGCGACGATGCCCTGGGGCCGGCTGTCATAGGCGTGAAAAGCGACATAGATGTGCTTGTCGTCGTAGCCCAGGAAGGCGACCGTCTGGTCCGGGGCGGGTGTGCCGTCCAGCACATCCGTGAACCGGTCGGCGCGCGCGGCCCCTTTCCAACAAGGATCGGCCAGGTCGCCGTCGATGACGGGCGGCGCGTCCAGGCGCACAGCGGCGATGCCGCGCATGGCGATAGGTTCCGCCGGCGCCGCGTCCGCCCGGGCGGCGCGGACGGTGATCAGGAAACAGGCGGCAAGAGTGATCCACATCGGGGCGACGCTGACGTTGCGCATGAACGACCTCCTTGTAGGTATATCACATTTTCTGCGCGTGATAAAGGGCGTGGAACCGGCTCCGGTTTGTCAGGAGTTCCTGGGGCGTTCCCATCTCGACGATCCTCCCTTTTTCCAGCACGAGGATCCGGTCCGCGTGGATCACGGTTGCCAGTCGGTGCGCCACCACGATAGTGGTCCGCCCGTGCTTGGCGCTCTCGATGGCATCCCTGATTTTTCGCTCCGTGAGGGCGTCCAGGGCGGACGTCGGCTCGTCCAGGAGGAGGATGCGCGGCCGCCTTATGATCGCCCGGGCGATCGCCAGCCGCTGTCGCTCCCCGCCGGAAAGCCCCA
>JAUJNC010000053.1 GCA_030446525.1 Armatimonadaceae bacterium
ACGGCGCCCGTGTCCGGCCCGGCGGTCGCGCGGAAGCGGGTCACGCCCGGCGGCAGGAGGTAGGTGATCACGGAGTTGGCGTGCGTCCCGATCCCGTCGGCGAAGGTCTGGTCGAGGAGGCGCAGCGGCTTCTCGACGATGCTTTTACCCGTCTGGACCTGCCCGAAACCTGTGGTCGCCGAGTGCCAGGGCAGATCGGTCAGCTTGATCTCGCCCCGCGGGCCGACGAGCCGGGGCCGGACCCAATCGGCCCAATCCTGACTCCGTTTGTTGCCCCCGTCAGTCGCCACGAGCGACAAAACCTCCGCGCCCGTGACGTCGACGTCGATCTCAATCGACCCGGACCTCATCAGGCCGCTTCGGAGGCGGACGGCCGCCCGACCCGGGGGAGACAGGACGGGCTGGCCGCGCACGATCCGCAGCGCGTTCGCCGGCCGCGGCCAGACACCGGTGAGCGAGGAGACCGCGTCGGCGAACTGCTCGGCCGACATCCGCTTGACGACCGGCCCGGAGAACACATAGCGCTCCACCCGCTCCGAGGGCTGCCCCGCCGACGGCAGCTGGTAGGCGCGCGACGTGACGATCCGCTCGATGCTCTTTTTGACGTCGTAGCCGTTGTCGGCGAAATCGGCGGCGAGCCAGTCCAGCAGGTCCGGGTTCCAGGGACGGCTGTCCATCTCGTCGGTCGGCTCGACCAGCCCCCGCCCCATCAGCCGCGCCCAGAGCCGGTTGACGAACGTGCGGGCGAGCCGGCCGTTGTTCTTGCCGGTGATGGCGGACGCGAGCTGCCCCAGCCGCTTTTCTGGCGGCGCGGCGCCGTCGATGGCGCCGAGCTCCGGGTACAGGAACTTGACCGGGGCCACCCGGCCCGTGGGGTTGTCACAGCGGACCATCTCCAGCTTTTGCGGCTCCGCGGCGTAGATCGCCGCCATGCCGTACGCGTCCGACAGCTTCCACTCGTTCACGAAGCTGTCGTGGCAGGAGGCGCACTTGAGGTTCACGCCCAGGAAGACCTGCGAGATGTTCTGGGCCGCCTGCATCTCCGGCGTCTGGCTGGCGTTGACGACGCCGCGCCAAACGATGCCCTTGACGAAACCGGCGGACTCGGGCCTGGGGTTCACCAGCTGGGCGACGAACCGGTCGTACGGCAGGTTGTTCGCCAGCGCGTCGTACAGCCAGCCGGTGATCTGCGTCCGGCCGCCGTCGATGTAGCCCGTGCCGGCGTAGTCGTTGCGCAGCAGGTCGTTCCAGAACGTCAGCCAGTGTTCGGCGTAGCGCCGGTTGTCCCCGAGCAGGCGCCGGGCCAGCAGCGCCCGTTTGTCGGGGCGCCGGTCGAGGAGAAAGGCCCGCGTCTCTTCGGGGGTCGGGAGCAGGCCGACGATATCCAGATATACCCGCCGGGCGTACGTGCGGTCGTCGACGACCGGACGCGGCCGGATCTTGTGGTCCTGGAAGTACGGCTGGAGGAGCCGGTCGATGGGGTTGGTCAACCCGGACCCCGGCCGGGCTGCCGGGAGCTCGGGGCGCCGGTGCGCCAGAAGGGGCCGCCACGCGGGCGCCGTCTTCGCATCGTCGAAGGCCAGCCCCTGGTCGATCCAGGCTTGCAGCGCGCCGATTTCGGCCTGGGTGAGCCGCGGCCCCGTGGGGGGCATGGCCTTGCCCGGCACCTCGCCGGACACCAGCTTGATCAGGTAGCTCCGGGCGCTGCCGCCGATGTGGACCACCGGGTGGGTTTGGCCGCCCGCGAGAAAGGTCTCGCGGGTGTCCATCGTGAAGCCGCCCTGGCGCGCGCCGCCCGCGTGGCAGCTGTAGCACCGCGCCGCCAGGATGGGCTTCACGTCCCGTTCATAAGAGACTTGTTTGGCCGCTGCCGGTTTACCTCCGGCCGCGGCCGACGGCGGGGACGGCTTCGCGCGCGGCGCGGATGCCCCCGCGATACCGACGCAAAGTAAAAATGCGAGCGTAGACAGGCCGTAGAGCGCGCGGATCATAACGCTACTTTACGGCGCCGGGGCGGTTATGTCAAGCCGGCAGACAGCTTCGACTCGATGTAGCGCCGGTGCGTGTCCAGGTAGCACTCCCTGATCAGCGAATCGGTGTCGGGGGCGGCAGGGAAGGCGCCGGAGAACCCCGGCACTTGCGGATCGATCGTGAACCGGGCGGTATCGACCAGGTGCGCGATCAGGTCCCGGGGGTCTTCGTCTCCGAGCGCGAAGCGGATCGTCGTCGGGGTGATGCCTGCCTGCCCCAGCGCCTCGGGGGAAAGCTCGGAATGCGTGGTCAGCGCCGGGCAGCTGACGATGGTGTTCGACTGGCCCAGGCTGATCATGTGGCCGAACGTGGGGGCCAGATTGTCGAAGAAGCGCTGGAACGCCTCGCGCGGCACGCCCGCCGCCTCCATGTCGATGGTGAACAGTGGTGCGGGCAGACCCAGGAACAGGAGCCTTTCGCGCAGCGGCGCGTTCGGGTCGGCCGGCAGCGCGTTCGCGTGAACCGTGACACGGGGGTGCGCGTCGAGGAAGCGGGCGAGTATCTGCGTGTTGATGCACTTGGCCAGCATCCGCACTTCCAGCGTCCGGATGCCCTGGATGACCTCGTAGGCGGCGTCGGCGTGGAGGAACGCGCCCTTGACGTAGTACACGTTCCAAAACAGGGTGTCCCTCCACGACACACCGCCCGCGGTTTCGCCTTTGGGCATGAACATGTCTTCGTTGCGCCCGATGACGACGCCGGCGATCACCGATCCCGTCCCCGAAAGGTCCTTGGTATAACTGTGGATGACGAAATCCGGCCGTTCGGCGGGGTCGTCCCGCTGCAAGGGGTGATGGAGGAAGGGCGTGCCCACCGTGGCGTCGAGGATCACGCGCAGTCCGAGGCGGTGTGCCTCGCGGCAGATGGCCGGCACGTCGAGCACGTAGCCGTGGGGGTTGCACGGGGACTCGATATAGACATAGGCGCGCCGTCCCTGTTCAAGACGCCCCCTGTGGCGGCGGCGAACACCCTCCCAGCACCGCAGGAAGTCCGGGGCGCCGTAGCCGTCGAAGGTTTCCACGGCGATATCGAGGTTGGCCGGCTTGGCGTACCAATCGTGTATCAGCTGGTGCGCCCCGCCGTAGATGTTACGGCTCGTGATCAGGATGTCGTCCCGGCCCAGCAGGTGCGCCAGGGCGGCGTCGATGGCGGCCATGCCGCTGTTGAAGTTCCACGCCAGGTATTCCCGGGCGTACGGCCCGGCCTCCAGGTCCACGATGTAGTTCGCCAGCGAGACCGAGGTCGGGTTCAGCAACCGGGAGTAGATCTCCAGCAGCAGCTCCTTGCCCTGGAAGGCGTCTTCGATCCACTCGGCGCACGCGTAGATGTACGTCGCCGTCCGGGTGATGACCGGCGTGGCGGCGAAGATCGCCGTCACGTTGTCGAAGACGGGATACGGCCCCTTGGCGTACTGGGTCGAGGCGCTATATCCCAGGCTCTGGTAGCTGTGCCGCGACGGGTTCTGCAGCATGTCCAGCAGCTTGGCGAACTGGAACGAGAGGAACTTCTTCGCGTTGAAATAGGCGATACGGTCCGAACGATCCAGGGTGTGGATAGACTCGAGCGTGAGCCGCCACAGCCGCTCCACGTCTTCCTGGCTCTCATACAGCCGCCGGCTGATTTGCGCCAGCGTGCGCCCGTACGGGCCCTCCTCGTCAATGCCGAAGTGTTCCAGCTGTTCGGCCACCAGCTGCTCGATGCTGGCGGCACGGGTCGTGTTGCGTCGCGGCGAGAGTCTTCGCTGGCTCAACATGTTCTGTCTCCTGTGCGCCTGTCACGGGTTTGGCCCGGCATTGATTACTTACGCGCTCTATGCTACAATCGTTGCGAGCCGAAGTGCTTTGCCTTTGTATCGGCATCCAGGGACATGAACCGAAGAGACTTTATCACGACCTCCGTCGCCGGCGTGGCTTTGCCGGCGGTGCCCCTGCTGGGCGCCGAGCCGACGCGCAAATACCGCACCGCCCTGATCGGCAGCGGCTGGTGGGGCAGGAACATCCTGCGCTGCGCCATGGAGGCGGGCGGATCCAAAGTCGTGGCGCTCTGTGATGTCGATCAGAGTCAGCGGGATGCGGCCGCCGCGGAGGTGGAGCAGCTTTCCGGCGACACGCCGAAAAAGTACAAGGACTACCGCGAGCTGCTGGACAAGGAGAAACCGGAGATCGTGATCGTGGCGACGCCGGACCACTGGCACCCGCTGATCACCATCGCCGCGGTCACGGCGGGCGCGCACGTCTACGTCGAGAAGCCCGTCAGTCACACGATCTACGAGGGCCGCGCGATGGTCCGGGCGGCGCGGGACGCCGGCCGGGTGGTGCAGGTCGGCACCCACCGCCGCGTCTCGCCGCACAACCGGTCCGCCATGGCGTTCCTGCGCGCGGGCAAAGCCGGCAAGATCGGCATGGTCCGCGCGTTTGTGCACTCCGGCGGCGGGCCGGGCGAACCGACGCCGGACTCCGAGCCGCCCGCGGGCCTGGACTGGGACCTGTGGTGCGGCCCCGCCCCCCTGCGCCCGTTCAATAAGCGGATCCATCCGAAAGGGTTCCGCCACTTCCTCGATTACGCCAACGGGCAGCTGGGTGACTGGGGCATCCACTGGCTGGACCAGATCCTCTGGTGGACCGAGGAGAAGTACCCGAAGGCGGTCTATTCGACGGGCGACCGGCACGTCAAGCGGGACAACACGGACGCGCCCGACACCCAGTTGGCCAGCTTCGAGTTCGAGGGCTTCACCGCCGTCTGGGAGCACCGCCAGTACGCCGGCAACGCGGCGGAAAAGGCCAACCTCGGCTGCTACTTCTACGGCACCGGGGGCACGCTCCACCTGGGCTGGCAGGACGGCTGGACCTTCTACCCGGTGAATAAGGACAAGCCGACCCTCCACGAGGACGCCCGGCTGAACCAGCCCGACGGCCAGAACATCCGCGAGCTCTGGGCGGACTTCCTCGAAAGCGTCAGAACGGGGAAACGGCCGGTGTGCGACATCGAGATCGGCCACCGGTCCACGAGCATGAGCCTGCTGGGCATGCTGTCGCTCAAGCTCGGCCGCAGCGTCCGCTGGGACGGCGACAAGGAGGTCATCGTCGGCGACCCCGAGGCCAGTAAGCTGCTCAGCCGCCCGTACCGCGCCCCGTGGGAATATCCCAAAGCATAGGGCAAAAGATGAACCGCCGGGATTTCCTTCATCTCGCCGGCCTGGGGCTGCTGACCACCCCATTTCTGGTAACCTTCCGCGGGGGGGCGGCATGGGGGGGCAGCTTGGAGACAGAGGGGCTTCCGGCCGATCCATCCCGGCCCTCGGAGCGCGTGTTCGGCCTGTCGGTGGCGTCGGGCGATCCCACACCGACCGGGGTCATTCTGTGGACGCGCGTCAACCCGGAGGTGTGGAACATTGGGCGTGACCTGGCTTTCGAGGTGGCGGAGGACCCGGAGTTCCGCCGGCCCGTGCTGTGGGGGCGGGTGGCGGGGAAGCACTTCGGCCCCGAGCGCGACCACACCGTCCTGATAGACCTCGACGGGCGGCTCGCGCCCGGACGCGTCTACTTCTACCGCTTCCTGTACGACGGAACGAGGAGCCGCACGGGCCGGTGTCGCACCCTGCCGCGCGAGGACGACCGCGTGTACCGCCTGAAGCTCGGCGTGGTCACCTGTCAGGACTACACCAACGGCTACTACGGCGCGTTCCATCATCTCGCGCGCGAAGAGGTGGACTACGTCGTTCATCTCGGCGATTTCATCTACGAGACCACGGGCGGCACCGGCTTCCAGAAAACGCCGTATCCCGACCGGCGTATCGCTCTGCCGAGCGGCGCGAACGTGTGTCTCGGGCTGGACGACTACCGCGCCGTTTACCGCACGTACCGGTCCGACCCCTTCCTGCAGCGCGCGCTGGAGCGGCACACCTGGATCGTCCTCTGGGACGACCACGAGACCGCGAACGACAGCTACTGGGATTATGCCCGCGACACCCTGGGCGCCCCCGACCACCCGTACCAGATCGACAGCCGGTACAAGAACGATCCGGCATTGCTGAACCGGCTGAAGCGGGACGCGCAGCAGGCGTGGGCGGAGTACGTGCCCGCGCGCGTGCGGGTCAACCCGGCCGCATCCCGCCCGCACGAGTACCTGCGGATCTACCGCAAGTTCCGCTTCGGCACCCTGGCCGAGCTGTTCCTGACGGACCAGCGCACCTACCGCTCGCCCCACCCGGCCGGCGAGAAGGCCGTCGGGGAGCGGTACCTGGCGCGCTCGCCCCGTTCCAACGATCCCGCGCAGACCATGCTGGGCGCGGACCAGCGCGACTGGCTCCTTCGGGGGATGAAAACCTCGCCCGCGCTGTGGAAGGTATGGGGCAACGAGGTCTTCCAGGCCCCGCTGCAGTTCCGGCTCGGCGGCCTGCTGCCCGGCGCCGGCCCCGAACCCGTCTCCGCCACTCTCGACGCCTGGGACGGCTACGCCCACGAGCGGAGCCGCATCGCCCGCGAGCTGAAGAAGGCCCAGCTGCGAAACCTCGTGGTCCTGACCGGCGACCTCCACTCGTATATCGCCTCGTACCTCAAGCTGGACTGGGGCAACGCCTCGAACCGCGACGAGGACAATCTGGTGGGCGTGGAATACATGACCCCCGCCGTCACATCGGCCAACCTTGCGGAGCGCGCCCCCGGTAACCTCCCCGTGCCGACCGATCCGAATACCCTCAGCGCTCTGGTTCGAAGCTTCAACCCGCACATCGCCTTTTTCAACAGCCGCGACTGGGGCTACTCCGTCGTCGAGTTCAACCGCTTCTACTGCCTGTACACGGCCTACGCGGTCGACAAGTCCCGGAACAGCGAGAGCGCCGCCAGGACCGTGCTGCGGCAGCTGCGGACCCCCGTGGGCCGCGTCGCCATCGAGCCGGTATGACCGTCGGTGCGCTAGGGGCGCAGGATCTTCGGCGGCGGGATCGTCATGCGGAACGTCGGGGCGGCAACGGCAAACACTGGGGTCTCCCCTACCCGATAGGGAAAACGGGGCGACCATTCGCAGACGTGTAGACCGGTCCGGACCACGCGTGCCTGCAGTGTCGCCACCGTGAACGCCCACCCGCCGTCCCGGCGCCCGAGGAACGGCGCGGGCAGCCAGACAGGTAACCGCCAGGCGCTGCGTTGGTCAAAGGTCACGGTGGCGATAGGGCCGGCAGCGTCGGTGACACGGACCGTGTCGCCCTCCCAGGTGAAGTCTGCCCTCTCCTTTGCCAGGCCCCAGATACGCCGCCCGCCCCAGAGCGACGCCGGATCATTCACCCAGATGTAGGGGACGTGGAGCCCGAAGCGGAAGCCGCGGCGCGCCAGGACACCCACCACCAGTTCGTCGTACCGAAGCGTGCCTTCCCGATACCGAACGAGCATCACAACGAGCCGGTGCGGACCGAGCACGTGCTGCAAACCGTCTGGCAGATGAACGGGAGCATCGGTCTTAAACAGGCCCGCCCAAAAGCGCCCATCCAGACGCCACGGCGCCGGGGGATACGGCACTTCAATCGGCTTTTGCGGCTGCATCCTAGTTTCCATGCCGTCACCGTCCGCAGCAGTGCTTGTACTTTTTGCCGCTCCCGCAGGGGCAGGGCTCGTTGCGGCCCACGGAGCGCCGGGCAGGTTCCGTCCTGGCGGGTGGGGGCGCGTGCAGCGCCCGCGAAAGCTCGTCGCTGATCGGGGAGACGGCGGGCAGTGTCGGCTGGTTGTAGTAGCTCGGTTTGTATCTCTGCAGGAAGCTCTCGCCGTAGCGTTTCCAGGTGAAGCTTTTGCGGGCCGGAAAGGCCTTGACAAACACCTTGTCGACGTTTTGGGGGTAGCGCTCGGCAAGCCGGCGCAGCGGCAGCGGGGAGACGTAGGGGCTTTGCACGTAGCCCCGCACCGCTTCCCGGTGGCGCTCGTCGCCTGCGAGGTCGGGATTCTGAAACGCCTCCTCGACGAGGCCGAAGTCGGGGAAGAAGTTCAGCCCTTCCACCTCGTCGTAGATCACCCCCACCGTCTCCCTTTCCCGAAGGTCCTCGTCGAAGCTTTCCACCGGCAGCGGAGGCACGCAGCCGTACTCCCGCTGCGCCTTCTCGGCGCGTGTCAGGCCCTCCGCATCCCGCACCCCGTGCATCTTGAAATGCATGTACTCTCGCATCCGCTCCGTCAGCTCGCGGCCGGGAAGGACGACCAGATCGGAGCCGAAGAAGGCAATGAAGTCCCGGCGATCCTGCCGCTGGAGCTCCCATGCTTGCTCCAGTTTTCTAGGGTTGCGGAAGACAAGCTTGGGATGTTCCAGGGCCAGTTTAGCCGCCGCTCGATAGATTTCGTCCCGTTGGGAGGCGGAATACGTCTGCACGGCGCCGCTGAGGAGCCAGTCGTCGCCCACGGGGGTCAGGCGCGTGGCGATGAAGCCGCCTTTGAGCAGCTTTGCCAGTGGGGCGACGCCCATGTTCGAATAGACCCAGTAGGTCAGTTCGTCCACCAGATTGACCAGCAGGATGGCATCGCCCTCCGGTCCCCGATGGCAAACAGCCCCTCGACCGGCTCCTGCCAGGCTCAGGAGCAGCGCTCCTCCTCGGGCAGGCTCAGGGTGCTCGGCGAGATAGTAATCCATAATGCTTTGTCCGTCGGGAAGCGGTGCTGCAGGATGAACGCGTCGAGGGCGTTAATCACGCCGTCCCCTCGGTTCTTCTGCTCAGCACGCCCAGTCGCCTTTCAAACCAAGCGTCCAGCACGGCGCGAAAGCGTGGCTGCCGGGCAAATCGCACCAGCCTCGCCCTTCAGGTCGCCGGCGCGCTCGATCAAATCTGGATTGGCTGGCATGGCCGCTGGGTTTTCCTTTCGTGTTCTACTTCTTCTGATCCGAGGCGCGCCGCCCGCGGATACCCCTGCAGGCCGATCTTCTCCCACGGGATCGGCTCGAACCCCAGCGCCAGCGCCGGCGAGTCGGGCTTCAGGCGGTAGTCGTCGTTGGCCATGTCCGTGAATAACGGGTCCGCGACGCGGGAGCTTTTATCGAAGCCGGCCGCCTGCCATTTTTCGAGCGGGCCCAGTGGCGTGAGGCCGCGGCTCTGGAAGAACGCCTCTCGCCCTCCTTGTGCCAGAACAGGTTGTGGTCGGACTCGGCCAGCACGTCGGGACGCCAGCGGCCGGTGTGCTTGAACAGATCGGCATCCGGGGAGGTGTAGTAGAGGATGTTGCGCACGAAGCGGTTGTTCTGGCAGAACTCGTCCCGCACCTGGTAGCGCATCTGGTGCGTCAAGCCTTCGACGAAGATGTTGTTCTCGAAGACGTTGTTCCTGCCGCCGTGGATGCAGCCGCCGCCCCAGTCGTGCCGGACGACCAGGTTGCCCCGCACGAGGGTGCCGCTCGAGTAGTCGTCCAGGTAGATGCCCCAGGTGAAGTGGGGCGACAGGATCTTCCCTTCGGGCGTCGTCTTCAGGCCGACCACGTCGAGGATGCGGTTGTACTGGATGACGTTGCCGGTGTCCTGCTTGTGCCTGCCCAGCGTTTCGATCGCGCCGGTGTCGTTGGTCTCCTCGTTCGTCCAGAGCAGGTCGTTGTACTCGACGACATTGCGGTGCGAGTAGTTGTCGTTGTCGAAGCCTTTAAAGGAGACGGCGTAGCGCGGCATGTGCTCGATCCGGTTGTGCGCGACCCGCGTCCCGCTGGCCGTGATGCCGTAGACGCCGGCGACGTGCTTGTACACCTGCCCGCCGTGGTGGATCCAGTTGCCGGCGATCAGGTTGTCCCAGGGCTGCGTCCGGACGTTGCCGCTGAGCACCACGCCCCCTGCCCGGCGTACGCCACCTCGTTGCCCACGAACTCGTTGCCCGTGCTCCCATTTTCCAGCCGCGCCGCGTAGCCGCCGATGTGGACGAAGCGGTTCCCTTCGATCACGCAGCCCTTCGCGCCAGCCAGCCAGACGGCCGCGTCCATGGGCGAATAGACGCCGATCTCGCGCGAATAGGCAGTGTCGCTCATCTCGAACCCCTGGATGGTCACCCGCTCGACCCACTGATCCCGGGCCGGGTCCCCCTTCAGGTCGAAGAGCCGGTCCAGGACCGGGGCCACGACGCCCTGCCGCACGAAGTCGGTCCGCCGGGGCAGGTAGTGCAGGATGCCCGCGGCCCGGTCCAGGTACCACTCGCCGGGCGCGTCCAGCGCCTCGCGCACGTTGCTGACGTAGTAGCGGTTGCCGGCGCGCAGGCTCCTGCGACGCGTTGCTGTTCTCCGCCCCATGCACAGTGTGGGTGTCGTGATCGATCCGGGTGACGTGGAGGATGGTGCTCACCCAGCCGCCGGCGGGGACGATGTGGATCTCCGGCTCGGGCGATTGGGGGTACTTTTTGAGGTCGCCCGGGCGGAACTGAAAACGGCTCTTGTGGACGGGGGGCGCGGACGCGCCCGCTTCCGGGCTATTCGGCGCCACGAACAGCCAGCCGCTCTTGTGCGGGTCGTCCGGGTCGAAGTTCGGGTGGCGCGCGTTCATTTGCCGCTCGCCGCCGACGCGCAGCTGCCGGAAGTGCCACTTGCCCGCCTTCACATCGGGAATCTGCGCCGTCCGGAGGTTGCCCTTGCCCCGGCGCCAGCCCCTGATCGGCCGCCCGCCGCTCAGGACGGGTTTCTCGCCGGGGTAGGCCAGGAAGCGCGCGCCCGAGTCCGGGGGCGTCAGGGTGAGCGGCTCGCGCAGGTAATAGGTCCCGCCGCGCACGTAGGCGGCCTTCTGGCCGGTCACCGGGCGCAGGGCATCGCGGGCGCGCGCGAGCGTGGCGAAGGGGCCGTCCGTTCTGGCCGCGTTGGGCGCGGGCAGCGTGCCGCTCCAGGCGTCGTTGCCGTTGGCGGCGACAAAAAAGCGGCCAGGGTGGGGCTTGACCTCCTGCGCCAGGACCGAGTTTGTCAGAAGCGCCGCCAGCGCGAAAAGTAGGGGGGTTATAAGCTGCCGCATTACGTGGGTCCTTTAACGGTAAGGGGTCGTTCTTGCCTTTACCAGGGGAGTTCCACGGGCCGCGACGGAGTTCCTTCCCCGGGCCGGAGATCCGGAGGCTCGTTGGGCGCCCGCTTGCAGGAATTCTCGGGGGCAGCGGCGTAGCGTACGGCAGGAAGTATCAAGCGGGGATCCCCCGGAGTTCGCCGGCATCGACGGCGGTCCCGCCAGGACGTTCGTGATGCAGAACCGCGACGCGTATCCGTATCACGGCAGGTCGAGCAAAAAGCAGTGACAGCGACGATGCACAAGGAAAACCCGCGCTTTTTGTGATAGCGCACGCTCAAACGGGAATTTTCTGGCCGCTTTTTTGGTATAAATAAGGCGGCTAAACGCATGACTTCCGGGCCGCGCCCAGCACGGCGCTTTGCGGCAGCGGGGGCGGTGACCGGAGAGTATCGGCAGGGTAGCGGCATGGGCAGACTAAAGAAGGTTCTCGGTTTTTCGGCGATCGGGCTTTTCGGGGCCGTGGCGCTCGCGGCCGGCTACTTGTTTTCCCAGTTGAACCACATCGGGGGCGACGGTGGCCCGCTATCGGTCATTGATACCATTCGCAATCCGCGGGCGTATTTCCCCGGCAAGCAGCGCATCAACATCCTTCTGATCGGCAAGGATTACAACTACACCAACAAAAACATCCTTTACACCAAAGGCGCGCGCGCCGACACACTCCTGATGCTGTCGCTCGACCTGGACGCGCGAACGGCCTCCGCACTTTCCATCCCTCGCGACACCTATGCCGAGTACCCCGACGGCCTGCCCAGCAAGCGCGACAAGATCAACGCCGCCTATGCCTGGGGGGAGGCGCCGCTCGCCATGCAGACGGTCGGTAACCTTCTGGGCGTCTACCCCGATTACTACATCGCGCTCAAGCCGGACGCGGTGAAGAAGATCGTGGACATGCTCGGCGGCGTCGAGGTCGTCGCCCTCGACCGGATGAAGTACGACACCTTCTGGGGCAACCTCCACATCGACTTGCCGGCCGGCAAGCAGGTGATCAACGGCGAGCAGGCGGTCGGCTTCACGCGGTTCCGTAAACCTAACCAGGGCGAGCCGCCGTCCAAGGAGGAAGGGGACGACCGGCGCATGGCCCGCCAGCAGCAGCTCTTGCGGGCGATCGTGCAAAAGGCCAAGCAGCCCCAGATGCTCCCGCGCGCCGGCGAACTCGTCGACGCGACCATGGCATCGATCGAGACGAACCTTACGCGCCAGCAGGTGCTGGCGCTCGGCGCGCTGTTCAAAAACGTTGAGCCCGAGCAGATCCAGACGGCGTCGCTCCAGGGCGTAAACCAGAACCGGAAGCCCTACTATTTCTTCCCTGACCAGGAAAAGATGACGGCGCAGGTGGACTGGCTGTTGCGCGGCGACCAAGCCGCCGGCTACCGCCTGACGGTGGTGGCCGTCAAGAACGGCACGCAGGTCCGGGGCGCCGCGCGGGAGGTCGCCGACCTGCTGCGCGACCAGGGCTTCGACGCCAAGAGCGCGGGCAACGCCCTGCGGACGGCCGAGGTCGACCAGACCCAGATCCTGTACGGCAAGGCGGCGGTCGCGCCGCGGGCCCAGCGGATCGCGGAGCTGCTGCACATCAAGGCCGAAGCGCTGTCGAAGCAGCCGGTGGAACATCTGGACGGCGCCGACGTGACCATCGTTTTGGGCAAAGATGTCGCCCCCAACTTCGCCCCCCGGGAGGCCAGCCTGTGATCGCCACCGCACCTAACGCGCCCGGACAGGAGGCGGGGGGGGACGGGGCCAAGTACCGGACCATCCTGCTTTTCGGCGCGCCCGGCTCCGGCAAGGGCACCATCGGCAAGGCGCTGGGCGCCATACCCGGGTTCGTCCACTGCGCGTGCGGTGACGTGTTCCGTAACCTGGATCTCTCCTCGCCGCTGGGCAACGTGTTCGTGGAGTACTCGTCCAAAGGGCTGCTGGTGCCCGACGACACCACGATCGCGCTGTGGAAACAGGCCATCGATGGCCTGGTCCACACGCGCCGCTACATGCCGGAGCGCGACCTGCTGGTACTGGACGGCATCCCGCGCAACGTCGCGCAAGCGCGCATCATGGACGACTACATCCGCGTGGAACACATCTTCCACCTCGAGTGCGCCGACCGGGAGGCCATGGCCGAGCGCCTGAAGCGCCGCGCCTTGAAGGAAAACCGGCTGGACGACGCCTCCGACGAGGTCATCCGCCGCCGCTGGGACGTGTACGAGGAAGAATCGCGCCCCGTCCTTTCCCACTACCCCGCCCTGCTCATGGACCGGATCGACGCGGCGGGCACCCCGGTCCAGGTGCTGCACGACATCCTGGGCCGCCTGCTCGACGTAAAGCAGCCCCTAACCCCGCACGGCCGCCGCACAGCGCGGCCGCGACGCCTTCCTCCCTTGCCCCGCTCTCCTGGCGCGCCTTTCCCGCCGACCCCGGAACAGGCCACGCCCGCCGCCATGCCTTCGCCGCCATCTGCGACCAGACCGCCATCGTGACCTGCAGAAAGAACGGTAAAATTGTCAGTACCTAAGCGGCCATCCATTGTGTTAACATGCTGGCGCCGTACGTGCTGTCGGTGCGCGAAGTCACATGACATTCGCGCAACGCCTTTCACGGGCGGGCATCGCCGTGGCTGCGATAGGTACGATCGCTTCGCAGGTTCCGCCAACCGGCGGGTCCGCCATGGCGGATTCGACATATTCGGACCGCAAGGCGTCTGCAAAGTGACCGTAAACTCTGCGAACCCCGCTTCCCAACCCGTTGTCGATCCTTTCCCAACGCCACCTGCCAGTTGGAATTCTGACGGTACAGCTAACTTCCGCGCCTGGTTCAAGCCCAGCACGGGTACGACTTTCACGCTGCAAAACGCGCGGTGGGAAATCCTTGGCAACGAGATGTATTTCCGGGAAAACCAGAACACCAGCTTGAACTCCGACATAGCGACCGTTGTCGCACGGCCGGGTGCAGCAACGCTGACGACGCGGGTAGACCGACCGGAAGGGGCGTACCTCATGACGGTCCGTCTGTCTTATTGATTGGTTCCGCAGTAGTCGAAAGGAGGCCCGTGAGGCCGGGCTTGCGCCGGAGCACGGGCAACTCGCCCTGGCAGGGACCGTGCCGGGGCGATTTTCGTCCGAACGCTGCTACGATTTGAAGGAAATCACCCATGTCTCCGCGCCGACGCCGTTCGCGTTCGAAAGCGGCTGCGGACACGCCGCTGGGCTGGCTGGCGCAGAACCATCTGTTGGTGGCGCTGCTGGCCGCCGTGGCCGTCGCCTTGTCGCTGGACACGCCCTGGGTTCCAGGCTCGGCACGTACGGTTCTGCTTCAGGCGATGGTGCTCAGCTTCGTGCCTCTCCTGGCCGCTTCCGGTCCTTACCCGGACGATCTGAGAACGCCGCGCGGCGTAGTCTCCACCCCTTCCTGATCGCGCTGCTGATCTGGTGCGTCTTTTCGGTCGCCATAGCGCCGTATCGGGCGGCCGCCGCCGCGGAGTTGCTGCGCCTGTTCCTGTGCGCCGGGATCTATTTCGCCGCCGCCGCTTACGGCCTGCGGGCCGACCACGGCGCGTCGCGGTGGCGGTCGTACTTCTGATCGGCGCGATGGTGAGCCATTTACGGCTTCCTCCAGTTCGGCTCGGAATCGTGGCAAGGGAGCGATTCGATCATCAGCGTGTTCAAAGACCACAGAACCTGGGGTCGTTCCTGATGATCTTACTGCCGCCCGCGCTGGCGCTCGCCCTGGGCCAAAGCGGCAAGGAGAAGACGCGGGTCGCCGTGCAGGCAGTCACCATCCTTTTAGGCGGGGCGCTGCTGCTCTCGCGCACCCGCTCCGCCTGGGTCGGCGCGGTGGTGGCGCTGTTCAGCCTCTGCCTTCTGTCCGCTCACCACGCCCCGATCCGCCTGAACAAGCGCAGCACGTGCCTGATCGTCTCGCCGCTCGTCATCGTCGCGGTCGCCTTCACCCTGCTGATCGTCATGGGCCGGATCGCGCCCCTGGTTTCCAAGCGCGCCGGCACATTCGCCCGCGTCCTCGATGACACTTCGTTCTCTGATCGCCTGCACATGTGGCGCTCCGCCGCGCGCATGGCCTCGGAGCGGCCGCTGACCGGCTGGGGACTGGGCGTGTGGCCGGTGATACAGGGCCGGTGGACGCATCAGGGGGATGACGTGAGCGAAGTGTTGGCGCGCGGCACGGCGTACCAGAACCTGGCGCACAACTTCTGGGTGCAGTGGGCCGCGGAAACGGGTGCCATCGGCTTAGCCCTCCACGTCGCCGTGATGGTCGCCTTTATCTTTTCCGCGGTGCGTGCGTTGCCGGCGCTAACCTCCGGCTACCGCAAGGCCCTGCTGATGGGGTGCATAGCCGCCACCCTGGGCGCCTGCGTGGATGCCATCGGGTCACCCGCGTACAACCTGCCCGGCATTTCCGTGCTGCCCTGGCTCTGGATGGGCGTCGGCGTCGCGGCGTGCCGCGAGGCCCGCCCGCCTGCCCCGTCCCTCCCGCCGACACCCCCCGCCGTCTGGTCCGGCGCAGCCCTGATGGGACTCGCCGCCGCGCTCGTCGTGCTCGGCGCCGGCTGCCAGGTGCGCCTGGGTGGCCGGACGAAACCCCGCGGAAGCTTTGTCGTGGTCGCCGAACCGTCCGGCCTTACGCCCGCGGGAACGCGCGTCCTCTGGACCGCCGTCTACAAGGACGCGTCGGGCAGGCCCCGCCGCACCGCGCCCGGCACGTCCTGGGCGGTTACCCGGGGGCGGCTAGACGGTGCGGGCCCTGCCTTCGTGCGCCGCTTCGACGCCCCCCTCCGTTCCGGCCTTCAGGGAAATCTGCCTCCCGACGTCCCCTCCGTCACCGTCACCGCCACCTATCGGGACGATCACAGCCGCCGCTATGACGCGTCGGCCTCGGTCGCGGTTGGGCCCGCTCAGGTTTTCGGAAAGCGGGCAACAAGGGGCGGGGAGGCAGAAAAGTTCTGAACGCGGCGGGATTCGGGTGATCCGGCTCAGCTTCCGGTCGAAGTGTAGTGGCGGACGCCGATTTTCCACATCTGCAATGCGATCAGAAGAAACGCGACGCCCACGGCGGGGGCCAGCCAGGCCGCCAGAGCGGGCAGGCCGGCAGCGGCGCGGTGCTCCAGAAGGACGCTGGCAGGGATGTAGTTCAGGAAGGCGAGCGGGACGACGAAGGTGAAGAACCGCCGGAACCAGGGGCGGTAGATGGTCAGCGGGTACTGGCCGGTCTCCGTCCCGCCGTAGGTGACGGTGTTCATGATCTCCAGCGTTTCCACCGTCCAGAACGCGAGCGCGGCCTGCAGGACGAATAGGCCCAGGAAGAGGCAGGCGCCGCCGAGAATGACGCCGGCCAGGAACGTGACCTTGGCGGGGGACCAGGCGACGGGCAGCGCCGCCATGGCCCAGACGAGCACGACCGCTCCCTGCAGAAAGCGCCCGACCCGCATCAGCTGAAGCTCCTGCCCCAGGACCTGCAGCGCCGTGCCGCGCGGGCGCAGCAGCAGGCGGTCGAAGTCGCCGCTCTTGACCAGGGAGGGGAAGGTGTCGAACCCGCGCCCCACGGCCTCGGCGAGGGCGAAGGCGACGTTCACCGTGCCGTAGAAGAGGGCGACCTCCGGCAGGCTCCAGCCCCGCAGGCTGCCGAAGCGGTCGAACAATGCCCAGATGCCCAGAAACTCGATGCCCGTCGTGACCACGTTAGCGGCGGAAAGCATCCAGAACGACGCCCGATACTGCATCTGGCCGCGCACCGAGATGCCGACGTACCGCAGATATAAAAGCAGCGCATCCCGCACGCTCAGCCCCCCTGCACCACCAGACGGCGCGTGCCTCGCGCCCGCAGGAAGCGCCCCAGCGCCACGAGCGCGAAGGTCCAGGCCGCCTGATGGGCGACGACGAGGGGGAGCCGCTCCGGCCCGATGTCCCCGAGGTACACGCGGAACGGGGCGTCCACCAGGCCGCGGAACGGCAGGAAGTTCAGAAGCGGCTGCGCCCAGTCCGGGAACAGCGGCAGCGGCAGCAGCATCCCGGAAAGCGTCAGAACGAGGGGCGGCGCCAGGCGCGACACGCCCTCGCCCGAGACGGTCCACAGCAGCGAGATCGTCATCAGGGTCGAGAAGGCGCTGCTCAGCAGCAGCGCGCCCCCCGCGCTCACGACCCATGCCGCGCCGGAAAGCAGGGAAGGCGGCGGCTCTAGCCCGAAGAAAAGGCCGGCGACCACGAACATCGGGGCGGCGCGCAGGACGGTGGGGGCGAGCCGGGCCGCCAGGGCGCGGCTGTACCAGAGGGCGTACAGGTCCAGGGGCCGGACCAGCTCGTAGGCGACCGTGCCCGTCCGGATCATCGCGCGCACGTCGGCGTCGACGGCCCACGGCAGCAGGGCGAAAAACGCCTGCCCGAGCCAGACGTAGGTGACCACCTGTCTGAAATCCATCGGCTGCGGGGCCGTGGTCGAGCGATAGAACGCTTCGAAGATCTTGACGCGGATCAGCCCCCCGAAGAGCTGCGTGGCGACACCGGCCAGCGCCGCCGCGCGGTACTGCAGCAGCATCCGGAACCGCGCGCCGATGACCGCCGCGTAAGCGGTCATGCGGCCCCCTCCGGCAAGGGGGGCGCTGGCGCCTCCGCCCCGTACAGGCGGGCGATGATCTCCTCGATGGGCGGGTTCTGCACGAACAGGTCGCGCACCCCGTGCCGGGCGGTCACCCGGCCGATCAGGCCGCGGGGAGGTGACGGCCGGATCGAAGCGCAGACACACGCGCGGGCCGTCGCGCCGGATGACGGTCGCGTCGGGGTCGCGAACCTCCTCGTGTTCGTCCAGGAGGTCGACGAGCAGCCAGCGCTCCCGCGTGACGCGCCCCCGCAGATCCTCGAGCGTGCCGTCGGAGAGGATGCGCCCTCCCGATCACGATCACGCGCGTGCACAGCGCCTCGATGTCGTCCATGTCGTGGGTGGTCAGGATCACCGTCACCCCGCGCTCGCGGTTGAGGCGCCGGACGAAGTCGCGCACCGCCAGCTTGGACACGGCGTCCAGCCCGATGGTGGGCTCGTCCAGGAACAAAAGGGCCGGCGCGTGGAGGAGCGCGGCGGCCAGGTCGCAGCGCATGCGCTGCCCCAGGCTGAGCCTGGCGCACCGGGTGGGAAGCAGCGGTTCGAGACGCAGCAGCGCGACCAGGGCTCGTCCCGCGCCCGCGCGTACTCTGCCTGCGGCACGCGGTAGATGTCCCGGAGCAGCTCGAACGACTCGACGACCGGCAGGTCCCACCAGGCTGCGTGCGCTGCCCGAACACGACCCCTGATAGTTTGCACGTGCGCGATGCGCTCCTTCCAGGGCACGCGCCCCTGCACCTGGCAGCGTCCGCCGTCGGGGATCAAGATGCCCGCCAGCACTTTGACCGTCGTGGACTTGCCGGCCCCGTTGGGCCCGATGTAGCCCACCAGCCCCCCGGCTCCAGGGTGAACGAGACGCCGTCGAGGGCATGGACGGTGCGGTAGCGCCGGTGCACCAGCCCGCGCAGGGCGCCCCACACCCCTGGCTGCCGCTCGGCGATCCCGAAGGTCTTCACCAGGTTTTCGACGACGATCTGTGGCATAGCATCCTCGCCCCGGCGGGGCGGCCGTAGTATTATACTATAGCCCCTGCCCCACAGCGTGGGGCAGGGAAAGGGGAGGGGCTGTCGAACCTAACCGGGCGAAGGGAGCCAGGAATGAAGATCGCGGTGGTCGGGGTCGGCGGCACGGGGAGCGCGGCGGTGCGGTTCCTGGCCCGGGCGGGGCACGAGGTCGTCGGGTTCGAACAGTTCCGTCTGGGACACGACCGGGGCGGGGCCGCACGGCGAATCGCGCATCATCCGCTACACCTACCCGGACCTGCTCTACACGCAGATGATGAGCGACGCCTACCCGCTCTGGGCGGCCCTGGAAGAGGAGGCGCGGGAAGAGCTGTTCGTGCGGTGCGGCGGGCTCTTCTTCGGCGTGCGGGACGACCCCCAGGTGCGGGAAACCGGGCGCGCCCTGGCGGCAACCGGGCTGTCCTACGAAGCGCTGGATCCGGGGCGGTGCGGGAACGTTTCCCCGCCCTCCGCCTGGGCGAGAACGAGGTCGCCCTGTTTCAGCGGGAAAGCGGCTTTTGCGCGCGACCCGCTGCGTGCTCGCGAACGCGCGCCTGGCGCGCGGACACGGCGCGACGATCCACGAAGAAACGCCCGTCCGGGATATCTTCGCGCACGGCGAGCAGGTGATCGTCCGGACCGAACAGGGCGGGGAGCGCCTCTTCGACCGGGTGATCGTCACGGCGGGCCCGTGGATGGGCGGGCTGCTGGCGCGGCTGAAACTGCCGCTCCGGGTGACGCGCCAGCAGATCGCGTATCTGCGGCCCGCAAAGAGCGCGGACCGGTTTCTGCCGGACCGGTTGCCGGTCTGGATAGACGCGACGAGCAACTACTACGGCTTCCCGGCCGACGGGCGCATCGAAGGTGTCAAGCTGGTTTCCCACGCCCGGGCGAGGTGGTGGACCCCGACGCGCCGCCTCGCGCGCCGGACGGGGGCTACGTGCGTGACGCCCTCGCCTACGCGTTCCGGCGCCTGCCGGACTGGGCGACGAGGTCACGCACGCCCAGGTCTGCCTGTACACGAACACGCCGGACGAGGATTTCCTCCTGGATCGCGTGCCCGATTCGCCCCACATCTGGCTGGTGAGCGGCTGCTCCGGTCACGGCTTCAAGTTCACCGTCCTGCTGGGCAAGATCGCCGCCGACCTCGCCACCGGCCAGGGCTACGGGCGCGACCTGAGCCGCTTCTCCCTACAAAGGTTCCTCGGCGCGTAGGCGAACCTGGGGGAGCAGGGCGGCGACGTCGGCGGGGCGGACGACGCCCGACGTGGGGGTGAGGCAGTTGGCGGCGGCGCAGGCGGTGCCGTAGACGGCGGCGTCGGGAACGGAAGCGCCCTTCCGAAGAGAGAAGAGGAGGCCCGCGGCGAGGGCGTCGCCCGACCCGATGGGGTTGACGGCATCGACGCGCGGGGACTCGATCCGCCAAAGGCCGCCCCGCCCGTCCCCGAGCCGGGAGCCTACCCTGCCCAGGGAGACGAGCGCCCACTGCGCGCCCGCCGCGGTGAGGGCGGCGACGGCGGCGCGGGCGTCCTGCTCGCCGTCGCCTGACAGCGACAGGCCGAGCGGGGCGGCGGCTTCCTCGCGGTTGGGCTTGACCAGGAAAGGCCGCGCGGCCAGTGCGGCGCGCAGCGGGGCGCGCTGGGCGTCTACCAGGGCGGGCACGCCGGCGGCCCGGGCGACTTCCACAAGGCGGGCGTAGAAGTCGTCCGGCACGCCGGGCGGGAAGGACCCGGAAAGACAGAGCGCCCGGGCGGAGGGCAGGTGTTTCCGCACCGCCGCCTCCAACGCGGCGACGTCGTGGGGCGAAACAGGGGGCGCCTCCTCCACCAGTTCGGTGGCCGGCCCGCCGTCGGGAAGCAGGGTGGTGCAGGTTCGCGTCGGCGCGTCGCCCTGCACCCAGACCGTGTCGTGCGGCACGCCCGCCGCGTCCAGCGCGCGGGCGACGAAGCGGCCCGTGTCGCCGCCCAGGAACTGCGCGAGCCGGCTTTCGCCGCCGAGCAGCGTAACCACGCGGGCGACGTTGACCGCCTTGCCTGACGCCGTGACCCACACCTCGCGCGCCCGGTTCACGGCGCCCAGTTCCACGCGGGCCAAGCGCAGGGTCCGCTGCACCGTGGGCGTCGCTCCGACGGCCAGGATCACGGCAGCAGCGCTTCCGGAGCGCCGGCGTCGCGCATCTGGGTGAGGAGCTCCGCCACCCGTACGTCATCCATTTCGACGGGGTTGCCGGAAAGCGAGTTGCCCCGCGCGCCGCGCGCCAGCAGGACGACGCCTTCGGCGTCGAGCGGGGGCAGGTCGGCGTAGCGGGCGCCAAGCCCGGCCAGCCGGGGGACGCCGAGTTCGCGCACCTTGTCCCACGCCCAGGCCACCGCCGCCGGCGCGCCCGGACCGGCTCCCAACGCCTGGGCCACGCGGGCCAGGCGGCGCCGGACTTCCTCGCTCCGGGCGTTGAACGCCAGGACCCACGGCAGGGCGACCGCGCAGGCCAGGCCGTGCGGCACGCCGTGGATGCCCAGCGACTGCGCGATGCCGTGCGCCGCGCCCAGGCCGCCGTTGGCGAGCGCCAGCCCCGACAGGAGCGCCGCCAGCGCCATCGGCTCGCGCGCGGCGCGGTCCTCACCCCGGGAAAGGGCGCTAAGCCCGACGCCCGACGCCTCGACGCCGCGCAGGGCGAGCGCCTCGGTCAGCGGCGAGCCGCGCCGGGACAGGTACGACTCGACGTTCTGCGTCAGCGCGTCCAGACCGCTCCAAACGCGCACCTCGCGCGGCGCGCCCGCCTGCAGCTCGGGATCCACCAGGGCGACGGCGGGGACCATGCGGCTGTCGCGCAGGCTCTTCTTGAACCGGCCCTCCCGCGACGAGATGACGGCGTTTTTGGTGACCTCCGAGCCCGTGCCCGCCGTGGTCGGGCAGGCGATCAGGGGCAGGGGCGGGGCCGAAAGCTTCAGGCCGCGCCCGACGCCTTCCAGGTAGTCGCGCACGGGCGCCCCGTCCGTTTGCGCGGCCAGGGCGGCGACGGCCTTGCCAAAGTCGAGGGTGCTGCCGCCGCCGACCGCGACCACCACGTCGGGCTCGGCCGCCCGCGCGAGCGGCACCGCCCCGTCCACGTCCGCCTCGTCCGGCTCGCCCGGCGGCCCCGGCATCTCGGTGACATCGAGACCCTGGGCAAGCAGGCTTTCGCGGACCCGCTCCGCCGCGGCGCTCCGGCCCCGGACCAGCAGGCAGCGCGCGCCCAGCGGGCGTGCCAGAACCCCCGCCTCGGCGGCGCGCCCCGGCCCGAAGACGACGCTCCCGGCGCTCACGAAATCAAAGGTCATGACGTCGTAAGGATTCGCCCGCGCCGCGGCCGTATCCTGCCGGGGCGGATGAAAGCGCATCCGCGGCGGGCGGGCATGTTGACAGCCGTTTCGCCATCCGGTACTATGGGTATAATACCAGGGAGCCGCTGGCGGCCCCTCGTGTGGCATCGTTCTTGCACAACCTCCTGACGTAGAAGAACGCGTCGAAACCATCCCGTTTATCCAAAAGGCAGGTATTGGAACATGAAGGGTATCGTCCTTGCCGGTGGGAGCGGCACGCGCTTATATCCCGTCACCCAGGCGGTTTCGAAGCAGCTGCTGCCGATCTACGACAAGCCGATGATCTACTACCCGCTCGCCACGCTGATGCTGGCGGGGCTGAGAGACATCTTGCTCATCTCCACCCCGCTCGATCTGCCGCTGTTCCAGCGGCTGCTGGGTGATGGCAGCCAGTACGGCATCAGCATCCAGTATGCCGAGCAGCCCAAACCAGAGGGCCTGGCGCAGGCCTTCCTGATCGGCAAGAAGTTTCTGGACGGCAGTCCGGCCTGTCTGATCCTGGGGGATAACCTTTTTTACGGCCACGGGCTGCCCGACCAGCTCCGGCAAGCCGCCAAGCGGACCGGGGGCGCAACCGTGTTCGGCTACCGGGTGAGGGACCCCGAGCGCTACGGCGTCATGGAGCTCGACGCGAACGACATGGTGGTCTCGCTCGAGGAGAAGCCGGAGTTCCCGAAATCCAACTACGCCGTGGTCGGTCTGTACTTCTACGACAGCCAGATCACCGATATCGCCTCCCAGATCAAACCTTCCTGGCGGGGGGAGCTGGAGATCACCGATGTGAATAACGTGTACCTGCAGCACGGCCGGCTCCGGGCCGAGCGGCTGGGACGGGGCATCGCGTGGCTCGATACCGGGACGCACGATTCGCTCCGCGAGGCCAGCAACTTCATCGAGGCGATCGAGCAGCGTCAGGGCTTGAAGGTTGCCTGTCTGGAAGAGATCGCCTACGAGTGCGGCTATATCGATGCGGAACAGGTGCTGGCGCAGGCGACCCGCCTTGGCAAAGCCGAGTACGGGCAGTACCTGGTCCGGATGGTCACGGAGGGGCGGCCCCACTCCTGCGGCCAATAAGCCTTCCGCAGGCGGTAGACGGTTTTTCCTTTAACAAATGGAGACAGCTTATGCTTGACAAACTCTCGCCGGAGGACCTTGGTCCGGAGTTCCAGAGGGTAGTGACCACGCAGGAGTACCCCCGGAAGACCCCCATCGAAGGCGTCCGCATCATCGACCTGCGCCTGATGGTGGACGACGGCGGCTCGTTCGCCGAACTGGTACGCTTCGACGAGAACGGCAGCCTGGAAGCCATCCCCGAGTTCAAGGTGCGCCAGTCGTCCTATTCGCAGGTGCTGCCCGGCGCGATCAAGGCCTTCCACCTGCACTTCAACCAGGAAGATGTGTGGTTCGTCCCGCCCACGGACCGGCTCCTCATCGGCCTGATCGATGCGCGTCGGGGGTCGCCGACCCATAACCAGTCGATGCGCTTCGTGATGGGCGCCGGCAAGACGCAGCTGCTGTACATCCCGCGCGGCGTGGGCCATGGCGGCGCCAACATCGGCACGCAGCCGGCGACCATACTGTACTATGTCAACCAGCAGTTCGATCTGGGCGACCCGGACGAGCGCCGTCTCCCCTGGGACCTGCTCGGCAGAGAGTTCTGGGAGATGACGCAAGGATAGGGTCAGGGGGTACTTTATGGCGGAGGATAACGGGGCCGGGAAGGCGCCGGCCTGCCCGCTCTGCGGCGGCGAAACGGCCAGGGGCGTCCTGAAGGCCGGCAACCAGGAGGCGAGCGTGGTCATCGCGGGCGAGCCGGACGCGTTCCTTGGCGTGGTCCCCTACACCACCTCGCTGGTGGCGGCGCGCGTTTGCACGTCCTGCGGCCATATCGCCCTGTTCGCCAAGAGGCTCGAAAGCCTGCTCCGCATGGACGCGAATGAGTAGCTTCCCCGGGTGCGCTGGAAGAGCGACACGGCAACCTTTGTCGCCACGGACGTGGAGCCGGACCCCGCCGGTGCGCCGGCGGCGCTCGTTTTCGCCTTTTACGGCGACAAGGTGCGCTGGCCGACATCATCGGCCGCGGCTGGTGCATCCCCAGCGGCCGTGTCGAGGAATCGTTTGAGGACGCCGTCCGGCGCGCAAGCCTACGAGGAGGCGGGGGCGACGCTGGGCCGCGTCGCCTATCTCGGCCATTTCGTCCTCACCGACATCGGAACGGGCGCCGTGCGGTATGCGCCGACCTATATCGGCGCGGTGCAGGGGCTGACGGGCGCGCCGCCGGGGGGCGACTCGCGCGGGATGCAGATGGTCAACGTCGAGGATGTCGCCGCCTGCTACTTCGCCTGGGACGAGCCTGCTGGCGGCGGTCTTCACCTACGCTTATCAGGAAAAGCAGCGGCGTTTCCCGGTGGGCGTGCCCTGAGCGCGCTCACGGGCGGCTAGGAAAGACGCGGACAAGCGACACACGTCATGACGGACACCGAAGCCGAAGTTCTCGATGTCACGCGCCGGCTCATCGAGGCGGTCTACCGGCGTGACCTCGACTTCTACCGGGCGCACGCCACCGGCGATATGTCCGCCTACGAATGGTTCATCGCCCCGGCGCGCATCGACGGGCTGGACTTCCACCTGCACCTAATGGGCGCGGGCGGCATGGTCGGCGTCCACGAGCAGAGCCGGGTGGACCTGCTCGACCCGCGCGTCAGCTTTGCGGCGCGGCGCAGGACGTGGCGATCGTCACCTTCACGCTGCTCGTCACCTATCCCGCCGCGGGAACTGCAGTTCCCGCGTTTTACCGATAATCAACCCGGGTGCTCGTCCGCGACGAGCACGCCTGGAGGATGACCCACTTCCACCGCTCACCAACGCACCCGTCACCAACGCACACGTAAGGAACCCTGTACCATGAAACGACTGCTCGTCACCGGCGCGGCCGGGTTTATCGGCTCCAACTTCGTCCGCTACATGCTGGACAAGTACCCGGACTACCGCATCATCGTTCTGGACGCTTTGACGTACGCCGGCAACCTCGACAACTTTCAGGACCTGTGGGATAACCCCAACTTCCAGTTCTTCCACGGGCGCATCGAGGACCCGCAGATCGTGGACAACCTCGCCCGCAACGTCGACGCCATCCTCAACTTCGCGGCCGAGAGCCACAATGACCGCGCCATCCTGGACCCGGAGGCGGCGGTCCGGTCCAACTTCAACGGCGTCTTCGTGCTCCTGGAAGCGGCGCGCAAGTTCGGCCACGAGCGCTTCCTGCAGGTCAGCACGGACGAGGTGTACGGCAGCACGCAGGACGTCTTCCGCGAGGGCGACCCGCTCGAGCCCAACCAGCCCTATTCGGCGGCCAAGGCGGGCGGCGAGGACGGATGGCGCGCGCCTATCACGTCACCTTCGGCCTGCCCACCATCGTCACGCGCGGCTCGAACACCTTCGGCCCCTATCACTATCCCGAAAAGCTCATCCCGCTGTTCATCACCAACGCGATCGACGACCTGCCGCTCCCGGTCTATGGCGACGGCAAGCAGGTCCGCGAGTGGATGCACGTGCTCGACCACTGCAAGGGCATCGACCTGGCGTTCCACGCAGGCGCCCCCGGTGAGATCTACAACGCGGCAGCGGCGTCCACCGCTACAACGTCGACGTGACCAGGCTCATCCTCCAGTACCTGGGCAAGCCCGAAACCCTGATACGCCACGTCACCGACCGCCAGGCCACGACCGCCGTTACTCGATGGAATGCTCAAGCTCAAGGCGCTCGGCTTCGCGCCGGACACCAACTTCGAGGAGCGCCTGGAGGAGACCGTGCGCTGGTACGTCGACAACGAGCCGTGGTGGCGCAAGATCAAGGAGAAGCAGGCCGACTACAAGGCGTTCCAGGAGAAGTGGTACGCCGAGCGTAAGTAGCTCGGCTGCCTACGGCCCCAACGATGAAGACGAGGGCGGCGCCAGTGGCGCCGTCCTTGTTTCTGCCCGTCTACGCAGCGGACACGAGCCGTTGTAACTCTTCGTAGGCAGTATTGCGCAGGTAGTAGCCTCCTGCCGATCCAATGCGACGCTTCGCCAAAATTGCTGTAGCTGCGACAAGATGGCCGGTTTTGTTCCATCGAGTTGTGCCAATACTATTGCAGTTTCAGCACGGTCCTTCACTTTCGTTTCGTTATTTTGGACGCGTTCGAGTAGTTGTCGTGCAAGCTTAGCGGTATCCACTTTACCGCCGATGCTCAGAATGGCTTGCAGTGCGGCCTGCCGTATCAACTGGTTTTGGTCGTCGGCAAGATGGGCAAGTCGTCCCACAACTTGTGAGTTGCTGCGGCGTCGCCGGCAGTTCCAAGCGCGCGGCGAGCGGCGCCGCGCCCGCGCGCGGCTCTATCGTGGGTAAGTTTGAGCAGACGCTCTATAATGGATTGCATTTCGGAGCGTCTCGCCATTTGGCCGAGCAAGGACGTTGCGGCCTCCCGTAAACGGGGCGGCGCGGTAGTTCTGGTCAATGCGACGAGTTGTTCGACGACCTCCGGAATGGCAGCCGCATCGCCCATTACGGCCAGCGCTAGTGTCGTTATGCGCGTGTCTTCGTTGCCTTTCTTCGTCAAGCCAAAGGTGAGTCACGGTCTCCGATATGTTGCCGCCGCTTCGCCCAAACTCCCGAGAGCTTGTGCCGCCGCAAATTGTACGGCGCTGTCGCTGTCCTCAAGGAGCGCGAGCAGACGCTGTACGGTGGCTGCCGTGGCAGCGGCTTTTCTGAGACGCCCGATGGCGGCGACTGATTCAAAACGGACTGTCGCGTCCCTGTCGACGATAGCTCCAGCAGCCGTGCGATGATTCGCGGCGCCGCTGCGCTGCTTCGTCAAGAAACCCTAGAGCCAATGCCACTGCGGAGCGAACATGGGCGCAGTGGTGGGTGCTCAGCACAAAGTAGGCGCTCGACGATTTCGGTGTCTAACACCGTTGCCATCCTGCCGGTGTTTCCGCTGCCCAACGCGCGGTACTTTCCTTTTCGTCTTTTAGGCTGCTTAAGCAAGTGTGTTTACTTCGGGGTGGCTGCGGTTTCGCCTGCTGCGAGCACCCGGAACGCCTCGTCGGAGATCATAATGCTTGGATGCTGCGTCAACTCGACCAAGCAGTGCACGATTCTCGGATTTAGCCTCTTCATTGCAGCCAGGGCGCGGGCCGCGATAAGACTTTGGCGTTCTGATTTCGACAAGGCGCGCTGTGTCAGTTCCGTCACAACTTCCGGACTGGCCGCCGCCTCACCCAATTGCTCAAAAGCGCGTGCTGCCATATAACCGGTCTTCTCGTCCAAGAGACACCGCAGCAGTTCCGCCCGGATGGTCTGGCCGTCCAGCGTCGGCATGGCATAGGCGAACACCTCCACGACCTGCCGGCGTTGCGTCCCGAAGGGCGCTGTGTGCCAGAGCGTGATGAGATCCGAAATGATGCTGCGGCGAACGTCCTCGTCCACGCCAATCGGGCCGACGTCGGAGAGGGCACGGGCGGCGAAGAGCAGGTCGCGCTTGAGGATATCCTCCATCTCGCTTCCCGCGTTGCGGATGGCCTCAAGCAGTTTGGTGGTCAGGCTGCGGGCGCGGCGGCCAAAGTGGCGCACGTCGCTCAGGTGCCCCACCTCCAGCAGCAGAACCTCCTGCCACCACGGGTCGTGCAGGCGTTTCAGGCTGTAGTGGATATAGTCATCGTCGTTCTGGTAGGCGTCGCGGTCGGCGATAGCGCGGGCGGCAAGGTACTCCTGAAACGTCAGGTGCGCAAAGGCGAACACGCCGGTTTCGCGCTCGACCAGAAGGCCCGCGCGCTCGACGATAAGATCAAGGAACCGTGCGGCCCGATCGCGCGAACGCGGCTCCGTATCGCCCAGCACCTCGCGAAACTCACAGGCGAGTTTCTGCTCCAGGTCATCGCGGCGGACCTCCTGGCCTGACTCGCCGCGCTCGTGGAACCACAGGGCAATCGGCTCCAGCAGGACGCGCCGCTCGCTGCGCGTCAAGCCACCGTAGGTCGTCAGGTCGGTCTTGGCCGCGCCGCCCTTGGTCTGGTCCCAGTAGCCGAGCAGCAAGTCGGTGCATTCGTCATAAAGTTCCGCGCGGCGCTGTGGCAGGGTGGCGCCGCGCTGGTGGACCATCGCGAGCACAGACAGCAGCAGCGGGTTGTGGGCGAGGGCACGCACGCGCGCATCGGCGTGGATGGCCCGCAGCAGGTCGTCAGCCTTGCCTTTGGCCTCAATGTCGGCTTCGGGGTTGTTGCCCTTCTGGTCGCGCGTGACAGCCTCATACCAACGGCGCGCGAAGTCTGCCATGTCCTCATCGTCGAAGTCACGGATGGTGTACTCGGCGAGAAGCGGGCCGAATCGCTGCCGCGCGTCGCCCTCGTACCCGCGCGGGCGCGAGGTGACGATAAAGCGGTTGCCACGAAATTGCGCGATGAATTCGGCGACCACATGGGTGAGTTGATTGCGCTTTTCAACGTCAGCGACTTCATCTAAACCGTCCAACAGCACGAGGCAGCGGCGGCCTTCAAGGGCGCGGCGGAAGAAGTCGTCGGGCAGGTTCAGGTGCGGCGCGACCTCGCGGAAGTGCTCGTTCAGAAAGGCGGACAGCAAATCCGGCGGCGAAACGCGCTTGGGCGCGCTCCCCACGAAGCGGCTCAGGTCGCGCAGGGTGACGAAGATAGGCAGACGTTTCTCGTTCAGTTCCAGACGCTTCGACGCTTGGTTGCGGGCAAAGGTCAGGGCAAGATACTTGAGCAGCGTCGTCTTTCCTGACCCTGGCGCTCCGACTACGGCTATAACTTGGTAAGTCCTAAGGGCGTTCTCGACAGAAGTTGTCCCTGATACTTCTTCACCGGATGGCGTGAACGTTGGTAACGAGTCTTGGTCAACTACTTTCCAGTCATAATCAACTGCTCTATAGGCTAAGAACTCTCTCAGATACGAGCCTGCTGAAAAGTCCGCCGTGGTGAGGTGTGGAGTCTCCGTACTTCGTTTTGCGGCTGCGGGTGGTATTTCTACGGATAAACGTTCCGTAGCCCAACTTTGCTCACTGATCCTTGCGGATAAGACGGCGTTGGCAAAATCAAGAGCAAGCTGAGATTTACCAGTACCGCCAAAGTCGTGCAATAAAAACACGGCCGGGCCACGTCGCGCCGGTATAGCATTCAGTTTGACGAAGACGTGCTCAAGGTCTACGGAAAGAGGGGCGTCGGAGTTGACGGAGTAGAGGGTGAGTTTGCTGAAGCGGTCGATGACGTGGCGGCGGTACAGGTCTTCGAGTTGCTTGTAATTGCCCGATTCGGCGGCGGTGCGGGCGGCGCGGGACAGGGCGGCGCGGCTGGCGGCATCCTCGCCGAGTTCGCGCCGGTGGTGGGCAATCTGCTTCTGGTACTCGGCGGCGAGCGCGGGTGACAGGTTGGGCCGCTGCAGCATCTCTTCGAAGCGGCGAATCTGGCGGCGGTGGCGCTCGGCCTCCGCAACAGATAGCGCACCCAGCTTGGTTTCCACGACCGTTTCGTCGGGCGGCAGGTCGAACGTGACGCTCGCGGTGCGCCAGTCGGCGAAGTCAGGGGCGTGTTCGAGCACGTCGGCGTTGGTGGCGGCGTCCAGCCACAAGACGACAGCGGTTTTGGTGTCACGTATGTCTTCACGGTGCGCGTTGAGAAGTTCGAGCGCGGTGCGGTAGCGGGCCGCGTCGTGCGCTTTGAGGGCGTCGAGGCCGTGCGCGAGGACGCAGACCGGCTGCTCCTCGTCCGCAGCCGCGGTGCGGCAAAAGCGGCCTAAGCTGAGCACGTCGGTATGAAGGAAGTCGAACTCGCGCAGGGCGTATTTGCCACTCAAACGGCGTGCCACCTCCGCGATAGCTTCGCGGCGCAGCACGGGGTTGTCGGCGACAGCAAGCACGATGTGGGAGCGTCGCGTGTCCCTCAGGTCCAGAAGGATGCGCCGGAGCGGCGTTGCGAGCGGCTGACCGGAGGCGAAAAGGCGGTTCACTGTCCCTGCTCCTCGTTGTGGTTCGGCAGCTGGTCCCAGAGCAGCGGATGTACGTCGAACCAGACGTTGCCGTTCCGGTAAGCCGCAATGAGCAGGACGTGAAGCAGCTCATCGCCCATCGCGTTGCCGCTCGTCCGGGGGTGCTCGTATACTTGCAGTATCTCGGCCAGCTTCTACGTGACGAGGCCGTACACCAGCTACGCAGCGCGCGTCTAGAGGGTCTCCAGCGCCCACTCCTCGTACACCTTATCTCGTGCGCGCCACTC
>JAUJNC010000489.1 GCA_030446525.1 Armatimonadaceae bacterium
ACGACCGACATGACGACACCGAGGACGAGGCGGAAGGCTGCGTCGACGAAGTTCCGGAACCAGTCGACCTTCTGATAGGCGAGGACGATTGCCGCCACGAACGCGATGATCGCCAGGACGATCAGCACCACCGGGTTCAGCGACATGACCAGGTTGAACGCGGCCTGGGCCACAGCGGCGATGTTGGTTGCTGCCGCCTGCGCCAGCGTGGCCGCCTTCTGAGCGACCATCACGGCGGTGGTGCGGGCGACGCTCGCCGCGGCCAACGTTTGGGTGGCCACGAACCGGCCGGCGGTGGCCGCGGCGGACGCCAACCCGGACCCGAGGGACGCGAGTGCGGAACCGGCGGAGGTCAGCCCGCCGGCCACCCCGGACCCGACCAGGCTGAGGGCCATGCGGGCGCTGCCCGCCGCGGGGGCGACCTTCCCGAGCCCGGTGGCGATCGCCGGGCCGATCTTGCCGAGCGCCGGCCCGACGCCTTGGGCGGTGAGGGCCAACCCGCCGAGGGCGGGAGCGGCGGCACCGATCGGGCCGACCGTGTCGGCGATCGACACGTTGAACAGCTCGACCTCCCGCGTCAGCTTCGTGAACCAGGTGTTCTTGCCCAGCAGCGTGTCCACCTTGTCGGCGGCCCCGGCCACCTGGCCGAGCCCGGCCGCCGCGGTGGACGGGTCCAGGGCGTACAGGGCGGCACCGAGGTCCTCTGCCTTCGTGCCGAACAAAGCCACCGCCGCCGCGTCACGCTTCACGGGGTCCTCGATGGCCCGCAGCCGGTCGAGGGTGAGGTCGAGCGCGGCGGCAGATCGGGGTCCGCCGGCCGCGATGTCATCGGCCATCTTCCGGGCGTCGAGGCCGACGGCGGCGAACCCCTCGGCGGTGGTCTTGGAGCCGTCGATCGCCTTGATCGAGAACTCCTTGATGGCGTCGGCAACGAAGTCCGCGTCGCGGGCGCCGGCCTGCAGGCCCTGCGTCAGCAGACCCGTCGCGGTGGCGCCGTCGAGGCCGAACTTCTGGAACTGGCCCGAGTATTCGGTGAGCGTGTCGAGGAAGTCGCCGGCCTTATCCGCCCCCTTCTGGAAGCCGACGGTCACGATGTCGAAGGCTTCGTCGGCGTTCCTGGCCAGCTTGTTCTTCACGAGGTCGCCGACTGCTGCGGTGGTCCGGCCGAGGTCCTGGTCGAACGCGGTGGCCGTGTTGAGCGTCTTCGCGGTCAGCCGCTCCATGTCGCCGGCCCCGGTGACGCTCAGACTGCTGATGTTCTTGGAGACGGAGGCGATCGCTTCGTTGACCTGCCCCATCGAGTCGCCGTAGGCGCCTGTGTAGAGCTTCCCGGCGAGCTTCCCGGCGCGCCCCGACTCCTCGGCCGTGAGGCCGAGCTGGGCGGCCAGCTTGTTGTTCCCCGCGTCGAGGCTGAGGTCCCGTGCGAACCCGGCGCCAAGAGCGGTCGACATGGCCAGGCCGGCCTTCTGCGCGTAGTCCTTCAGCTTGTCCGCGAAGTTCTGACCGAAGTTCGCCCCCGCCTTGTCACCCGCACGGGAGGCGACGTTGTCGAGGCCACCGAGCTCCCGGCGGGCAGCGCCCTCCACGCCCTTGAAGCTCGGGATGATCGAGATGTAGGCGGCGGCGAGCTCAACGGCCATCAGGCGGCGCCCCGCGCCTCGACGGCCGCGACCTTCGCCTCGTACTCGGCGTCACGCTGGGCGATTGCAGCGCCGAGCCGCGACCTGGCCTGCGCCAGCCCATAGTCGTAGGCGGCGTCGGCGTCGAGCCCGGGCGGCGCCTCGCTCCGAGCGATCGCCTCGGCCAGCACAACCACGGCGTTGGACGGCGGCCGAGGAGGCGCCAGCGCCCGTAGGCGCTCGAGCTCCGCCTTGGCCGTGGCCGCCTCGAACCTCGCCCGCACCGGGCCGAAGATGCTGTCCACCAACCTGGCGTCCCCCGAGTTGGCCTCGACCTGCGCAGCGAGCTTCGCCAGATCCTTCGCCTGGGCCTCGGTGATCTCGGCCGAGTCCCGCGGCAGGCGGTCCAGCCACATGAGATCTGCGGCGCTCAGCGGCTGCTTG
>JAUJNC010000490.1 GCA_030446525.1 Armatimonadaceae bacterium
CTTTTTTGCCTTATGACAGACTCTTTATCACTGCTGGCCGATCTGACTGCCTTGCCGGGACCGCCGGGACAGGAAAACGCCGTCCGCGATTATCTAACTCGTTATGCGGAGGCGCTCGGCCTGGCCTGCCGCACCGACGCCAAGGGAAATCTTCTGGTCGGCGCTTCTTCTTCCACGCTGCCGGAGCGCCCCGAGATCGTGGTGACGGCGCATATGGACGAGATCGCCCTGCTGGTGACCGGTATCGACGACGACGGGGCGCTGCGGATAAGCCCGCTGGGCGGGGCGCACCCCTGGAAATGGGGCGAAGGGCCGGTGGAGATACTTCCGCTGCGCGGTGAAGAACCCCTTCCCGGCGTGCTGTCGTTCGGCTCCATCCATACCACGTCCCCGGCGAGTATCATGCAGCAGGCGCGCGAGGGAATCGTACCCGCCTGGGAGCGCGCCGCCGTTCTCACTGGCCTTTCGCCGGAGGAACTTCGGGCGGCGGGCGTGCGGCCCGGCACCCGGATCGTGCTCGCCCGTTCGCGCCGCGCGCTCTGGCCCCTGGCGGGTGAGTTGGTGGCCTCGTATTTCCTGGATGACCGCGCCGACCTGGTAGCCTGGCTCCTCGCGCTCGCCGAAATCAAAAACGACCCCGCCTTTGGAAACGTCCTTTTCGCCGCGACCGCTTCCGAGGAGGTGGGCGGCGAGGGCGCGCTGTACCTGCTCGCCGAGTACCGGCCCGCCGTCTGCGTCGCCCTGGAAATCGGCCCGCGCACCCCCGACGCTTTCGTCCCCCTGGACGCCCACCCAACAGTCTGGGTGACGGACTCCTACGCCGCCACCGACCCGCGCGACCTGGATTTGCTGGACGATGCGGCCACCGGGCTGGGCCTGACCCTTCACTGGCAGGCGGTGACGCGCGGCGGATCGGACGCCTCCTGCGCGGCCAGCCACGGCCTGTGCGCCCGCCCCGTCACTCTCGCCTTCGTGGCGGAGAACTCGCACGGCTTCGAGATCATGCACCGCCAGGCCCCGGAAAACCTAGCGCGTCTTCTGGTCGCCTATCTGCGCTGTTTTCAGGAAGGGAACCGCGCGGCGGGCGCGGAAACTTGATTCCAAAACAGCAGGAGGCAGGACAATGGCCTGTGAAGGCAAAGCGGCGGTTCTCAATGAAGCGGGCAAAGATGCCGAGATAGTCGATATCGTCGTGGACGATCCGGGGCCGGGCGAGGTGATGGTAAAGCTGGTCGCGTCGGGTGTCTGCCACACCGATCTGACGGTCAAGAACCTGAACGGCAACGGCATGAAGTTCCCCATCGTGCTCGGCCATGAGGGAGCCGGTTATATCGAGGAAGTCGGCGAGGGCGTCACCCATCTGCAAAAAGGCGACCCGGTCGTTATCGCCTATCGCGCGCCCTGCGAGCAGTGCCCGGCCTGTCAGCGCGGCGACCCCCGCCACTGCTATATGGCGCTGCGGCCCCAGCCGCGTATCCACCGCGCCAGCGACGGCGCGCTCTGCTCCCAGGTGCTTCGCTGCGGCACGTTCGCCACCAGCACCGTCGGCCACAGCCAGGCGGCCATCAAGATGCCCCCCGAGATGCCGCTGGACAAGGCGTGCCTGATCGCCTGCGGCGTCGTCACCGGTGTCGGCGCGGCCATGAACACCTCGCCCGTCTTCCCCGGCGCGCGCGTCGCCGTGATCGGTTGCGGCGGCGTCGGCCTGTCGGTCATTCAAGGGGCGAAGCTGATGCACGCACGCCAGATTATCGCCGTAGATGTCAACCCGACCAAGCTGGAATGGGCAAAGAAGTTCGGCGCGACGGACGTGGTGAACGCCCGCGACGGCGACCCGGTAGCGAAGGTGCGCGCGCTGACGGAAGACGGCTGGGACGGCGGCGTCGAGTTCGCCTATGAGGCTACCGGCATCCCCGTCTGCACCGAGCAGGCGGTCAAGATGCTGTCCTACGGCGGCACGGCCACCACCATCGGCTTCCCCGCCGCCGAGGACGCCGTGAACCTGAACCTGGGCGACATGGCGACCGGCGTCTACTGGAACAAAGCCGCACTCCACGTCT
>JAUJNC010000491.1 GCA_030446525.1 Armatimonadaceae bacterium
GGGCGCGCCGAACAGGGCCATCAGCCCGTCGCCGGTCGTGCGGCTCACCGTGCCCTCATAGCGGTGGACGGCATCCATCATTAGCTTGACGGCCCCGTCGAGGAGCGCCTGCGCTTCTTCGGGTTCGCGGTCGCGGATCAACTCCGTGGAGCCGACGATGTCCGCGAACAGGACGGTCACCTGCTTGCGCTCGCCTTCCAGGGCGGCGCGGGCGGCCAGGATCTTCTCGGCCAGGTGGCGCGGCGTGGAGTCGCGCGAGGGGGCCGTTGATGCCGGCTCGACGGGCGCGGACGCCGGGGCCACCCCGCCCAGCTTGCCGCCGCACTGCATGCAGAATCGCGCCTCGGGCGGGGTGGCATGGCCGCAGGCTGAGCATAGTCCGGCCAGCGACGCGCCGCAGCCGATGCAGAAGCGGGCTACGACCGGGTTCTCCGTGCCGCACGATGGGCATCGCATCGCCGGCCGCGCCTCCGTCGCGTGCGTCCTCGCTGGGACGAGTGTACGCGCGATACCGATGGCGGGGCTAGGGCGCCTCCCGCCACTGTGGGCGAGCCATCGCCCACAGTGAGCGAGGTGTGGTGTGGCCTTCAGGTCACCCGGCGCTCGCTCGACCCGACTTCTACGCGATGACGACGCGGCGGGTGACCTGGGCGTTGCTCTCCCAGTAGGTCTTCTTGGTAACGATGCGGGGGTCGTCCATCGCCGGCTGGACGTTCCCGGCGGCGTCGATGGCCCGCGACGTGACGGCGTGCTCGCCAGGCGAGGGGTTCCCCCAGTCGATGGCCCAGAACTTCCAGGCGAACTCCGCCCCGGCGCCCTCCTCGATCCTCGCCGGCATCCAGCCCCCGCCGTCCACCTGCACCTCGACACCCGCCACACCCGGCCCCCACGCCGCGCCGACGATCCGATACCCCCCGGCCGTACCGTCCTTGCGGGCGACGGTGCGGGCAACCTTGGCCGGCGCCGACTTCAGCAGCGCCCGCCCCACGGACGTCTCCCGCCGGACCGTCTGGCCGCGCTGCTGCTCCTCGCGGATCGTCACGTAGTCGCGCGCCATGAAGTGGCCCATGTAGCGGGTGTCCAGCACCTCGATGCGCTCCAACCACTTGACGTTGGCGATCCCGTACCAACCGGGCACCACCAGCCGCACGGGCGCGCCATGCGACGCGGGCAGCGGCGCCCCGTTCATCTCGTAGCAGAGCAAGATCTCCGGGCTGGTCGCGTCCGCCAGCGACAGGCTGCGGGCGAACGGCTCCGGGAGCTTGGCCTGGCGGACCTCTTGCTCGCCGGTGTCCGTCCCGAAGAACACGACTTCGATGCCACGGTCGAGCACGCCCGCTTCTTGGAGGATCGGTGCCAACGGCGCGCCGGCCCAGGTCGCGTTGCCGATGCCGCCGGTGAAGAAGGGAAGCCCGTGGTTGCCTGAGCACTCCAGCGTGTAGGTGACCTCGCGCCGGGGCCGGGCCCGGAGGTCATCGAGCGTGAGGCTCAGCGGTCGATTCACGAGGCCGCCGACCTGCAGGCGCCACGCCTGCGCATCGACCGCCGGCACCTTGAAGTGCGCCACGGTGAAGAAGCGGTCGGTGGGCGTGATCCACGAGTCCAACTCTTCCCACCGAAGCTGACTCCCGATCACATCCTGCGCGGGGCCGGGAACCTCGGCGGGCTGGTCGAGCCAGGGGATGACCTCCTCGCCGGGCTGCGCCGCGAAGGCGTCGCCCGACGGCCCGTAGCGGAGGAATGCCACCCCCGCCAACACCGCGCTCCCGGTGCGCAGAAACTCGCGGCGTGCCATGCCCCGTGCGTCCATGAGGCCCCCCTCGTGCGACTCTACTCCACTGGCGCCGCCCCACATCTCGGCGAACGAGGATCCCTACTCTGCCGGACGCCCACGTCCGAGACATGCCCACCGTACTCCGGAATGCCCATCCTGTCAAACCTGCATCACGCCGACTCGCGCGGATAGCGGCGTGACCGGGGCGATGCCAGGGTGATGAGGTTGGGGCGCTCCGCACGTACGCGGTTCGGTGGGCATGGGGGCGTGGCCCCACACCACGT
>JAUJNC010000492.1 GCA_030446525.1 Armatimonadaceae bacterium
GGGAAGAGCACCAGCGGTGACATGGCGCCAAGCATCTGCGCGCCCAACAGCCATACCCCGACGCGCAGGAACCTGCCCTTGACAACCGCGAGGCCAATCAGACACTCAAGTAGTGCTATAACCACCATGGCCCCACGGCCCGACACCAGCCCTAAGCTGAGGGCTTCCGTCGTGCGGGTCGCAAGATCCTCGATCGGGCTGAGGCCAGGGAAAAACTTCAGCAGGCCGAAGGCGAGGAAGATCCCGCCAAGGGCGATGCGTAGCAAGGGGATGCTGTAGGCAACCAGCCATTGATTAAGGCCGGTGTCGAGTTGGTCAAAGCGTTCGAATAGGTCTCTCATGTTAGCTCCGTGCGACCAAGCTTGCTGCCTGGTCTACCGGACACTTACGTAACCTTGACACCCTATGGTTGTATCCGTTCAGACCCCTCATGAGGAGGGCTAAACATGACTGCAGCTGAGGCTTGACAACCGCGCCGTGCTGCTTCATGCTACGTCCATGAGCGAGTTGGTGCCGCCCCTCGGCATTCCTCCAGCGGACTGGGACGCCACTCCGCCCAGCGTCCGCGCCGTTGTGCTGGCCTTGCTCGACCAGGTCCAGACGCTCCACGCCCGCGTGATCGACCTCGAACACCAGCTCAAGCGCCATTCCGGGAACTCGTCGCGCCCGCCGTCGAGCGACCCACCTAGTGCGCCACCACGCGCGCCCCACGGCCCCACCGGGCGCCAGCGCGGCGCGCAACCCGGCCATCCGGGCCACCAGCGCGCGTTGCTGCCGCCTGGCCAGGTGGATGAGCGGGTCGTCCACCGTCCGACCGCCTGTCCCCACTGCCAGACCGTCCTGCCACACGACCTGCCCGCCCACGAGGTGCTGCGCCAGCAGGTCTGGGACGTGCCCCCGCTCCAGGCGCACGTCACCGAGCACCAGTTCCCGACCGTCACCTGCCCCCAGTGTCAGGCCGCCGTCCGGGCGCCACGACCTGCGGAGGTGCCGCCCGGCAGCTTTGGCCCGCAGGTCGTCGCCCTGATTGCGCTGCTGCATGGGCGGTTTCGTATCAGTACGCGCGAGGTCGTGCTGCTGCTGGAAGCGCTGTGGCACCTGCCGATCAGCGTGGGCAGTGTCCCGGCGCTGTATCAGACGGCGAGTACCGCACTGGCACCGGTCTACGACGAGGTCCAGCAGGCGGTCCAGCGGCAGGCGGTGGCGAACGTCGATGAAACCCCCTGGCGCGAACAGCGGCAGGGGCGCTACCTGTGGGTCGCGGCGACAGTCATCGCTACGCTGTTCTGGGTGGGGCGTCGCAGTCGGGCGGCGCTGGAGGCCGCGCTGGGCGCGCCGTTTGGCGGCATCGTCGGCTCGGACCGGTACGGGGCCTACGCCCATCTCCCGCCGCGTCACCGCCAGCTGTGCTGGGCGCATCTGAAACGCGATTGGCAGTTCTACCGCGAGCGGGCGGGACCGGTGGGCGAGTGGGGGGCGTTGGGGCTGGCGCAGATCGACCTGCTGTTTGCGACCTGGCACCGCTTCCGCGCGGGCGCGCTGGATCGCGCGCAGTTGCGGGAGGAGATGGAGCCGATCCAGGCAGAACGGCGGCGGTTGGTGGAACAGGGGCGGGACGAACTGCCCTGGGAAAAGGTACGGGGGTTCTGCCGCGACCTGCTGAACACATGGCCGGCGTTGTGGACGTTTGTGGACGTGGTGGGGGTGGAACCGACGAACAATGCGGCGGAACGGGCGCTGCGCCCCGCCGTGTTGTGGCGCAAGGGCTGCTATGGCACGGACAGCGACGCGGGGAGCCGCTTCGTGGAGCGCATCCTGACGGTGGTCACCACCTGTCGTCAACAGGACCACCATGTCCTGTCGTTCCTTGCCGATGCGGTGCGTGCCCATTGGGCCGGGCTCCCTGCGCCCTTGCTCATTCCTACCCCTGAACGGATACGAACGCGGCTATGATTCAGGGAAACAGGTCAACGGAAGGAAACGGCATCTCATCGTTGACACGTTAGGACTCCTATTGCTTGTGCTCGTTACTGCTGCATCGGCACAAGACAGCGACG
>JAUJNC010000493.1 GCA_030446525.1 Armatimonadaceae bacterium
GAGATCCGGCAGGTGGTCCTGGGCACCGATCCGCTGGCGAGCGAGCGCATCTGGGACCAGGTGCTGCGCTCCAACCGGCACGGGCGCAGCGGCTACTCGATGATGGCGCTCAGCGCGCTCGACTGCGCCCTTTGGGACCTGAAGGGAAAAGCGTTCGGTGTCCCCGTCTACCGCCTTCTCGGCGGACCCACGCGCGACAGCATCCCGGCGTACGCCAGTATGCTCGGCTTCCCGCTGGAGACCGAAGAGCTTCAGCAGACGGTAAGTGCGTACCGGGACCTGGGATACACGGCGCAGAAGTGGTTCTTTCGCTACGGGCCGGGTCAGGGTCCCGACGGACTGGCGCGCAACGTGGAATTCGTCCGCGCGGCGCGCGCGGCGATCGGGGACGATCACCGCCTGATGGTCGATGCCTTTAACTCCTGGGACGCCGCCTATGCCATCGAGGTGGGACGGCGTATCGCCGACTGCCGCCCCTTCTGGCTGGAGGAACCGGTACCGGTTGACCGCCTGCACGCCCTGCGCGCCATCCGAACCGCCACGGGCATTCCGGTCGCGACGGGCGAGCACTGCTACACACGCTGGCAGGTCAAGCAGTTGCTTGACTCCGAGGCGGCGGACGTCGTCCAGTCCGATCCGGATTGGTGCGGCGGCATCAGCGAGCTGGTCAAGATCGCCGCGCTCTGCTCGGCTTACGATGTGCCGCTCGTTCCGCACGGCCACTCCCTGCACGCAGCCCTGCACGTGGCTGCCGCCAGTTCGCCGACCGTCGTGCCGATGGTCGAGTTCCTGGTCCTGCACCAGCGGCACAAGCAGGCGTTCATGAAGGACCTCCTGGAGCCGGAGCAGGGCGTTCTGCGCCTTCCCGAAGCGCCGGGGCTCGGCATCGAGCTGGACTCGTCCAAGACCCACAGTCGCCGCGAACTGCCCTGACGCAAAAACGTTCGTTTAAAGGAACACGTTAGGACCCAACCGACGCTCTTCAAACGGTGGTACCGTCCAAAGTCGCGTCACTCATTCCATGGGTTGGTCACGCCAGAAGTCGAAGCGCGATTTCGGCGGCGGTGGTATACTTCCGATAGTTAAAATGTTACCGGTTAGCATACAAGCTACACTTGAAAGATGCCCAAACCCGTGGGGTGGCGGAGAAGGCAGCGTCGCTCTCCAAGCCGTTGTCCCCACCATTGCCACAATTTAACGGTCCGCAGGAGGTCCTTCTCGTGAGATCATACACCCTACCGCCCGCTGTTGCTGCCGTTGCCACCACCGTAACCGTCCTGGCTTTTATTAGCCCGCCCGTCGCCGCACAGAAAGCGGCGCCGCCACTTCCGGCGCCCATCACCACGCTGGACAAAGCTCTGGAACAGGTTGCCTGGGACCCGCAGCCGCGTGGCCCCCTGCTGGTGGTCGCTCCCGAACAGGTCTACCTATGGACACCCATGCGGCCGTTAGGCGACTCGCATCGGCTTTACACGCCGCCTGCGCCTTTACCGCCGGTGCCCCCCGGCGGCTACCGCATGAACCTCGTCGCCCCGCACTTTGCACGCAAGCTGGTGCGTCTGGACAGTCTGAGCGTGCTCGCGCCCACCGAGATGACCGTCCTGAACACAAAGCCCGGCAGACCGGACCTGTTCAATGGCCTCAGCCGCAACGAAAAGATGCGGATGCTGCAAGCCTCGCTGACGCCCGCCCAGTGGGGCAAGCTTGGCAGCGCGCAGGGGCTGGGCGCAGGCGACCTGCAAAACGAGCAGCGCGCCATTTTCCTTTCTCTTCTGCCCGATCCCTTCAAGGTCCGAAAGTCCACGACCCACAAAGGCGGTGATCCTGTTGTTTCCGATGATCCCGAGGACCCCACCGTCACCCTCACACCGGGTCAGCGGGCGGCGATACGCCTGCACCTGAGCCGCCGCATCGACTTGTCGCTGTGGATCGTGAATCAGCCCAACGCGTACAGCGTCAGCATGCGGGACGAAGGCAAGACCGGGCTCGCCCTGGTCTCGGGCGCGGAATGGGGGCGGGGGTGGCGGAGGCGGGGATGGGGACGCGGGCGG
>JAUJNC010000494.1 GCA_030446525.1 Armatimonadaceae bacterium
AAGCGGGCGGGCATTAGGAAGGCCCCCTCCGCCCCCAATAATGGGGGTACCAGAGAGGTAAAGGGAGCGCCTTCTTTCTCCCCTCGCCTCGCAGGCGACGCTCGCCGCGCAGGGGAGGGGCAAGGGGAGAGGTTCAGAACGCCCATTATTGGGGGGCACGTTCACACCTGTGTGAACCACGGGGCCACGGCTAACTGCGGTTCGGGGGCGGGCGCGACTGCGCCGGCCTCGCGCCATTCCAGCACCTTGAAGCAGGCGACCGGTTCGGCCTTGCCTTTCAAATCCACCCTGCCCTGCGGCTCGACCGTCACGTAGGGCTTGACGCGCTCATAGGTGGCCTCATCGATAATCACATCCGGGGCGGCAGCGGCGGCGGCTTCAGCAGATGCGCCCGCGCTTGGCGGCGGGGCCGTGCGCGATAGGCGCGGGGCCGATCCATCGTTCATCCACCGGGTCCGACGCCAACTGATAGCGCGTGTCCGACGACAGACGAATGCGGTCGCTCTGGTTGTCCAGGCTGCCATGCACGGTAAACATGCTGAAAACCAGCAGGTCGCCCGCACGGTATTCGCTGGTGAGCCAGCGCCCGCCGAACCGCTCGCGCAGCCGCACCGGGTTCTGGGTCAGGTGGCCGCCCCACCCGATGTTGTGGTTCGTGCAGACCTCGTCCACATCTTTGGTGCCGTAGCCCGACCGCAGGCGCTCGTGCTTGTGCGAGTTTTCCAGGATCATCACCCCGCCCATCTCCAGCGAGATGTCGCCCAGCGGCGTCCACGACGTATACAGGTTGGTGGTGCCGCGCCCCATGAAGACGATGTCACAATGCGGCGCGGTGCCTGTTCCCGGCGCGACGGCGCGCATCCAGGTATAGTCGAAGTGGCGGACGGGGCCGCCCAGGAGCTTTTCGTAGAAGTCCATCATCCGGCCCGTATACAGCAGCGTGTGCAGCGGCGCGTTGTCGTGCGCCAGGTCGGGCTTGAACTTCACCCCCACGCCCTGTCCCGCGACCGCCTCGATGCTCGGATACCGGTCGTCCAGCAGGCCATCGGCGGCGAGCCTATCGGTGACGGCACGCCGCGCCGCCAGAACCTCGTCGCTGTCCAGATAGCCCGGCAGATACAGATAGCCGTCTTCCTGCATGCGCGCGCGCAGCGACGGCTCATCGTCAATCAGGTCAATCGCGCTTCTTCGCAGGGTTCCGAAAGCGGCGGGCGACGTGTCCAGTTCTTTGCCAAGCGCCGTCAGCCGGGGCAGCAGCGCCGGTGTACCGGGAACCGCAGCAGCAGTAGCAGTCATGCACGAACTCCTTGCCGTGGGACGGTGGTGATATTGGGTCACTTATTCTCACCTGATGCGGCGCATTCCTTCCCGACCTCTCCCCCCTGCCCCCTCTCCTAAAGGCGCAAGGAGCGAAGCGACGCAGTGGGTGTGCCAGTGGTACGGAAACTTCTGCAAACGCGGCGCGCTGGGCAGAGCCTCCCGAACGCTTGGCTCCCCCTTTCCTTTAGGAGAGGGGGCAGGGGGGAGAGGTCGGGAAGGAAAACACTTCCGAAGCACGAAATATAGCGGCAGGCTGCCTGTATGCCGCCGATTTTAGCAGTGGTTTTGCGCGGAAAAGGACTGCAACGTGACCCGGCTTTCTGATACGCTACGGTGGAACAATCACCCCCGGCACCGTCACCATCACGTTTACCGTCAACGGCACTGGCCAAGCCGCCACCGCCACCATCCGAATCCGGGGCGGCGACGCCGTGGTAATCATCCAGTAAAAGCAGAGAACTGCCGCAATCCCTGACAAAGAACTATGAATGAACGCTGGACACTGGCAGGAAAGCGCGCCCTCGTTACCGGGGCGACAAAGGGCATTGGCCGCGCAATTGCCGACGAACTGCTGGGGCTGGAGGCGGCTGTCCTGATTGTGGCCCGCAGCGCGGAGGATGTTGACGCCTGTTTGAAAGAAGCGCGGGAAAAGGGCGACGCGGTGCACGGAATTGCGGCGGATGTGACCACGCCGGAGGGTCGCCGCGCCGTTCTGAAGGCGGCAGGCGAC
>JAUJNC010000495.1 GCA_030446525.1 Armatimonadaceae bacterium
GCCGCCGGGCATGACGACGAAGCCCTGGGCGTACTTGACGAACATCGTCTTGCGGACGAAGAAGTAGCGGAAGTTGATGGTCAGATTGCAGTAGGCGTTCGCGTCCTGCTCGTGCGGCAGCTCGATCGCTAGACCGACGGAGTAACCGCCGGCCTCCGAGGCCCCCTTGTTGGCGGCCTCCATGATGCCGGGCCCACCGCCAGTGATGACCGTGAACCCCTCTTCCACGAGCCGATGCGCCAATGCCTCAGCGGCGACGTACATCGGATCGTCCGGCTCCGTCCGTGCCGATCCGAAGACACTGATCGCCGGTCCCAGTCGCGCGAGCGCGTCGAATCCCTCCACGAACTCGCCCATGATCCGGAGCGCCCGCCACGCATCCGTGTCCAGGAAGTGCGTGTCCCGCGACGGCGGGACCTGGAGGAGTTTGTGGTCCTCCGTCGGCCGATCGGGCGCCCGGCGCTCCTCGCTCATCCGCGCGAGCATAACCAAAGTGCCGCCGCCCCCATCCCGCGCCGCCGGCGGTAGAAGGAGGGCGTTCGCCCCCCACGCCCGAGTCGCCCATGCCCCTGCACCTGATCAAGCTCTGCGTCGGCGTGGACAGCGTGGACGAGCTCGCCGCCTGGCGCGCCGAGCAGAAGCGCTCCGGCCGCCGGCCGGTGGTTCACACCCGCAACACGCCCAAGCGCGCCCATGAAGTACTGGACGGCGGCTCCTTGTTCTGGGTCATCAAGCGCGTGGTCACCTGCCGGCAGCTGATCACGGCCGTCGACACCCACGAGGACGGGCTCAAGACTCGCTGCGAGCTCACCCTGCACGACGACCTCGTCCTGGTGGAGCCCCGCCGCAAGACGCCCTTCCAGGGCTGGCGCTACCTCCAGCACCACGAGGCGCCCCTTGACCTTCATCAAGGCATCGGCGCGGAACTCCCGCACGATCTCGCCGTTCAATTGCGAGCCCTCGGGGCCTGGTGAAGTGGGACGCCCAGGCCGTTGAGGGTTTTGGTGAATCTGCGGTCAGGGTTACTCGCCTCTTAAGCGAAAACTCGGCGCGCTTCTTGCTCCCGCTCCGGGGGAAAGGCGCCCGGCGTTCCACCATGACGCAGTATGGGTGAGCTAGGGACTACGATGCGTCAGGAACCTTCCGTGGCTGTGGTCGCCCCTCTGCTCACGCCCATGCCCGTCGCCGTCATCGACGGACAGTCGGTGAACATGCCCAGCATGGCCCATGTCGTTCGCGACGCGGTCCGCCGGGTCCAGTCCGGCCGGGGCTTCACCCTCTTCACCCTGAACCTGGACCACCTGGTCAAGCGCCGCCGGCACGCCGGCTTCCGCGCCGCCTACGCCCGGGCCGACTTCATCACCGCCGACGGCGCCCCGGTGGTCGCCATGGCCCGGCGACAAGGCGCCTCGATCGAGCGGACCACGGGCGCGGACCTGGTCCTGCCTCTGTGCGAAGCCGCCGCCGCGGCCCGCGTGCCCGTCTATTTCTTCGGGGCCACCCCCGCCTCGCTGGAGCGCGCCCGCGAGCGCCTGCTCCGGGCCGTCCCCGGGCTGGACGTGCGCGGCTGCCAGTCGCCCGAGAACTTCGACCCGGCCTCCGAGGCCGCCCTGGAGGCCGGCTCCCGGATCGCCGCCTCCGGCGCAAAGATCTGCTTCATCGCCCTGGGCGCCCCCAAGCAGGAACTGTTCGCCGACCGCATGGCGGCCACCGGCGACGGCGTGGGCTATGTCTGCATCGGCGCGGCGCTGGACTTCATCGCCGGCGAGCAGACCCGGGCGCCCAAGCTGTTCCAGCGGACCGGCCTGGAGTGGGCCTATCGCTGCGTCACGCAGCCCCGGCGGCTGGGCCTGCGCTACGCCCGCTGCGCGCTGCTGTACGCCCGCCTGCGCCTGACGGGCCTCCCGCCGGTGTTCGGGCACGGCGCCCGGCCGCCCCGCCCCGTGCGCGCCCCCAACGCTGGGCGCATCTACCAGCCCCTTCGCAAAGCGGCCTAGTTTGAGCCTCGCCCGGGGCCCATGCTAACCGCTGGGACATGACCCCGACC
>JAUJNC010000496.1 GCA_030446525.1 Armatimonadaceae bacterium
CGGGTACTCCCTTCGTGAAGGCGGTCCGCTCCGCCCATAGCCCGGTGGTGCAACCGCATGAGGCCGCGCAGGAACCGGGAAGGGCGCACCGCGCCTTGACACGGGCCAAAATGGCCCCGCGCTCCCGCAGCTTCCGTTTCGCTCCCGCCGTTCCGGTCTCCGTGCCGTGGTCCTCGCGTTGATGTCGCCGCTGCTGGCGCCGCGCCGCGCCGTTCCACCTCCTGTCGTTCTTGTTTCGTTCTTGTTGTGGAAAGCAGGCCCCGATGTCACCGCTGCTCGCGCCGTCCCCTTTGGAGGAAATCCAAAAGCAGAAACCGTCTTTTGCGCCTGGCCTTCTCAGTCGGACCGAGAAAGACCGTCTGATCCAGCGCGCCTTCCATGGCCTGTACCGCTGGTATACCGACCGCTCCCAGGCCAAGCGCAACTGGAACCCCGACCGCTCCTTCGACTGGCGCGCCTTCGGGCAGCACCATTCCCCCGAACTGATCGCCATCATCGAGGGCTTCTACGCCGTCGAGCAGTACGCCCCTGATTACACGGCAGAACTGACGCGGCTGACGCGGGACAACTACGGCCGGGCCAACTTCGTGCTTCGCTGGGGCGCCGAGGAGGAGCGGCACGCCGACCTGTGGCGCAACATGCTCCTCTTCTCGCGGCAACGAACCCCTCAGCAGATTGAGGAGTATACCAGCGACCTGCGCGCCGCCGCCTGGGTCGCGCCCTATGAGAGCTCAATCCATTCGCTGCTGTACACCGTGTTTCAGGAGCGGGCGACCCAGATCAACTATGTCAACCTGGCCCGTCTGGGGCGCGGCGAAAGCGAGAAGCCACAGTTCGCCGGCGACGCAGACCCGGTGCTGGCCCAGGCGTGCCGGGTGATCGCCGTCGATGAGGCTGCGCACTACGACTTCTTTCTGGAAGGGGCGCGGCTCTACCTGTACTACTACCCCGAGGAAACCCTGCGCGCGCTGGTGGATGTGTTGCGGGACTTCACCATGCCCGCGGCGCAGATCATCCCCCACTCTGAGGCCTTCGTCGAGACGCTGTACGAGGGCGGTCTTTTCGGGCGGCAGGTGTACGCCCGCGAGGTGGTGCCCGCCGCGCTCAAGGCACTCGGAGTGGAATCCCTGCGCCAGATCGAGCGGGGCATCCGGCGCACGCGCCGCGTCCCAGATGCCCAGGGCCATATGCGCGACACGGCGCTCTTTGGTGCGGAGATCGGGAGCATGACAGCAGGCGTGAACTTTCCCCTGGTGGAGGCTGCGGTGAGCCGCCTGTTCGGGCGGATCGGGCGCTACGAGGATGAGATCGGCGTATCCGACATCGACCCGATCCGTTTCATCACGAACCCGGCTCTTTCAGCGATCTGAGAGGTATGAACGAGGAAGGCTCGGTCCTCTATGCTCATCTTTCGGGCGCGGCATGACAACACGCCCCCCAGTCCCGTGCGCACCCTGTACGGCCGCAAAGGCAACTTGCTCCTTCTCCCCCTCGATGTTTGCATCCTGCTGCCGATCCAGGGCGGCGAAGAATTCCGGCCTGTGTTGCCGGAGGCGCGGCTCATCGCCGCGCCGGTCCAGGAGGATAGCGGAGCCAACAAGCGGATCGGGCTGATCGCCCACTACCAGTGGCCGCCCACGCAAGGAGCCATGGTCAACCCGGTCGTCACCGTTCAGGCGGCCCCCAGCGCCAGCCTCCGGGAGGTGGCCGACATCGCGGTGATCGCACCTCAGGTGGAGGTAGGGGACGCTATCGTCCTGGACACCCCGGGCGGCAGCGTTTCCGGAAGGGTTCGCCACCTGGTGCACTGGCATCCCTACCCGGACCTGGCTCACCGCGTGGAAGCGTACCGGGTGGAGTTCAACCAGGCCGTGTGCCGCGAGACACACGGGGCCGCGGTGCGCCTGGAGACCGGGGAGCTCATCGGTATGCTGATCGCCACGCAGAACCAGCCCGGCGGCAGCGCAGCGGCGGCAACGTGCCGGGCGCTCGTGTACCCTGCGTGAACGGCGGTGAGGGCTCATCTGCCAGATGAGCTTTTTCTGT
>JAUJNC010000054.1 GCA_030446525.1 Armatimonadaceae bacterium
CGCGCCACCGGCTCCCGCTCCAGCCGGCGCCGCAGCAGGGCGGAGAAGCGCCCCGCCGCTTCCATGGGGACCGGCGCCCGCGGGTCGCGCCGCAGGTCTTCCGTGCGGCACCCGAGGGCGTGGGCCAACAACAATCCGGATGGGGGGCATGGGTGACGAACAGGGGAAGGGCCTTGCCCGGACCGTGGTTTCTGTGGTTCCGCTCGCCGACGGACTTGATCAGGGCGAAGCGCTCGGGCGGCGGCTCGTCGGTGATATACAGGAAGGTGACCGCTTCCGGCTTGACGCCCTTGAGCCACGTCATGAACCGGTCGGCCGTCTGCCAGGCCTGCTCACCCTGCCACTGCGGGCCGATGCCGTAGAAGCTGGCGGGCACGATGGAGTAGCCGATGCCTTCTCCCGGCCCGCTGTAGCCGCGGCCGGGACGGAACGCCGCGCCGGTGAGAAGGTCCAGATCGCCCGGGCCCGCGTCGGGGCCATAAGCGCGCGTGAATTCTACCCGGTGCCGGTGCGCCAGGCGGTGGTAGCGCGCGACCAGTTCCTTATCTGCGCTGCCGTGGCGGCGCCCGACCGCCGGCTCGTCGAAGCAGATCATCGCATGAAAGTGGTTCTCGTCGGGCAGCGTGAAGTCGAAGACCCGCAACGCGACCGGGATCTCTTTGGCGGTCTTGCCGCCTTCGCGGACCCGGAGCGTGCCCTGGTAGGTGCCGGCGGGCGTGCCGTCCTTGGGGATGTAGATGTCGAACCACACGCCCTGGTTCTGGCTCGCGCCGATGTCGAACGGGCCACCGCCGCGGCCCTTTGTGGCGTTGAACGGCACCAGCGCGTCGGGTATCCAGCCGGTCATGTTCTGGGGGCGGGCCTGCGGATGATAGAACCAGCCGGGGGGGGAGGGATTGTCGATGTGCAGGTAGTGCTGCGTGAAGCGCTCGATCTGCCGGTCGCGCGTGTGCGCGGGGTCGGCGCCCTCGGGGCGGAAGAGCAGCCGCTTGCCGCTTGAGCGGTGCACCAGTTCGTCCAGCACGACGTCCACCTCCCGGGCGCCGCCTTCACCGGCCTGGAGGATGATCTGGAAGGCGACGACCTCGTTGCGTCCGCCGAAAAGCGAGATGCGCTGCCCGTCCCAGGCGGAGTTCTTGCGCCGGTTCGGGTTGGAAAGGTCCTCGCGGTGGATCTTCTCGCCGTCGTTGACCGCCCAGATGTCCACAAGGCCGCCCGCGCGGGCGGGTGCGACGCCGAGAAAAACGACGGCGAGGATCGCGAGAGAAGCAAGCGTATAAATCGGCATAAACAACCTCCTGACTACACCAGAGTGCGCGAGCGGCGGTAGTCCCTAAACAAAGCCGCCAACGTCCACGGCAGTACCGTTAACCCTCCGATCGCGCAATTCGTCCGCCAAGCCGAATTCGAAGGCAGACAGTCTGTCTGCGCTGAAGGATGCATCGCAAGAGCCGCTTGCGCAGCATATCCTGTGTCGCTATGGGACCGCTGGGCCAAGCCGGGAAGGCCATATAATTAGGGTTGTGGTGCAATAGGTTTTTGCTACCAGATGTTGTGTCTCAGCAACGTCATGAGACCGTAGATATAGTAGGAAAACCCAATTACACCACAACTCTATTGCAGATAGCCGGTGGTTCTCCCGATCGTTCGATGAAGCGACCGCATCGTCTTTTCATCAGGGTGGGTGGCACTTCCTTGCTGTGGGTATTGCTAGATAAACCCTGGCTGGCAGGCAGGCTTGTAGCGAAGGCGAATACTGAGGCCATGAACGCCTCTACTTCCGTCATCTCCTACGCGGTCTGGCTCTACTACCGATTCACCTTCAGCTATCGAGACGTGGAAGAGATGCCGGCTTACAATCTATACTCCAAAACGTAATGTGCAACTCTTTTTGAAGTAATCCACCGGGCGCTTATCCTGTACAATAGCGGACGACTAAACCACGCTATACCAGGAGGAGCCACCCGATGGATCGAGATGATTTTATCATCACTGTCTACTGTTTGGTTGTCGAGCACTGCCAACACATCAAAGAAAAGTACCCGCTGCGGCGTGGCGGCTTCGCACCCGCCCTTACCGACGAGGAAGTGATCACCATGGAAATCTGGGCTATGGATTTGGGCGCGTTGTGCCGATAGTTCCGTATGGTCACTCTCTCCTGCCCGCACTGCGGCAACCGCAAAGACGTTATCAAGTTCGGCACCAACCGCTCCGGCACGCACTGCCGCTGTCACGGCTGCAAGAAGACCTTCACGCTCAACCCCAAGAGCCGCGCCCTCATCGCCGGAAAAGGAGCAGCAGATCTGCCAGGCGCTGCGGGGGAGCGCACTTCCCAACGTGGCATCGCCCGCACGCTCCAGGTGGGCCGGCAGAGCATCCGGGCCGTGCGTAAAAAAACGCCGCCCGTGTAGAAGCCAAGTTCCAGCAGCAGGGCATCACGAGTGTGCCCGCACCGCAGGGCGACGCTATCGAGATCGAGGAACTCTGTATCCGGGTGTCTGCCAGCCTGTGGCTGTGGACGGCGGTGTCTCGTCAGGTCCGGCAGGTGGTCGGCTTTGTCATCGGCGATGTCACGCTTGCGCGGACAGGACCGCACCGACCCGATGCTGAGACTGGTCTGGTCGGACGTGCCCGAAGATTACCGGGACAAGCCGGTCACACCGACTACTTGGGCGCCTATGGCCGCTTCTTTGCAGAAGGGCAGCATCACCCCTGTGATAAAGGCTCTGGTCAGACGAGCCAGGTCGAAGGTCTCCATACCAAGCGGCGCCCGCGCCCATCCGGTCTGGTACGCCCCCTCGTGCGGCGTGCATCGCAAGCGCGAGGACGACCTGATCGAGTGTTTCTTGCTGCTGGTAGAGGAGCACAACCCAGCAGGCCGCCAAGGGCTGGGAGCGCCGGCAGAACCAGGCAAGCATAGCAACGCAGCTAAATCCATAGCCGAAATCTGCGGCGAATACTTCAAGCTAAGCAGCGACAAGGACATCTTCGCTCTGCGTGCGCACGATGCACCCTTCTTCCCCCACCTGCGCGAGCGCACACTCTTTGTGCGCCAGGCCGCCAACCTGTCCCACGTCAAAGCCGCCCTACAGCATCACCTCACCCTCGTCAGCGGGCAAGCCGATGACCGCGTGCAGGTGATTGACACGCTGCCGCTGCCGGTGCACCTACACGCGCAGCGCCCGTGACCGCTGCTTCAAGCCCTTTGCCGACTATGGGCACTGCGCGGCCAAGATCTGGACTACTACGGCTTCAAACTGGGCCTGCGCATTTGGCGTGCGGGCATGATCACGCACTTTCCGCTGTTTTGGGCGCGCCCGCACGATATCCACCTTTGGACGATCTGGTGGAGGATTTTGCCGGACGCCCGGCGGATCGCGCTTCATCGACGCCGTTCGGCACTGTGCTTGCCGTGCGCCATGACGTTCTGGTAGTCACGGGCCGCAAGAAAGGGATGAAGGCGGCTCTGCTGTGTAGCGCACTGCCTGACTCGGTGCGCCGTGCCTGCGCCAAGTGGCGCAAGCTGGTGGAAACGGTGGGTGCGCACCTTTGGGAGCGTTTTTGTGTGGCACGGATTCGGGTGCATGATCTTTGGCATTATGAGCATCGTCTGGTCAGGAAGGTGCTGTCCCACACGGTAGCCGTGTTTCTGAACCTGCAGATGGGCCGGCCGCCTCTGGATTTAGACGGGTTGGTCAGCGCCTGAGCACAAAAAAGAGTTGCACATTACGTTACCTACGTGTGGACAGGCCAAGGCTGGCTGTATCTGGCTGTGGGGATTCGTTTTCCCGCCGGATCGTGGGCTGGTCTACGCCAGCGCGAACGTGGTCCCTGCAGCCCTCGCGCTCGGCAAGGAGGTGGTGCTCGATGCCCTCTGCATGGCGCTGTTGCAGCGGCGTCCCGGTCCGGGCCTTGTGCACCATAGCGACCGGGTAGTCAGTACGCCAGCGCAGCATTTCAGGACGCGCTCCATGCGGCAGGGTTGGTGTGCAGCAGGAGCCGGCGCGGCAACTGCTTTGACAATGCCGTGGTCGAGAGCTTCGGGACGCTCAAGGTCGAGTTGGTGCATCGCTGTCGGTTCGCTACGCAGGATCAAGCAAGACGGGAGATCTTCGAATACATCGAGGTCTGGTACAATCGGCAGCGCCGTCATTGGCGCCTTGGCTATCTCAGCCCCGCCGAGTTCGAGCAACGACACCTCTGAGCGTGCTCTGCGCGCCCGCACCGGCGATGTCTATGGCAGCTTAACTGGATGTCCGTTAATGCCGGGAAAGGTCAGCATCTGTCCCGAGACATCGACACGCGCGCCTGACCGGGCCACTCTAGAGATGGCCCTGGGGCGCCGCCAGCCACCTGCGGGCCTGATCCATCACTGGGGCCGCGGCGTTCAGTACGCCAGTGCCGAGTACGTGCTGCGCCTGGAGCGGGCTGGGGGCACTGCCGCGCATGCGCCAAGGGCAACCCCTATGACAATGCCAAGGCGGAGAGTTTCTTCAAAAACGCTTAAGCGGGAGGAGGTTTACCTCAAGGATTATCAGAACTATCGTGAAGCCCAAGAGAACATCGGCCCCTTTATCGAAGCCGTTTACAACCAGAAGCGGCTCCATTCCAGGCTGGCTACCGGTCGCCTGCGGAGTTTGAGGCTGCTTATGTCCAATTAGCGGCCGGGCTTGCTTGAAGCCGTGTCCGGTAAAAGGGGTCTACCCAGGTGGCTACCGTAGCATGCACGTTGGTAATCAGGGCGTGCCGCGTCCGGATCGCAGGTCTCGCTCACACGCACTTTGTAGCCGGTCCAGGCGGTGTCTCGTTTGGTGCTATGGCGCGCCTCGGTGTCATAGGGCGACTCAATGGCGGTGGCGGCGCGGGATAGGTCGGGGCCGGCACGCCAGGTCGCCTTCCCCTCAGCGGTGCGCTCGCGGTTCGGGCATTCACTCCTTCAAGAGCCACCAGGTGGACATCATCAACAACACAGCGTATCTCAACGGCGCCCCGCCGGAACTCAAGTGGGGGCAGATCTTCCTGCAAAGAACCGATGATGCGCGCATGATCAATAATGTGCTGGTGGTGCGCGACGGCCAGCCGGTGAACACGGTCGGCGCCGACATCAGCGACAAGGGCAACACCCATATCCTGCGCGCCCACAACCTCTATTTCGGCGGCGGCACGCCACCCATCATGGGAACGGAGGACGTAATAGCGGAACCGCGATTCGTCAACGCTTCCCTAGAGCCTGTTATGGACTGGTTGTGAGAAACGGTAGGCACCTGTGCAACATTAGGCAGACGAAGACCAGAAAATGCAACCCCGCGACGGTCTCGGGCAGGCGCTCGTAGTCTCGGCAAAGGCGTCGGAAACGGGCCGCCCAGGCGAAGGAGCGTTCCACCACCCACCGGCGCGGCAACAGCACGAAGCCGCGTCTGGCTTGCGTGTGCTTGACCACCTCCAGCCGGATGCCTCCTTCCTCGGCCGCCGCCTCCGGCTCGGGACCGGTGTAGCCCTGATCCACCAAGGCGACCTCGACCCGCTCCCCGGTCACTTCCTGTACTCGCTCGGCGAGTTCCTCCACCTGATCGCGCTCCTGCTCGTTGGCGGGCGTGACCAGAAGCGCCAGCAGATGCCCCAGGGTATCCACGGCCCTGTGCACCTTGCTGCCTTTGTTTTTCTTGTGCCCGTCAAAGCCGGCTCTGCCACCACTCTCCGGGCGTGGACGGCAGCGTGCGCCCGTCCAAGATCACAGCCGACGGCTCTTTGTTGCGCCCTGCCGCCAGGCGCAGCAGCGCCCGCAGGTCATGGACCGTCCTCTCGAAGCATCCCGTCTGGATCCAGCGCTGGGTCTGCTGGTAGACGGCTGGCCAGGGCGGGAAGTTGGTGGGCAAGAGCCGCCAGGGCGCGCCTGCGCTGGCTCGCGCGCAGGGCGTTGAAGGCTTCCGAAGTTCATGCCTCCTTTGGCCGGCATTTTCGGGCAGGATGCTCAGGTAGGGGGCGACGAAGGCCCATTGGTCATCGGAAACATCGGTCGGGTAGGGTTTGCGGATGGACATACATACAAAATACCGCCCGAAGCCCGCACCAGTTCATAACACGCTCTAGAGCTGAAGGGTCTGGGCGCCCACATCTGGCATGGGATCGACGCGCAGGAGTATATTAATGCGTTGCGCGAGGACCGGGATCCGCGTTCATGACGGTAGATGACGCGCTCCAAGGGGGCACTAAGTTGGGGCTGGACACCGCCCCGTTTATTTACCTTGTGGAGAACAACCCCGCTTATGTGGCCGTCGTCGAGAAGATATTCCGCCGGATAGATGCCGGCGCCGTTCAGGGTTTCAGCTCCATCATAACGCTCGCCGAAGTGCTCATCCACCCTAAGCAGCTGGGCGACGCGGCGCTCGAGACGCAGTACCGGAACATCCTGCTCTCGGGCAGAAACTTCACGCTGCTGTCTCTGGACACTCTCCTCGCCGACGCAAGCGCCGACCTGCGCGCTCGCTACCGCTTGAGATTAGCCGACTCGCTGCAGATCGCCGCCACCCTTTCTGCCGGATGCGAGGCGTTCCTGACCAACGATCGCGGCCTGAAGCGCGTGACCGAGTTGCGAATCCTTGTCGTGGACGAACTTTCCCTTTAGCTCCGGTGACCCTCTAATAGACAAACCAGTTAAACACCGTAGAATAGAAGGTATGCGAACTCGTAGCTTTCACCTGAGCGAAGAGCAGGCGAACGAACTCTATGCGGCCTATCTGCACTGTCGAGATGCCGATACCCGCACCCGCTACCAGGCGGTGCGTCTCTATGGGCGCGGCTATCCGGTCCGGCAGATCCAAGACATCTGTGGCTGTAGCCGCACCAGCCTCTCGCAATGGGCGCGCGCCTACAAAGGAGGCGGCCTGACGGCTCTTTTGGATCACCGCCTGGGCGGCAATCGTGCCAAGTTAAAGCCCGAGCAGATCGAGCGCCTGCACAACCAACTCCATCAGTATACGCCCGCCCGATTGCTGGGACGCCAAGCCTGTGTCGGCGATGGCCAGTTCTGGACCCTACCGGATGTCACCCACCTGCTCGAACGCGACTACGGCGTGAGCTACCAGAGTCTGAGGTCCTATCGCAGCCTGCTCAAGAAGTGTGAACTGAGCTATCAGCGTCCCTCAAAGGTATACAAGTCGCACTCTGTGGCCAAGAGCATGGCCTTCGAGGAGGGCTGGGAAAAAAAAGCTGGTGGACACGGCGCAGAGTGCGCCTGACACCGTGATACTGGCTGGCGACGAAGCGTGGCTGTATCTGCAGGCGTCCCTGAAGCGGGTATGGGCGCCGGTGGGATTGACTCCGGTGGTCAAAGCCGATCCGGGGCGCGATACCGCTCACTTCTACGGGGCACTCAACTTGCACAGTGGCCAGGAGGTCGTCTTGCGCTCGGATCTGATGAACGCTGAAGTGTCGGCTTTGTTCCTGCAGCGGCTTGTGTTGGCGTATCCGGATTGCCCGATCTTGCTGTTGTGGGATCGGGCTGCGTGGCACCGCGGCCCGGCTATCAGGGCGGTTCTTGAGGCGAACCCGCGTCTGGAGATTGTGTGGTTTCCCCCCGGTTCGCCGGAGCTCAATCCTCAGGAGCCTGTCTGGAAGGCGACGCGTGAGGCGGTGAGCCACAACCACACTCGGACGCGACTGCCCGAGTTGGCAGCCGCCTTTGAGGAGCACTTGACGACGGAGCGATTTGCCTGCTCGCTTCTGCAGAAGCATGGGTACGACCTTCTTTGCACGATGTTTAAGTGATTTCTCTATAAGGCTATCCGAAAACTGTTGTTGGTCCGACCGTAGTAAGCTCGGTTCAGAAACCGAGACAGCGCGTGATCGGTGTGCTCTTCACCGGGCGCGCCTGCCGAATACAAGACTGGTATGCGCCCGCCGAGTGAGGAGTCGCGCAAACTCGTCCGCCCTGGTTGTCTCGTGCGGGGGCGCGTGCCGGGGTTCTGTGAACATACCACGCTTCCGTTGTGCCGCAGAAAATCTGCGGCTTTGCCCCGGCCGGCGATTGACAATCCGGACAATGCGGACTAAACTATTTCTGGTAAGGGGGGCGGCGTGACGGCGACGAAGTACGGCAACTTTGCGGTAAGCGGTTGGTGTGTTGGCTGCGGGCGGAAGTTCACCCCCGACGGCCGGTGCCCCAACTGTGACGCGTGGTGGGCGTCGCCGCTGGTGCGTGTGGGGGGGCCGCTCGTTGTCGCGGTTACGACGCTCCTGGCTCTGGGGATCTGGGCGTTCGGCCCCCGGGATACGCCCGCACCGGTGCGGGCGGGCTTGCCAGCCGCATCGACGGTTGCCGCCACTTTCCGCCCCGCGCGGGACCGGCGGAGCATCCCCCCGCCCCTGGAAGCGCCTCCATCTGCTCCCGCGCGCGCCGCGGAGCGGGCCGCACAGGACGAGCCGCGCCTGGTAAGTCAGGCAGAGCAGGTGCGCCTTCGGCTGCTCAGCGCCCACGTGGACGCCGTTATCGCCGCCGACGACGAGGCGCGGGCGCACCGCCCTGAGGCGGCTCCCGCGGCGCCGCCTCAGGGTGCGGCCGGCTTTTGAACGCGAAAACCTAGACTCCCCATCTTATCGAGAGAGCGATGCCTAACTACGACGAAAACGACAGATACGAGGAGCCGGCTATCCCGCCGAGCGCATTCTGCCTGAGGGTGCCCGGCACGGAAGGCGAGGAGCTGGTGGTCCACCGCGACCCCGACAGCAACGAAGATTTCGTGTTCCTGTTCGAAGCCGGGGACGATGCGGCGGACTACGCCCGGGCGGCCGAAAAAGCGCTCGGCTTTGCCCCCGAGATCGGCCGGGTCCGCGTCCGCGACCTCCACTTCCGGACCGCCCGCTTCAAGCCCGCCCTGGGCGATCAGGTGGACCTCCCCCTGCGGCGCTAAACCCCTCGACCTCGCCGCTGACCCCTCTCCTGCGAGGAGAGGGGTTTGACAACACACCCCGTCTCGCCTATACTGAAAGTATCCTGTTGTATGGGAGTTTTCTACCATGGCGGAATCACTGCTTGACGAGGAGATGACCTCGTCCGACTTCCTTTCCCGGATGCGCCACACCACGGCCCATGTCATGGCGCAGGCGGTCAAGGAGATTTTTCCCGATGCCAAGATGGGCATCGGCCCCGTGATCGAGGACGGGTTCTATTACGACTTCGACCTGCCCCGGCCGCTCACCCCCGAAGACCTCCCCGTCCTCGAAGAGAAGATGGCGCGCATCGTGGCCGAGAACCTGCCGCTCACCCGGTTCGTGGAGCCACGGGAGCAGGCGCGCGCCCGGATGCTGGCCGCCGGCCAGCCGTACAAGGTCGAGCTCATCGATAACCTGCCCCCCGGCGAGGAGATCTCGTTCTACCAGCAGGGCGACTTCATCGACCTGTGCCGCGGGCCGCACATCGAGAGCACCGGGCGCCTCGGCGCCTTCAAGCTGATGAACATCGCCGGGGCGTACTGGCGCGGCTCGGAGAAGAACCCGCAGCTCACGCGCATCTACGGCACGGCCTGGCAGAAGAAGAGCCAGTTGGAGGCGTACCTGGAGCGGCTGGAGGAGGCCAAGCGGCGTGACCACCGCGTGCTCGGCAAGCAGCTGGGGCTGTTCGCCTTTTCCGACGACATCGGGCCGGGTATCCCGCTGTTCCTGCCCAAGGGCGAGGCGATCCGGCACGTCATGGAGAGCTACGTGCGCGACCTGCAGACGCGCCACGGCTACCAGCACGTCTGGACCGGCCACCTGGTGCGCGAGGAACTGTACCGCAAGTCAGGGCACCTGGAAAAGTTCGGCGACAAGAAGGCGGGGGGCCTGTTCCCGCCCATCATCGAGCCCGACGGCGGCCGGTTCCGCCTCAAGCCCATGAACTGCCCGTCGCACATGACGCTGTTCAACACGCAGCGCCACTCGTACCGCGATCTGCCCGTGCGCTATGCCGAGTTCGCGACGCTGTACCGCTACGAAAAATCGGGCGAGCTGACGGGGCTGACGCGCGTGCGGGCGCTGACGCAGGACGACTGCCATATCTTCTGCACCGAGGACCAGATCGAAAGCGAATTCGGCCTCGCCCTCAAGCTGATCCGCGAGGCGCTCACCACGTACGGGTTCACGGACTACCACGTCCGCCTGAGCCTGCGGGACGAAGGCAGCGACTACGTCGCCGACAACGACAAGTGGGAGCGGGCGACGGCGGCCCTCAAGGCGTCGCTCGAGTCCAACAACGTCGCCTACGTGCCGGTCGAGGGCGAGGCCGCCTTTTACGGCCCCAAGGCCGACTTCCTGGCCAAAGACGTGCTGGGCCGCGAGTGGCAGTTCTCGACGATCCAGGTGGACTTCATCCAGCCCGCGCGGCTTGGCTGCGAGTACATCGGCGAGGACTCGAAACCGCACACGCCGGTCGTGCTGCACCGGGCCGTTACGGGCTCGACCGAGCGCTTCCTGGGCCTCTTGATCGAGCAGTATGCGGGGGCGTTCCCGGCGTGGCTCGCGCCCGAGCAGGTGCGGCTGCTACCCATCGCCGACCGGCATAACGCGTGGTGCCAGGACCTGGCCCGGCGCATGACGGACGCGGGCTTCCGGGTGACCGTCGACACGCGCTCGGAGAAGACGGGCAAAAAGGTGGCCGAGGGGCAGGTCGCCAAGGTGCCGTACATGCTGGTCGTCGGCGACCGGGACATCGATGCGGGCAACGTGTCCGTCCGGCACCGCGACAGGGGCGACCTCGGTCCGCGCCCGGTGGACCAGTTCCTGGCCGATCTCAAGGCGGAGGTGGATTCCAAAGCCGCGTGAAGAACGGCGCGACGGGGCCGGTCAAAGGAGCATTGCAGCACATCCCGTTAGGAGAGGGGCGACGTCCGTCGCCCCTCTTCTTGCTATTTGGGGACCGGGCGGCCCATGCCTTTGTAAACGTCCTCGATCTGCTTTCTGTCGGCGAGCGCCATCTTGTTTTTCGGGTCCAGGGCGAGGGCGCGGCGCAACAGATTGAGCGCCTCCGGATACCGCTGCCGGGGCGGGATGCTCTGGTCCAGCATCGTGGAGTGCCCCAGATGCGCCAGCGCCTGGGCGTAGGCCTGTTTCCGGGCGGCGTTGTTTGGGGTTTTTTTGTACAGCGCCTCCGCCGCCTTCAGGTTGGCCTTCGCCTGGGGGACCGTCATGGTCGGCGAGGCGGTGGCCGGCCTGGGCGGCTCGACGCTGGGCCCCTGGCCCTGGGCGACCGTGGTCCCGCCGCCCGGCTTTGCCTGCCCGCCGTCGGCCGACTCCGCTTTCTTGGGCTCCTCTTTCGTCTCGCCCGCCGCCGGCTCGGCGGCTTTATCCGCGGGCGTGTAGGACTTGGGGGGCGGGGTCGGCTCCGGGCCGATCTCCACGCCCGCCTTTTTCGCCTCGGCGGCGTCGTCGAACTTGGCGAACGAGAGGGCGTTCTGTTTGTAAAACACGCCCCGGTAGTTGCGCGGGCCGCTGCCCTTGGCGTTCACGTGGCAGTAGGCGCACGGCTTGCCCTCTTTCGTGGAAAACGCCTCGAAGGCGTGGGCCGTGCCTGTCACGCCCCCGACAGCGGCGAGAGCACTGACCGCGCACGCAAGGCGAGAAAACCTGTTCAAAGAAAACCTCCTCTAAGTTCCGAACCCGCCGGACGCTGCATCGCCGCGGCGGAAGGGTGGTAACGCTGGAAGCAGAGTTCGCCAAGCGGTCCGGCGTCTCCTCCTCGAACGGCCGGGAAGGAGGCATGTGCGGCACCGAAGGCGAACGTTGGCTGTATAAGGAAAGGTCGACGCGAACAAACATTATGCAGAAACCACGCGCCGTTGTGATCGGGTACGGCTTCGCCGGCAGGAGCTTTCATAGCTACCTCATCAGCATCACCCCCGGGCTGACGCTCCACGGGGTCGCGTCGCGCGATCCGGCCACACGGGAAAAGATCGTCCGGGAGCGCGGGTGCCGGCCCTACGACGGTTTCGCGGCCGCGATCGCCGACCCCGAGGTGGACCTGATCGTGCTGGCCACGCCCAACAACACCCACGCCGAGCTGGCGGTGCGCGCCATGGAGGCCGGCAAGCACGTGGTCACCGACAAGGTGATGTGCCTTTCGCTCGAGGACTGCGACCGGATGATCGACACGGCCCGAAGGCAGGGGGTGCTGCTGACCGTCTTCCAGAATCGCCGCTGGGACGGGGACTTCCTGACGCTGCAGAAGCTGATCGCGGACGGCGCGCTGGGCGACGTGCGCTGGGCCGAGATGGCCTGGCAGGGGTTCGGCCCCTGGGGCGGGTGGCGCGGGCAGGCGGCCATGGGCGGCGGGCGGCTGCACGACCTGGGGGCGCACCTGCTGGATCAGCTCGTGCTGCTGTTCCCCCGGCCTGTCCGGAGCGTCTACTGCCGGATGCACCACGACCTGCCCACCACCGACGTGGAAAGCGAGGCCCTGATCGTGGTCGGCTTCGAGGGCGGCCAGACCGGCATCTGTGACCTGTCGAGCTTGGCCGCGATCAGCAAACCGCGCTTCTACGTCCGCGGCACGAAAGCGACCTTCCAGAAGTACGGCCTGGACCCCCAGGAGGCGGCGATGAAGGCGGGCGACATCGACGCGGCCACCGAAGATCCGCAAAAATACGCCCGCCTCCACGACGGCAAGCAGGAGCGGACCGTCCCGACGGTCCCCGGCCGCTGGAGGAACTTCTACGAGAACATCGCCGACGTGCTGACCCGGGGGGCGGAGCCGCTGGTCAAGCTGCCGGAGGCGCGGCGGGCCATCGCCGTGCTCGACGCGGCGAAGCGTTCGGCGCAATCCGGCGCGGCCGTCCACCCCGAATAAAATAAACCTCGGCACGTTTACGGCGCGACAAAGTGGGGTACAATCTTATTGACATACATCACTTCCTCGCCCGTGTCCGGCACCGCCGGCACGGGCTTTTTTGCAGATCCCCGATCCACGCCGGCGGGCCAGCGTAAGAACCCCGCAGCTTCTTGGAGACGACTCGAAGCCTCGGCGAAGGCAAGAACAATCATGGCAACGCCTACCGTAAGAACCGGCGACAGCGCCCAAGAAGAGGCCGTGCGGGCCGCCCAGAGCGCCGCCGTCAGCACCGAACGCACGCCCACGCGGACCACCGTCGAGGGCAGCCCGGCCCCGGGCTGGACCAAGGACGGCCAGAAGTGCGTGACCGTGATCTTCAACCCGGTGAGCGGCCAGGGCGACCCGGAGGAGCGCAAAAAGCGCATCGAAGAGGCGCTCGCCGAGCACGGCTACCGCTGCCAGCACCTGGTCACCACCAAGGAGAAAGGCGCACGCCACTTCGCCGAGGAGGCGCTCAAAGACGGCGTGGACCTGCTGGCGGTAAGCGGCGGCGACGGCACGGTCGTCGAAGCGGCCGGCGCGCTGATCGGCACCGACGTGCCGCTGGCGATCTTCCCGGCGGGCACGGGCAACCTGCTCTCGGTCAACCTGAACATCCCCCCGCAGGTGCCCGAGGGCGTGCACGCCGCGCTGTTCGGGACCAAGCGCCCGCTGGACCTGGCGCGCCTGCGCCTCCCGGACACGGGCGAGGAGAGGTTCTTCGCCATCCTGGCCGGCGCGGGCTACGACGCCGCGGTGATCCGCGACGCGGACCGTGAGGCCAAGAACCGGATGGGCCTGCTGGCCTACTTCTGGGCCGCCGCGCGCAACCTGGGCAAGAAGCCGGTGCGCACGACGATCCGCCTGGACGGCGGGCAGCCGCTGGTGCGGCGCGCCAAGTCGGTCATGGTGGCCAACATGGGGCGCATCCAGGGCGGCGTAGACGTGGTCCCGGACGCGAACCCCCAGAGCGGCGAGCTAGAGGTGGCCATCCTGAAGGCCGAGTCGCTGGGCGCGTGGGCGCGCCTGGCGTGGAGCGCCGTCAGGAAGCGGCTGCGCGAGGAGCGGGCCATCGAGTACCGGTCGGCCAAACGGGTCGAGGTCGAGATGGCGTTCCCGCAGCCGTTCCAGTACGACGGCGAGGAGGCCGGCAGGGTGCGCCGCTTCAGCGCCGAGATCGTGCCGCACGCGGTCCAGGTCATGGTACCCAAGGACGCGCCGGTTTAGCCGCCCGGCGCCGCTTCGGGCTGGCCGCGCCGCCGTGACCACCTCGCAGCCCCAGCGCGACAGGCGCCGCGACAGCAGGTCCCGGTTTTCCTCGTTGTCGTCCACCAGCAAGATCTTCGGCATCGTCTCCTTTCACGCGGAGGTTACCTGAACCGGCAGGCTTTGCCCGGACGGTCCGCGCGCCGCTCGTTTCGCGAAGGTCTCCGGGAAAGGATATACCACTTTGGCGGCCGTGTAAACACCGCACACCGCACACCCGGTGGCACCTGCCGCTATCCGACCCAGAACCACAAGGCGAACATGCCCATGAACAGACCGGCAAGGCCCGCAGCCATGGCGACATACACGCGGTCGAAGAGCGGGTGCCGCCCCGCGATAGCCAGCACCATGAACACCGGGAACATCGTCAAGCCGTAGCGGTTCAGCGACATAAGGTACCCGGACGAGATGCTGATCAGGAAGAACAGGTTGGCCAGCAGCGCGTAGCTTGGCCGCACCAACCGCCATGAGGCAAGCACCAGGACGAGGAAGATTAGCGTGAAGCCGAGGTCAAGCAGCGATACATGCGTGCCTAACAACGTCCAGGGCGGCGTGGGCTTGCGGCCCCAGGCGGCGCCGGGTGCAAGCACGAATAGGGGCTCACCGGTCAGGCGGTACATGTAGAACCCCCAAACGACGAAGATGGCCGGGATCAGCCCGAGCGCGAGGACGTCCCAGCGGATTGCGCGCAGGTGGAAGCGGCGCTGGTACAGGTACTCGAAGGCGAGCGGGACCACGACCGAGACGCCGTAGGGACGTGTCAGCGAGGCCAGGCCACCGGCTACGCCCACGATCCACCACTGCCCGCGCCGCGCATGGTAAAACGCGGCGATGGTGAGCGCCAAAAGCAGCGAATCGGCGTACACGGCCGAGAGGAACAGGCTGGTCGGGAAGATCAGCAGGTAGAACGCCGTCCGCGAGGCCGTTGCCGCGTCGAAGTCGAGGCGCACCAACAGAACGAAGTAGCAGAGGGCGATCAGCAGGGCGATGTTGGTCAGGATAATGCCGGCGATGAGCAAGCCTTCGTCGTCCATTCGACCCACAAGGGAACCGACTAGCCTCATCAGCAGGGGAAGCAAGGGTGAAAAGCCGACGTTCGTCGTCTGATCGGGTCCCGCGTAGATGTATCCTTCCCGAGCAATGGAAAGGTAATGGAAGGCATCCCACCGGGACCACATGTTTATCCACCAGCGGGACGACCCGTCCCATACCGCCGCATGTCTCGCCAGGGGCATGAACTTCATCGCGATCATGGCCACCGCGACGAACATCAGGTGCGTCGCCGCCCAGGGGATCAGTACGTCGCGCAGAACCCACCCCAGCGGCACGGATCTCACCCGCTCCACGATTCCTGAACCGGCGGGAGAACTCGACCGCCCTCGCCCGACTTCAACCGCTTGTCTATATTGCCTATACTCCATCTGGTGTGCTCCTAACCGATGCTCCTGTCGTCTGGCCACAGCCGCCAGAACAAAAATTCCCTGTCGTCACCCAGCTCGATCGCTGCATCGAGCCCGCGACCCGGGCGCCCAATCCCACCAATTGGCCGGCACGGTTGCTCCCGATGAAGCCCATCTCGCAGCTCTTGTCATGTCTTGTCATGACATGCGTCGCCCGGCGCGTAGCGGTCTGCCGGGGCATCTCGCACTGATCGTCACTTCACCAGCGCGAACCGGCCGCGTGATGAACGCCTATCGGTGACAACGTATGGCTCTCCTACACAAGACGAAGCGATGCCTTGACGCAAGAACACGAGGAGGATATTTGACTGATGGCGCGGGTGCAAGACTTCGATGCCACAGCTATCGGCTACGCCAAGAGCCACGGGTGCGCCAGAAGCCACTCCCTCTGCGTGTGTTCTAGATTGCAGCGCAGATGGAAAAGAATTGTCCCAAAGCAGAAGAACTGACCATGCCAGCTAGAGTGGCCCCGAATATGCAGGCTTAGCAGCATTGCGGCCTGGCAACGACAGCTTTTCTAGGAAGCGTCTGGTCACCTCACACGTGTCGAAGGAATAACGGGCGTTGGTGAGCAGGACGGTGTTCCGCCAGAATGGCTCACGTGAAGCCGCGCGAACCAGAATATCTTCTTTGCGGCTACTCGTCGACGAAACCATCGGTATTCCCCTCTGCCCATCCTCTCTACGCTGATGCGCACCGCCTTGGGAAGAAGGAACACCATCTCTACGCCTGAGGCTCTCTCGAAGCTCAGGGAGCTGACTGCCCCTGCCGCGCCAGCTCTGCATGCTTTAATTCGTTCATGTGCTGCTTCTCTGGACTGTGCTGTAATAACCACCTGACCGCTGGACAGCAGAGTAAATGTCACCATGTTGTCATCTCCTTTTGTTTTCGCCGAATCGCCAGCGTCATCGGTGAGGCGACCGAGAAAAATCTCGGCCAAGTGGCCCACGCCAACCCATAAGCACCAGCCGGCTAGAGGGGCGGGGAAAGAGCCCCCTAGGCTCAGCCAGGGCGTAGCAGTAGACCGGAAGGCCGGTTCTAAAACTTAGCCTTGTATTTGCCGCCGTTATTTCCATCCTTCCGCTGATTTGTCGTTGCCGGACAGTGTCTCGTCGTAGTCCTGCGTGTACATCATGAGACCTGCCCCGATCTGTTTTCCTGTTTGATATGCAGGCTTGACGTGTGGCTCTGGCCTTAGCGAAAACAGGAACAACAATGGTCGGCAGTGCTGCGATGATGGCGATGACGACGAACAGCTCGATCAACGTGACCTCTGCCGCGTTGCGTACAACAACTTCCCTATTCGGCGCTTGTAGCGAATGCGAACATAGTATCCTCGCAATATGTGTTTGCGGCAACCATACGCGGGACGGTATTTTGCCCGCCGTAGGGGATGATCTGCAGGTCAACCTCTAGGTGGGTGTTTTCTCAACTCGCCGGCAGGGCTCCTCGGTGCGATACCGCGGCTTCAAAGCCGTGGTCACGGCCTGAACGGCTCGATCGCCCACGCCCAGCTTGCTCAGGATGCTGTTGACGTGGGTTTGACCCGTAGCCTGCGTGATGAACAAAGCCACCCCCGATCTCCTGGTTGCTCTTACCTGCTACCATCAAGCGCAGCACCTCGCGCTCGCGGGCGGTAAGTTCCGAGGCGCCCATGCGCTCCGCCAGTTGTGCGCCAGTTCCAGCCCCGGGATGCGCGTCTGCCCGGCATGCACCGCACGGATCGTCTCGAGCAGCGTTTCGCGCCCGCGTCCTTGAGCAGGTAGCCTTTGGCGCCGGCGCGCAGGCCCTGGTAAACGTCCTCGTCGCCGTCATAGGTGGTCAGCACGATGATGCGCGCGGCCGGGAACTCGCCCCCGGATGAGCCTTATTGCCTCCACTCCGTCCATCTGCGGCATCCGCAGGTCGATCAGTGTGACATCGGGCTGGTGGAAGCGGAACAGTTCCACGGCCTCCGGGCCGTCACCCGCTTGACCGATGACCGTCAGATCCTCCTGTTGCTCGATCATGGCGGCCACTCCCGCACGTACTACGGGATGGTCGTCGGCCACAAGGATACGAATCGCTTTGTCTTTGCTCAAAGTAACCTCCCGGTGGGATTGAGCCTCTTTAATGTTAACAAGGTATCACCACGACAACTTCGGTTCCCTGGCCGGGCCCGCTGGCGACGGTCAGCTGCCCACCCAGGTCGGCGACCCGCTCGTGAATGCCCTTGAGGCCAAAGCCCTCCGCAGCCTCCGCGAGGTGTGGGTCGAACCCCTGACCATCGTCCCGCACCGACAGGCGCACTTCCCCCGGTTCAAAGAAGAGCTCCACCCGAATCACATTTGCCCGCGCATGCTTGAGCGCGTTGGTCAATGCCTCCAGGCCGATGCGCAGCAGGTCCGTCTCTTTATTGTGGCCCAGAGACGGGGGTGTGCCGTGGACCCGAAAATGGGCCTGTGTCGGCGTGCCGTAAGTCATCTGCTCAACGTGGCGCGCAAAAGCGCTGATGAGGCTGCTCTGCTCCAGAGCTTGAGGCCGTAGCGCCCGCACCGACCGGCGGGCCTCGGTCAGGCTCTCGCGAGCCAGGGCGCCGGCCCGGGCCAGGTGTTCCCGAGCCTCCTGAGGCGCTTTCGTTAGTACGTATTCGGCCGCTTCCAACTGCACCACAATGCCCGTGAAGCCCTGGGCCAAGGTGTCATGAATCTCGCGGGCCAGCCGGTTGCGCTCCTGCAGCACCGCGGTCTGTCGCCCCTGCTCGGCCAAGCGGGTTAATTGCATGGCGAGCGTGGCTTGCTGGGCTAGCGCCTTGGCCAGTTCCATCTCCTCCGGCTCGTACCGGCGGTGCTGGCCGCTGGAAATGCTCAGCAGCCCGATCGCTTCGTTGTTCATTAGTAGGGGTACCAGGAGCAGGGTCTGCATCCCTTCAGCCAGCCACCTATCCTGGTTCCCGATGCGCGGATCATTCCTGACATCGGTGACGACGAGGGGGCGTCGGGAGATGACCAGTTCCTTCCACAAAGAGGATCTCTGGCACAGCAGAGGCTCTGGCACGGCAGGAGGCGCCGCACGCTCCCCGTTAGCGCCGCTGGCAATATAAAAGTCCAGTATGCCTTCCTCTGCGTTGCAGAACCAGAGAGAAGCTGAGGGGGACTCTAACTGTTCCGCAACGTCCGTCAGCACTTGCCGCAGGAACGTATCCAGTTCCGGATTGGCGGTGAGCGCGTTGAGTGTGTTGGCTAATACGGCCGTCTGCCCGCGCGAGATACGCTCTGACCGCTGCCGCTCCGTCGCTGCGGCGCGAAGCGCCTCCGTGAGCCAGGTGATGAGCAACCCGATCACGATGAACAGGACCAGCCGCAACACATCACTGAAGTTATCGATGCGAAGGGAATAGAGCGGACGAATGAAGAGGAAAACACTCAGCACGGCACTGAGGAGGATGGCAAGCATCCCCGATCCACGTCCGCCATACCAGGCCGCGAACATCACTGCCAGGATGGAGACCAGCAGGGGGGCATCGTGCCCAAGGACAGGGTTCAACAGGAACCGGATCAGCACTGCCAGTGCGGTCGCCAGAACGGCGACTGTGAAGCGCGATAGTGGTGAGGTTTTTACTTGCACGGCGTCACAGTGTGTGAGCATTATATCCGATCGCTGATAAGGAAGCAACGCTTGGCGCAGTCAACTCACGCGGAACAAGACAGACCATGAGGTACCCAATTAACGGCAGGATACGAGCTCTATCACCCGACCTCAACAGAGAAGACATTAGCATCCGCTGCACTATTGCCGTACGGGTCGGACAAAGTTTCCGTGTGAAGTTTTCCTCCATTCGCGGAATCACCCTGTTGTGTGATCTCCTTGAACATCCATGGCCGGGGCGAACCGCCCCGGCCTTTTTCCTTTGCGGCCGCAACGCCTCCGCCGGAAACCCGTAAGGCGCAGGGTGCGGCGTTTGGGCGTTTGACAGTCTGTTCGCCGCGCGGCATAATGTGGGTGTGAACCCCGAACAGTTTCTATCGCGCGTGAAGCGACTTCCCGATTACAAAGACCAGATCGCCCACGTCGAGGAGATACCGGCGCGGGCGGCGGCCTACGCCGGTCTCGACGCCCCGCTGCCGCCGCGGCTGGCCGATGCGCTGGCCGGATCCGGGATGACGCGCTTTTACGCCCACCAGGCCGAGGCCATCGACGGCGCGCGCAGGGGACACCACCTCATCGTGACCACGGCGACGGCGTCCGGCAAGAGTCTGTGCTACAACGCCCCCGTGCTGGAAACCTTGCTCCTGGACCGGGCGGCGCGCGCCCTGTACCTGTTCCCCACCAAGGCGCTCGCGCAGGACCAGCGGGGCAAGATCGAAGCGCTGGGGCTTTTCCCCGACGTCATCACCGCGACCTACGACGGCGACACGCCCCGGGAAGAGCGCGGGCGATCAAGCGGACGGCGCGGCTGGTCATCACCAACCCGGACATGCTCCACGTGGGCATCCTGCCCTACCACACCGGCTGGGGGCCGTTTCTGCGCAACCTGCGCTACGTCGTCGTGGACGAGGCGCACGTCTACCGCGGCGTCTTCGGCGCGCACGTCGGCACAACATTCTGCGGAGACTTCGCCGCGTCGCCGCGCTCTACAACGCCCGGCCGCAGTTCATCGCCTGCTCGGCCACCATCGCCAACCCCGGCGAGCTTTTCTACGCGACAGGTCTGGGCGCCGAGGTCGTCAGCAACGACGGCGCGCCGACCGGCAAAAAGCACTTCGTCTTCTGGAACCCGCCCGTGTTCGACCCCGCCAGCGGCGCAGCGCCGCTCGTCGAACGCCGAGGCGACGACGCTCTTCACGACCCTGGTGGGCGAGGGGGTGCGCACCATCGCCTTTACGCGCGCCGCAAGACGGCGGAGCCTGCTGCTCACCTACGCCCGCGCCGCCTTCGAGCGGACCACGCGTCCCGAGCCTGGCGCAGCGCGTCCTTTCCTACCGCGCGGGCTACACCCCCGCGCAGCGGCGCGACATCGAGCGCAGGCTGTTCAGCGGCGAGCCTGACCGGCGTCACGGCAACCAACGCCCTCGAACTGGGCGTCGACATCGGCGGCGTGGACGCCTGCGTGCTGACGGGCTACCCCGGCACGGTCGCCTCGACGTGGCAGCAGCGGCGCGCGCCGGGCGGCGGCAGGGTGACGCGCTGTGGCCGTGCTGGTCGCCCAGGACAACCCGCTCGACCAGTTCCTGATGCGCCGCCCCGACTACTTTTTCGGCAGATCGCACGAGCACGCCACGCTCGACCCGACCAACCGCCACATCCTGGAGGGTCACCTGCTCTGCGCCGCCTACGAGCGCCCGCTGACCGAGGGCGACTTCGCCCTCTTCGGCGGCGAAAAGGCGGTGCACATCACCCGCCGCCTGTGCGAGAACGGCGACCTGGCCGCCCGCGGCGACCGCTTCCACTACGCCGGGGGGACTACCCGGCGGGCCTGATGAGCATCCGGTCGGCGTCCGCCAACCAGTACGTCATCCTCGACCGGAGCCGGGGCGGTTCCGTCCTGGGCACCGTCGAGGAGGCGCGCGCCTTCGAAACGCTGCACCCGGGCGCGGTCTACCTCCACCTGGGCGAAAGCTACGTGGTCGAGACCCTGGACACCCAGAACCATCGCGCCCACGTCCGCCCCGCCGCCGCCAGCTACTATACCGAGCCCAAGATCGACTCGTTCATCGAGATCAAGCAGACGCGCGCCACCCGGGCGTTCGGGGGCACCATGGCCTACTTCGGCGAGGTCGTCGTCACCACGCAGGTGGTCGGCTACCGGCAAAGCAGGCTCTTCTCCGACGAGGTGCTCGGCGTCTTCGACCTTGACCTGCCGGAGCAGCGCTTCGAGACCGAGGCGGTCTGGTACCCGCTCCCGGGCCCCCTGATCGGCGACCTGGAGCGCGCGGGCCTCGACCTCGCCGGCGGCGTCCACGCCCTCGAGCACACCTCGATCGGCCTCCTCCCGCTGTTCGCCCTGTGCGACCGCAACGACATCGGCGGCGTCTCCACGCCCTTCCACCCGCAGATGGCCGCGCCCACCATCTTCGTCCACGACGCGCACCCCGGCGGCGTGGGCATCGCCGAAACCGGCTTCCGCCTGATCGACGACTGGCTCGGCGCCACGCGGACGCTCCTGAACGAGTGCCCTTGCCAGACCGGCTGCCCCTCCTGCGTCCAGTCCCCCAAGTGCGGCAACAACAACGAGCCATTGGATAAAGCCGCCGCGGCGCGTATTCTGGGCAGTATTTTGCGCTCGCGGTAGCGTGCTACTATAGAGCGCGCATCGGCGAACTGGAGGCCCGAACATTGGATCTGGAAGCGCGTCTGAACCAGAACAGCCAGAACGCCTTCCGGCCCCCCAGCCAGGATTCTGCTTTCGAGCCCGAAGCAAAGCGGCCCTGCACCGGGCACAACACCGGCTGTCTCACCGCACTGATTATGCTGTGCGACCTCATGTCGCATCCAGCGACTGAATAGCAGGAGCTATCAAGGGAAACATAGGTCCCTCAAGGGGTCAGGTAGGCATGATGTTGTAACCAACGCCGGTCAGATAACCCAGCGCGACCCAGAGCGTGGCGTTCAGAACGTCACCGACCATCAGCCCCAGGAAGAACGGCAGCGCCGCCCGGTAGCCTTGCAGCCCGCCATAGCGCGCGATCAGGGTCTTGCACAGCCAGCCCAGAAAGATCGAGAACCAGAGGGTCCGTCCGGAGACGACCGATGCGCCGATAAAGCCGATGGGGTGCAGGCCAAAGCCGGTCTGCGCCCGCAGGAGCAGCAGCCCCAGGATGCCGGTAAAGCCGCCCGCGACATGCAGACCGTTGGTCCACGCCCCCGGCAGCGGAGCGGAAGCGATATTGCCCAGCATCTGCAGGGGGGCGCACCGGCCCGGTGCGGAACGCCCACGGGTTGGGCAGCGAGTTGGCCCCCCCGTTATAGTAGGGCAGCCACAGCGACGCCGCCAGCGAAACCGCGAACCCGACGCCCACGGAAGCGGCCATGGCCACAAACAGCGGGCGCAGCGAATGAAGGTGGCTGCCCTCCTGCGCCTTGGCGCCGCTGAGAAGCTCGGGAAGCAGCAGCTCGCGCGTGTCGCGGTAGAACATGGCCTCTGCCCGCTGGCTCATGTACCACGGGCCGGGCGCGAAGAGATGCGTCCCCAGCGTCGAGCCGATCGCATCGATCGCGGTGCAGGGAACGGCCATGTAGAGCGTGCCCGCCTGGGTCACGATCCAGGCGACGATGACTAGCGAGAGCGTGAGCAGCAGCAGGCTGACGGCGATCAGCAGTGGCGGCACGGTCGCCAGATAGAACCAGAGCGCCATGCCGCCATAGCTGGCGGCAAGGCCGATCACGGTCGCGCGATAGGAGAGCATCTCCCGGCTGTCGTCGATCACGGGGGCGCGCGGCCCGCCGGCCGCCTTCTCCCACACGTCGCGCAGGTGGCGCCGCGCCGTCCAGAGCGTCCACGAGAGCAGCGCCAGCGCGCCGCCGAAGGCCTGGAGGGAATGGAACTGCTTCTCGGCCGGGCTGCCGATGGAGGCGGGCATGTCCCAGTTGTAGAAGGCGCCCAGCAGTATCTCGAATTTGTAGAAGAGGAAGAAGAACCAGAGCGAGAAGGCGACTTCGGCGGAGAGCAGGTAGGCCAGACCCACGACCAGCGGAAAGAAGAGGACCGGAAACGCCCCCAATTGATTCCACGGAGGCGTGGTCAGGTACTCCTCCAGGTTAAGGGACGTCTGAACGGACGCGACGGCGGGATAGAGCTGGTGCAAGCCGTTCAGGGTGTGCAGGGCCGTCACGAGCGCGACCGCGAGCCACAGGAGCCGGCTGCGCAGAAGCGCGTTTACCCCTTTCCCCGGCTCCGGCTCTTCGGCCAGCAGCACGGGAAGCGTCACCAGGGGAAAGACGAACTTCTCGTTCTCGATCCACTGCCGCCGCAGCAGGTTCGCCATGCAGAACGAGGCGACGAGAAACAAGAGCGCGAAGAGGCCCCAGCTCAGAAGGGGCGTCGCCCATGCCTCCCACGGGATGCGCTCCGCGCCGCGGGGGTAGCCGGTGAAGTAGGCATCGGCGGCCGCCTTGTCGGTGATCTTGAGCCAATCGGGGAGGCCGCCCCAGACGCGCCGCTCCCACTGGTTCGCGCTGTTGCTGAAGTAGGTCGGGGCGGCGATATGGGGCAGGAAGAAGCGCATCATGCCCGACGATGGCAGTCCGGAGGCGACCAGGATCAGCGTCCAGATGATAAGCAGCTCGCCCCGGCGGAAGACGGCGCGGGGGGCGAAGCGGCGCAGCAGGGGATTGACCGCGCCGCTCAGCGCCAGCAGCACGAAGATGGCACCGATGGGGAACTGGTTGCCTGCCAGGTATGTCGCCGCGATCTTATAGTCGTTGTAGGGGGTGACGGCGCACAGCAGAGCGGCAAGGGCGATGCCGATCAGCACGGCGCGCCGGCTGATCGGGCTGCGCTGCCGCATCCGGGAAGCTGCCGCCATTAGAGGAGAACCACGATATCGCCGTTCTCGTCCACCTCGCAGGCGTAGGTGGCGACCCGACTGTTCTTGTCGTAGAGGGCCTTGCCGGTGACAACGTCGAACTCCCAGCCGTGCCAGGGGCAGCGCAGGATGCGCCCGGCAAGGTCCGGCTTGAACTCGAAGACCTCGCTGGGGCGGTGCGTCCCGTGCAGCTTCCCGGCGCACAGCGGCGCGCCCAGGTGCGGGCAGACGTTCTTGAGGGCGTAGAACTTGCCCCCGATGTTGAACACGCCGAGGGAGACGCCTTCCTCCTCGACGATGCGCTTCTCGCCCGGCTTCAGTTCGTCGGCGGCGCAGACGACGATCCGGCCGCGCTGGCGCGCCTTGGGCGGCTTGGCCTCGTCGATGATGCGGAAGGCGTGGTCGAGGGCCGCGTTTTCCGTGCCGTAGCCATCATCTATCGTGAAACCGAGCGGTTCGCCGGCCGTCTTGTCCCCTTGTTCGGTCATCCTCGGTTACTCCTTTGCCGCCACCCTTGCCCGCACCTGCTCCCGCGCGGGCAGGCCGTAGAGCGCGGCGGCGTTGTCGTAGAAGATGCGGCGCTTCAGGTCTTCGGACATCCGGCGGGGGAAGATGCGCCGAGGGTCATCGAAGTCCCAGTGCGGGAAGTCCGAGGCGAAGCAGACGGTTTTCTCCGCCTGGATCATGCCGAAGATCTGCAGCAGGTGCTCGGGGTCGTCCGGCTCCTCCAGCGGCTGCGTCGTCAGACGAAGCTGCTCGACGATGTACTCCGACGGCGCCTTCTTCAGCCAGGGGGTGAGGCTCCGGAGCGCCTTGAAGTTCTTGTCCAGCCGCCACATCGTGTGCGCCAGCCAGGCGATACCCCCCTCCACCAGCACCAGCTTCAGGCCGGGGAAGGATTCGAACGCCCCCTCCGTCACCATGCTGATGAGGTGCGCCTGGAAGGTGAGCGGAATGCCGCTATGCCATTCGAAGTAGTTCGACGGCCTGCCGACGGGCGTGGACGAGCGCAGAGCGCCCTCTTTGCCCGGGTGCAGCGCGAACGGCAGGCGCATCTCCTCGCACGCTTCGTAGACGGGGAAGTAGCGGCGATGGCCATAGAGATCGGCGCTTTCGCCGCTCACGACCACCTGCACCATCTGTCGGTGCGCGCCCACCCGACGGATCTCTTTCGCCGCCTCTTTCGGGTCGCTCAAGTTCACGCAGACCGAGCCGAGGAAGCGGGCGTCGGCCTCCAGCCACTCAGCGATCTGCCAGTCGTTCCAGGCGCGGGCCTGGGCGGAACCGACGTCGATGTTATTCGTCAGGCTGACACCGATCCCTGGGGGCTGGAGCACGCCATACACGATGCCGTAGCGGTCGAAGAGGCCACGAGCGACCTCCCGCGGATCGGTGCAGGCGGCATCGCGCCGGTTCACGCCGAACGGGTTAGCGTAGCCGGTTCCTGGCTGTCCGCCCAGCCCCTGCTTCATCGCTTCGTGGAACGCCTTGGGCAGATACGGCTCGATGGGGTGCTCGCGCGACGCCGAAGGGTGGACATCGCAGTCAATGATCGGCAGGTCGTCTGGCATGTTCACAGATAATGGTTCCTCGACGATCAGGACCGACGAAGAGAGGGCCCCTCGGTGAGGAGAGGGCCATCTGTCGGTTACGGGATTTAGTAGCGGTTCCAGAGGAGGTACTTATCGCGTCCGTCGACATTGCCGGGCCGGGTGGTATCGTTCAGATTGGCGCCGTCCTCCGTGGCCGCCTCCACGAACGCCGCGCCGGGTTTGAGCGCTTTCGCGTGGCCGTCGAGAAAGGCGAAGGTGGCGAGACCGTCCAGCGGGTACGACGCGCTGGTGGTGCCGCAGTTCTGAACGGCGACGGTCATCCGGTTCGTGGCATGATGGCGGAACATCGGGACGACAACCGGGTTGGTGACCGCCGGGTTGGCCTGTATCTCTTTGGGCGGGATGCGGAACATGATCCAGCCGTTGCAGTTGTTGTACCCGGTGTCGCCGACGGTAATGGTTTCGGCGGGCTTGGCGATGGCCGCAAGGGAGTAGCCGGATTCACCCGCGGTATTGGCGTTCATGCCGTCCAGATGGCCCGCCCAGCCGTAGCCGGATTTGTTGTCGTCAAATTTCCCGGTCAGTTTGCTGTCGGGCAGATTCGGGCAGGTGAAGACCTGGTAGTTTTTGACATAGGGGCCGATCTGATGAAACCAGCGCCCCCGTTGCCCTGCATTGTAGCCCGCGGTCGGCAGGGTCTCGTCATAGTCCTGCGCGTACTGCAGGACGGCCAGCGAGATCTGTTTCAAATTGCTCAGGCACGCGGCCATTCGGGCTTTCTCCCTGGCCTGGGCGAAGACAGGAAAAAGGATAGCAGCGAGGATCGCTATTATGGCGATGACCACGAGCAGCTCGATCAGCGTGAAGCCTTTGCTTCGTCGGCAGGAAGACGACCACATAGTCGATGTCCTTTCATAGCGGGGTATACTGTGCCAATAGATCGGCGCGCCCCCGCTTGACGGAGAATGACCTTATAATAACGTACCGTTTGCCGATTGTCTATGATCTGGATTGACATTGTTTGACCAATTTTGACGAGGCCGAATTTGGGATACTCGCTTCACGCCGTGGAACGGATCGGCAGTCCGTTTGCTATCGTCCACGAGCAGATTATTTTGATCCCGGAAGACGGCAATAACCCGGTCCCGAACTCCTTCCGAAAGCTGATCTTTCTCCTGCAGGGGGAGTGCCGGCACAGGGTGGTCGGTGCGGCGGGACCGGATGCCGACGTTCTCCTTCGGGCCGGTGACATCCTGATTGTGCCGCACTACTGCGAACAGCAATATATATCCCTCCATCCCGGAACGGCCTGCCGTCTTCAGGCGCTGCGCCTGGCGTTCGATCCGCACGCGGTTCCACCGCTTCCCCTGACGCACCGCCGCACGACGGCGCGCGGCGAGGTAGAGACCAGCCTGACCGCGTTCGTACGACACCACTTTCAGGATCTGCGTCATCTGCCGAACGGCCAGGATACGTCGATACGCGAGACGCTGGGGCAGCTGCGCGAGGAGGCGCAGCTGCGCCCGCCCGGCTATCGGCTGCGGGTGCGCGGCCTCTGCACCAGCCTGGTGACGCTGGCAGCCCGACAGGTGATGCAGGCGACCCGAAGCGGCGTCTCCCCGCTAGAGGAGCGGCCCGACTACCACGTCGGTATGGTCAAGGATTACCTGCTGCGCCACCTGAACCAGCCGCTTCGCCTCGGCCAGGTCGCCGCCCATGCGCAGCTGAGCGAGGAGTACCTGGCGCGCCTGTTCAAGCAGGTGACGGGGCAGACGGTTTTCGAGTACGTCCGGCAGATGCGCCTGGAGCAGGCCAAGACCTACCTGGCCGGCTCGGACAGGAACGTGAGCGAGATCGCGCACCTCACCGGCTTCGGGTCTCTGCCCGTCTTCAGCCGCAACTTCAAGCGCGAGGTCGGCCTGAGTCCCACCGAGTACCGTCGCTACGTGGCGGGTGAGGTGGGGTAATGGCAAACTGCCCGTACTTTTTAGGGCTCGGACAGGACGTATGCTCGCGGATCGTCGCCTGGAAGAACCGTAAGGTTATCCAAAGCCGCAGCGGTTTGCCGGACGCTTGACGTATCGATGCTCTGTCTATACAATACCACGAGACATGAGCCCGGCCCGAACAGGTCGGTGACGTGTACGATGGGGTTGCGGTACTCGCGCCCCCTGTGCGTTGTCGCGGAGGGATCGGGGACATTCTGCGCCGGCAGACGATGGCGCAGGCGGAAGCTGCGGCCGTAAGCCACATTCATTTATTTGTTGTTGATGATGGTGGTTTTGATGTTGTAAAGTGGTGGTATAATCCAGGAGGGCCATATC
>JAUJNC010000497.1 GCA_030446525.1 Armatimonadaceae bacterium
TGCGAACTCCGTCTGCCCCGGCATCCAGTCCGCGGTCAGCGCGTAGCCCTCCCACCGGAAGGTCTCGCCGTTCCGCAGTACCCGGTCGAAGCTGATGGATTGGATGCCACGACCGTAAGCGTTGATCGGGGCGGCGTAGTCGAAGCTGAGCGGCGACCGGCATCGCTCCGCTACGCGGTCCAGTGTCCAGACCTGGGCGCCCCACTTCTCCCTCAGATGGGGCACTTCCTGGCAGTGGTCGCCGTGGTAATGGGTGACGATCACGGCGTCGATCTGCTTCAGCCCCAGCCGCTCCCGCATCCTTTGCAGCGCCGCGTCCAGGAAGGCCCTGTCGAAGAGCCCGCAATCGACCACCAGGGCGTGACCGCTGTCGGCAAGGAGCATATGGAAGTTCGGCCAATAGTCGGGCCCCTTGAACTTGAACAAGTGTGTGCTGACCTGCCAGACGTGCGGCACCGGGGTCGGCTTGGAGACGCAGTCCTGGTCCGCGCCGGCGAAGGTGGAGACTTCGTACCCCCGGAGGAGGCGCTTCTTGAGCGTGCGGAGCTTTGTCCGGTACTCCCGAAGTTGCGGCACCGGATCCCGCACGACCGGCCCGTGGGACGCCAGCAGGAGCGAAGGCTGGAAGCTCTCGAGCAGCGCCGCGCTGTTGTGCAGGGCGTAGATCCCGTGGCCGAACCCGTAATCCCACTCGCTGTCGAACCAGGTGTGCAGCTTCGCACCGTCGAGCATGACGTCGCCGGCGAAGGCGAGCCACCCGCCGCCGTGCCGGAGCAGGTACGACATGCTCCCGGGGGAGTTGCCCGCCGTTTCGATGCACCAGATCTCGCGCCCGCGCCAGACGAAGTCGTCCATCTTCCGGAACGTGTGGTCCAGCGGGAGCGGCCGCACGGGCGGGCGGACGAAGCTCGCGCCGTACACGGAGAACGGGTCGTCCAAGGCGGGGTTCATGCGCCGGAAATCGGCGGGCCGCTCAAAAAACGCGCGCTCCGCTTCCGGGGCCGCTACCCGCGGCTTCCACTCCGCGAGGCGGGGCGCGCCCTGGCACTGCTCCCGGTGGTGGTGCGTGAAGAGGACCCATTCCACCCGCCGCACCCCGATCTCGGCCAGGTGATCAAGGACGCCCCCGTCGCCCAGGTCGATCAGGAGGGCGGCGTCGCCATCGCGCAACACGTAGACGTTACACGTATCAGACCAGAGGAAGAGGTCGGGAAGCAGGGTCTGGAAAGGCATCCGGGTCTTTGTCCAATAGCGCCCGGCGGGGTACTCCACGTCCTTCCACTGCGCATACAGCCTGGCCGGCAGTCTGTCGGAAAGCGTGGGGCGGCCGATCCCGCACTCTCAGGGGCCTTGCTTCGACGTATCCGCCGACGCCTTCCACGCCGCCTGCGCATCGCGGCAGCGCCCGGCAAGCGGCGCAGCCGCTTTGCCGAGCGGGATGACGTAGGCCACCTGCCCGTCCACGACTTGACGACTCGCCTTGACGGTTTTGCCGTTGTATTCGGCGGCCGGCGTGCTTTTGAGGCCGAACACCAACAGCGCGCTCGCCATATCGACGTCTCTTTTTTTGCTCGTCGCGCTGCGCGTCATCCACCCACAGCTTGTTTTCTTTGGGACGGACAATGACGCGCGCGAGCCCCAAACGGCCGTCGGCTTTGACGGTCACGCCACCGGGCGTGCTCGGCGACACAGTATCGGTTAAGCGCTCTTCGGCCTCCTGCCGTCGTTACGTTTGCGCCACTTGCCGTTACGTTCGATGTAGTCAACCGCCGTGCCAAAGTTCTTAAACTGCTCGCTTATGTTCCGCGTCTCCCCTTCCGAAAAGCCGTGACGCTCACCGAAGCGCAGCAAGAACCGAAGCGGCGCGTCAGCCTCTACCTCGCTGGTCGGCATGATGCGGAAGGACGTGCTGTCCGCAACGAAATCATGAACCCGCCCCGTCTCGTCAAAGGCTCGGTACTCGCCGCCCGCAACGTCCTGCCATTCCAACCACTCCTCGGCTGCTTCGATGGATTCGAAAACAGACAGGTGTTCATCCGTGT
>JAUJNC010000055.1 GCA_030446525.1 Armatimonadaceae bacterium
GGTGGTGTCTTCTGATCTCTTGTCTTTGGCGTCGATCGCGTGGGCGAGGCTCTTGATGGTGGCCAGGTACAGCGCGGAGAGTTCGTCGATGTGCTGCTGCTTCTCCTCGGCGCTCGCGGCGTACACGGCGTAGGACTGGTACGTCAGGTACGCCACCGTCGAGGCGAACAGGAGCATCACCCCGAGGTGCTGCCCGAACAGGAGGATTGCCAGGGTGCTGACGCAGGCTCCGGCGAAGTAGCTGGGCGCGGTCCACAGGAAGGTCTTCTTCCACAACGGGAAGGCCTTCCGGCCCGTACAGAGGCCGATGATCTGGGCGACCGCGCCCGTGTTGATCAGAAAAAAGAACAGGCTGGCGCTCACCACCGCGGGGAAGGAGGTTAGCGGGTGCAGCCTCAGCGTGCCGCCGTTGATGAAGACGAACAACAGGCTGGACAGCCAGCTCTGGACCACAGTCAAGGAGACGTTGAACAGGATTTGATACAGGGGCTGGCGCGGGTGGGTCGTGAACAAGCAGCCGAACAGGGTGCTGAGCGACCCCACCACGAGCGCCGGGGCCGGCCCGAAGCGCAGCATGGTGGCGAAGGTGAGGGCGAATCCCAGCGACATGGAGCCGACGTCCTCGGCGGCCTTGTGGCGCATCAGGCGGATCTTTTTGCGGCCGGCCACGACCGCCAGCGCCAGCAGCAGCGCCAGCTCCCAGGCGTCCGCCTGTGCGATCGGCCCGGGGAAGAGCAGGGCGCCCAGCGCGGCGAGGATACCGGCCAGATAGACCATCGCCACGTAGAGCTGTGCTTTCCGCGGCAGACTGCGCATGCGTGTCTGGTTCCCTTTCTGACGCTGCGGTCGCGCTCACCCTGTCGTGATACGCCACCGTACCGCCGTCCCTTGATTATCGGCAGCAGAGGGGTGGCGCTTGAGCGTTCGATGTGCCCGAAGGAAGCAGGCAAACAAAAACCCCCGGAAGGGTACCCTTCCGGGGGCTGTTATGGCGGCTCCTTCGGACAGGAGCCCGCGGCCGGCGCCGGTGTCCTACGACGCCGGGGCGGAACCTCCCGCGGCATCCGGGAAGACGCCCGCTTCGAGCATGGCCGCCAGCGGCGAGTCCTCGACGGTGAGCGGCAGGTCCACGCGGCCCCGCCGGCGCGCGCTCTCATCCGTCGCGGAGATGATCTCGGTGACCCGGAGTGCGTTGTCGGCGGCGAGCAGGGGCTTCTTGCCGGCCCTCAGGCTCTGGACGTTGTCGGCGATGGCGCGGTTGATGGCCTCCCCGCCGTGCAGCCCCCCGGGCAGCTCGACGGGCCGCATCGCCCCCTCGCCCTTGCCACGCATGCGGACGTGCGGCTCGGTGTTGTGGAGCTCGATCATCCCTTCGGTCCCCACCAGGCGGTTCGCGCAGCCCACGATGTCCGCGGCCCCGTCCCCCGTAAACAGCAGGCCGGTGACGCCGTTGTCATACTGCACGTGGCAGGTCGCCTGCGTCTCCATGGGCACGCCGTAGACCTTCGAGGGGCGGCGCGCGTCCACCTGCCCCATCACCCACCGGCCGGGCGCCTCGTCGTTGTAGAAGGCGAACATGTCCAGCCAGTGCGTGCCCCAGTCCAGCATGTTGCTGCAGGCCCCTTCGATGCGGCGCAGCTCGCCGATCGCCCCGTCTTTGGCGAGCTGCCGCGCCATCTGGAACGACTCCAGGAAGCGGCGCTGGTGGTTGAACGTCAGCTGGACGCCCCGGTCGGCGCAGGCCTGCGCCATCCGGCGCGCCTCGCCCCAGGTCGGCGCCATCGGCTTCTCGCAGTGGATCGCCTTGACTCCCGCCTCGGCGGCGGCGATGACCATCGGGGCGTGCAGGTGCGGCCAGGTGCAGACGGAAACGATGTCGGGCCTCGCGTCCCGGAGCATCTCCTGGTAGTCGGCGTAGACGGCGGCCTGCCCGTCCGCATGTTCCGTGTTGAACAGATCCGCCCTCTCGCGGTCGATGTCGCAGAACGCGACGAAGCGGCATTGCCCGGTGGCTTTGTAGCCGCGGGCATGCGGGTGCGCCATGCCGAACCCGGTGAAACCCGGCGTGTTGCGGGGCCGACCGGTCCCGACGATGGCGACGTTATACGGCGTTGTGGATGCGTCCATGCTGCCTCAGTGGTCCTTCCTCGTGTGCTTGATGCCTTCTTCGCCACGGCCGCGCCGTGTCCCTCCCGCGCCGAGTAATATTACCGCGTTTGGCGGAAACGCGGCCGGGAACAAACGACGTATGTGGTACTGTGTTTTTCGGCGGTGAACATCCGCCGGTCCCGGAACGTCGTACTTCTATCGCTTCCCATGCAAGTCCAAAAATCCAAACTCGTCTTTCTCGCGCTCGTGCTGGGTGTCGCCACGGGTGTGTCCGTCCGGGCGGAGACGGCGCCCACGGCGCCCCTCGTACTCTTGCGCGACCCACTGCAGAACCCGTCCGACCCCGCCTACAAGGTCGCCCGGAAGCTGCGGCTGGAGCCCGGGGCCTGCGTGCGCCCCAGCTGCGGCCTGACCGCGGGCGAGGCGGCCGCGGACCGCGAGAAGTACCTGCTGCTGGCGACGCAGGCCGTCGAGGGCGGCTACGACGCCGTGAACCTTTACGACCGGGGCATCCTGTCCTGGGGCCTGATGCAGTGGGCCTCCCACGCGAACCAGCTTCAGCAGGCCCTCTGGTATGTCAAGGACGGGCTTCTGCGCAAGGGCAAGGGGCGCGTCTGGGCCGACCTGTTCAAAGCGCACGGGCTGGACGTGCAGCCCGGGCCGGGCGGCGCGCCTGCCTTTTTCGTGGGCGGGCCGGACTCCTGGCGGCCCGTCGTGGGCGAGGACGCGCTGCGCGTCCTGTTCCGGGGCACCCGGGTCGTCGGCAAGTACGACGCCCCGACCGTGACGCGCTGGGCCAGAATCTTCGCGCGGGCGGGGCGCAACCGCGTGGTGCAGGCGCTGCAGGTCCAGTGGGCGACGCGTCGCCTGCGCGACTGCCTGGCGGAGCGCGTCGACCGGGACTGGCGGGTGCGCGACTTTTCGCGCGGCGACCTGTTCTCCGATGCGCTCACCTTCGCCTTGTGGACCAACAACCCGGCGGCGTGCCGTGAGCACTTCCGACGCGCGGTGCGCGCCTGCCGCGCCGTGACCGGTGAGGCGGACCCGGCCCGCTGGCCGCAGGGGCTGTTCCCGCTGCTGTGGGAGCAGGTGGCGCGAAACTCGTCGTTCGGATGTGGCCCGGCGCGGCGGCCGTGGCGCGGCTGGTCCCCGTCGGCAAGGTGGGTCGCATTGCCTTGCGCGAGCCCTCGCCTCGCGCGGCTGGCGGCTTGACGCCCTGCGCAAAGGGGGTGGTCGGGGGAAACCCTGCGCCGCGAGCCGCTCCCTGCCCAAGCAGTTCCCGTTCGCCGCCAAGAGAGTCGCCCCATGAATTCGACGCTCTCTTGGCGGCGGGCACCCCCGAACCGTTTCAGTCCAGGCGGCGGACGGGTAGTCCTGCCCGCGCAGGCCGCGCTCCAAAGCGGCGATGTGCCCCTCGTCGCGCACCTCGACCAGCATCTCGACGCCGGGTGCGGCCGTAGGCGATGTCGGGGGAGATGCGGTTGTGGAGTCACCTCGATCACGTTGCCGCCCAGGCCGGCGACGGCCTCCAGCAGGCGCGCCAGACCCCGGGCCGGTCGGGGCAGGACGTGAAGAAGTGGTAGTAGCGGTGGAGCGGATTCGCGCACCGCTTCGATCAGATCGGCCAGGCGCTTGGGTCAAGGTTGCCGCTGCACAGCAGCAGTCGTTTTGCCCCGCGCCAGGTCGGGGTGTTCCAGCAGGCGGGCCAGCGGCGCCGCCCCGCCGGCCTGACGACGACCTTGGCGCGTCAAGAGCAGCAGGATCGCTCGACGATGCCCTTCGTCCGTGACCGTCGCCATCTCGTCGGCGTACCGCCGGATAGGCGAAGGTGCGCTCGAGGGCGACTTGATGGCGATACCGTCGGCGATGGTGTCGACGGGCGCGCCCGGCGGCACGAGGCGCCCCGCCCGCCACGAACGCGTGGCCGTCCGCCCCGGCCGCCTGCACGCCGACGATCCGGTGAGTCGGCCGCGCCGCCTTGACCGCCGTCGCCACGCCGGAGAACAGCCTGCCCCCGCCGACGGGGATCAAACGTGTCCACGCTGAAGGTCCTCCAGAAGCTGATACCCAAAGTCCCCTGGCCGGTGATGATGCCGTCGTCGGTACGAAACGAAGACGGCGCCCGTCTCCTGCGCCCGCGCCTGCGCCGCGGCGACCGCGTCGTCGAAGTTGGCGCCCTCCAGCGCGACCCGGGCGCCGTAACCCTCGGTCGCCTGGATCTTGGCGATCGAGGCCGTCTGGGGCATGAAGACCGTGGCCGCGACCTGTGCGTCCCGCGCGGCGAGCGCCAGCCCCTGCGCGTGGTTGCCCGCCGAGGCGGTGATCACCCCGCGCGCCCGCTCGGCGTCCGAAAGCATCCGGACCCGGTGCGTCGCGCCGCGTATCTTGAACGAGCCGGTGCGCTGGAGGTTCTCCATCTTCAGGTACAGGGCGGGGCACCCGGCCCGCGCGGCCACGCTCGCCGACGTGAACAGCGGCGTGCGCCGCACCGCCGCCCGCACGTGGGGGTACGCTTCCCGTACCGCCTCCATCGTCACCAGCTTCATCGTCCCTGCCTCACGGGGTGGTTCGTGTCGTGTAGGCGCCCCTTCACCGGTTTCGCGGGCCTACCATCATGAGTATATCATCCATCGAACCGCCGAGAATCTGCCGCGCGGGCAGGAGGTTGCGGGCGCGGGGGCGAACGTAGGCTCATGACAAAGCTCGGCCAATGGCTGAGGAAAAGGACCGTATGCCAAACGAGAAGCAACGCGTCGGATTCATCGGGCTGGGCCTGATGGGGAAGGCCATGGCGCGCAACGTCGCCGGGGCCGGCTTCTCCCTGACCGTGTTCAACCGCACGCGCAGCAAGGCCGATTCGCTCGCCGCCGAGGTCGGCTGCGCCGTCGTGGACACGCCGCGCGAGGTCGCCGAGGCCTCGGATGTCGTGATCACGATGGTCTCCGACGTGCCCGATGTGGAGCAGGTGTACCTGCAGGAGAACGGCATCGTGGGGGCGGCGCGCCCGGGCCTGACGTGCGCGGACATGGGCACGGTCGGCGCCGACGCGGCCCGGCGGGTCCACGCGGCGCTGGCGGAGAAGGGGGCGGCGTTCGTGGACGCGCCCGTTTCGGGCGGCTCCTGGGGCGCGGAGCAGGGCACGCTCTCGATCATGGCCGGCGGGACGGACGAGGCGTTCCGGGCGTGCCTGCCCGTCTTCGAGGCGATGGGCAAAAAGATCGTCCACTGCGGCCCGGTCGGCATGGGGCAGACCACCAAGCTCGTGAACCAGATCGTGGTCGCGCTGAACCTGGAGGCCGTCTGCGAGGGTCTCGTCTTCGCCGCCCGCTCCGGCGCCGACCTGGGGGCCGTGCTCGACGCCGTGGGCGCGGGCGCGGCCGGGTCGTGGGCGTGGACGAACCTGGGTCCGCGCATCGTGGGGCGCGACTTCGCCCCCGGTTTCAAGGTGGACCACCAGATAAAGGACCTGCGCCTCGCCCTGGAGGCGGCCGAGTCGATGGGCCTGAACCTGCCCGGCACGCGCCTGGTCCTGGAGAACCTGCGCGCCGTCCAGACGGCCGGCGGCGGCGAGCAGGGGACGCAGGCGCTGATAACGGCGCTGGATCCCGCAGGAAAGGAACAAGGCCATGGCCCGGCAGAAAAACCCGAAGGCCGGTAACGGCCTGTTCGCTCGCAGTGAGATCGCGCTGGCCCCCGACCACGGCTGGCGCGCGACGCCCGGCTACCAGATCTGTGTCATCTCCCGGGGCGAACTGCGCTTCGAGTTCCCGTCCGGCTGGGTGACCGTCCCCGGGCCGACCTCGATCAAGCTGCACGACAGGCCCCACCCCGACGACGATATGGTCCTCGAGGTTTCCGTGCTGCGCAGCCCGCCCATCGACTGGGGCAGGCTGCCCCTTTCCAAACTGCTGCTCGACGGGCTGCATCAGCAGGGACGCCTGATCGGCGAAGGGGACGTCCGGACGGTGGACGTTCCCGGCCTGCAGCTCGTCTGGGCCGAGTACCGCGAGATCGACAAGGCGGCCAACCGCGAGGCGGTCTGGCGGATGGCGCACTGCCGCCCGGGCGAGGGTGTCCTCTCCCCTGTCGGCCTCGTCGGCATCCTCACCTTCGGCTTCTGGACCGACGTTTACGACCGCGCGGACGCCATCTGGGGCCACATCGCGCGCTCGATCGTGATGGGCGAGCAGATCGCCGACCCCGCCCGCGGACCGCGGTACAACTGACATCCGGGAAAGCGCGGAGTCCCGTGCCATGGGTTGTGACAAGTAGACACGGCGCGAGCAGCCGCGTTCCAAAGGATCTACACGATGGATAGTTCTCCGGTTCGATGGGGCGTGCTGGGGTGCGCCCGGGTGTTGTAGCGACGGATGATGCCGGCGTTCGCGGCGGCCGCGGCCGCCGACGTGGTGGCGGTCGCATCCCGCTCGCAGGACCGAGCCGACGCGTGCGCGGCGAAGTTGGGGATCGGGCGCGCGTATGGCACGTACGAGGCGCTGCTGGCCGACGGCGAGATCGAGGCGGTCTACATCCCCCTGCCCAACGACCTGCATACCTCCTGGACCCTGCGCGCCCTCGAGTCGGGAAAGCACGTGCTGTGCGACAAGCCGGCCGCGCTCACCTATGGGGACGCCCGGCGGATGGCCGACGCCGCCCGCGCCGCGAACCTCCGCCTGATGGAGGGGTTCATGTACCGCCACCACCCGCAGCACGCGCGCATCGCGGAGATCGTGCAAAGCGGCGAGATCGGCGAGGTGGTGCATTTCCGCGGCGTATACACCTACCCCGCGAACAACACCGAGGGGTACCGGTGGGACCCGGCGCGCGGGGGCGGCGCGTTCTACGACGTGGGCGGGTACCCGCTCAACGCCGCGCGCCTCCTTTTCGCGGCGGAGCCCGCGGCCGCCGCCGCTATCGCGTGCATCGACCCGGCGCACGGCGTGGATCGCCACACCGCCGCTACCCTCCTCTTCGGAGACGGGCGCACCGCGAGTATCGAAGGCGGCTGTGACCAGACGTTCACCACCCGCTACGAGCTGACCGGGCAGGGCGGCGTGGTCACGACCGAGCGGGCGTTCCAGCCCGGGGACGCGCCGGTTACCCTGACGATCCGCACGGGGGACGACGTGCGCACGGAAACCGTCCCCGGCGCCAACCACTACGTCCGCGAGATCGAGCACTTCGGGGCCTGCGTCCGGGATCCCGCCCGGGCGCTCTGGCCCGGCGAGGACGGCGCGGCACAGGCGCGGGCCGTGGAGGCCGTGCTGCGGAGCGTGCGCGAAAAGCGCCGCGTCGAGTTCGCCGAGGTCGATGCGTGACGGGCCGGCTGCCCGGCCCGCGGCCCCGCCTCGTTGCCCACGCTCGTCGCGCGCCCTGACGACTACAAGATCAAGACGCCGCGCTTTTTGTTCGTCTCCGTGCGCCGGGAACACCCCGTCACCGTAGACGTGCGCGCCCTCGCGGCCCCGTAAATGCCTTGTCGCCCCGGTCCGACTTGTCGAAGTAGCCGGCCCACTCCGGCGTGGTAGACAGCCCGCCCAGGATCACGTTTCCCGATCATCCCCGTGTCGCCGCTGGCGTTCACGATTTGGTCACGGTAGCCCCGTACAATGCCGACGATCAGCACTTCTTTACGGAGGAAAGGCAAAGTGAGAAACGCCCCTGTTGCCCTGGTGCTCCTGGCCTGGATGTTGACCCTGCCAACCGCCGCTGCCCGCGCCGACGCTGCCGGCGAGGCCCGGAAGGCGATCCGGGCACAGTACCAGAGGATCAATGCGGCCATCGAGAAGCAGGACGTCGATGCCATCGCCCGGCTCCTCACGCCCGACTTCCGGCTCACGGGTGGCGGCGACACGGTGAACCGGGCGGAGTACAAGACGATGGTGAAGCAGGGTTTCCAAACGGTGTATGATATGAAGGCGAGCACGGCCATAGAGTCCTTCACGCTCCAGGGAAACCAGGCTATCGTGGTGACCAGGCAGATCCAGAGCGGAAAGGCGAGGGTTACCAATGCCCCCCAGAACCGTGCGGTGACGGTAGTCATGAAGCTGCGCGACACGTGGGCCAAAACCCCGCAGGGCTGGCTGCTGCGGCGCTCCGAAGGCCTGTCCAGCCAATCGACAGTGGACGGTAACAAAGCCCACCCGCCGGGCCATAGCGCGGCGGAGGAGGATGCGTAATGCCGGCCCTGTATCTTCGACAGGGACGGAGCGGAGGAACGAGTGAGAACCTACAAGAATAACCTGTTCGCGGCCGGCCGCTTGATGGCTCTCACGGTCGCGTTTGCGCTGGCGGGGATCGGCTGCATAAAGCCGGCGAAGGGCGGCGAGCCGATGACGCGGGAAGAGGCCCGGCGGCTGGTGCGGGCTTTCTTGGGCGGTCAGGGCATAAACAGCCCCGGCCTGAACGAAAACAACCTGGGGGGCGCGATGGTCGGCGAGGCCCAGATCTACTTCGAGTATCAGCCCCGGCAGCAGGCCTTGAAATGCAGCGCGCTCATCTACAAGTTCCACGACAAGCCCAAGCCGGGCGTGCTGGAGGGCTTCAAGCAGGAGGAGCAGGCCAAAACGGCCGACACGGGCGGCGGCACGGTCGATTACGAGCCGGAGAACAAAGGACTCTACCTGAGCCGCACGTACACGAAGACCGTGCCCGAGGCCGCGTTCCGCAAGGACATGCGGCGGCTCATGAAGGCGAGCGTGGTCTGGGGCGACGAGGTGCTGGACCGGGTCGCCTCGAAGGTGTTCCACCCGGAAGAGCTGCGCGATCCACGTTAGCGGATGGACAACTGCTTAACAGGTTCTGGTGAGGTGCTGCCCATGTTCCGAGCGGGTCTTTGGTGTTTCTTGATTCTTCTGCTGACGCTTAGCGCGCAGGCGGGGGCGCAGCAGGGCCGTCCCCAGACGCCGCCGCCCGGGAGCGCCGAGCGCGCGGCGATCCTGGAGGCCCTGCGCGCCCCGGTCCAGAAGGGGCTGAAGAAAAAGGTCGTCTTCAAGGTCGACCACCTGAAGCTACAGAACGGGTGGGCGTTCCTGCGCGGCGTACCCCAGCAGCCCGGCGGCAAGCCGATGGACTACCGGGGCACCCCCTATCAACGCGCCAAGCAAGACGGACTTTCGCCCCGATAGACGATAGGATACGCAGCACCCTCCATCCAGGCGTAAAGCTCCTTGTATCCCTGGTAGGTCGTGCGGTAGATCGGCGCTATGAACTCCTCCACCGCGGCCGGCGCGCTCGTGGCGCCCTTGCCGTCATGCGTCGTGACCAGGATCGGCGAGCGCAGCCGCACCCGCACGCAGCGGCGCGGCTTCCCGCCGCGCAGCGCCAGTGAAGGCAGCGTCACCGGGGCTACCGCGCTCTCAATGGCAAGCAGCACGATCTGCCGCAAACGCTCCGTCTCCGTGGCCGCCGGCTCCACGGCCGTCGCCCTTGCCATGCTCTGCAACGACGGCTCGTCCTCCTGGGCCTCCACGGTCTTGATGTGGCTAAGCTCCCGTTCCAGGTTCCGGTACATCTCCGCGAAGTCCGATTCCGCGATGATGCCGCGCAGGTGCAGCGAGAGGAGCTGCCGTTTCTCGGCTTCGATCTGTTCGCGTGAGCGCCCTTTGTCGCGCACAACCGGCGCCGCTTGGGGCCGCGCGGCAGGCGGCGCGACAAGAGCGAACTGCGCCACGCGAAGAACCGCGTCGTCGGTGGTGCCGATCTTGAGGTACACCGTTTCCTCGTGGACGCCCGCCGCCGCTCGGCAGCAGCGGTAACAGCGGAAGTCAGCGGTCCCGTTCACGCTCAGACTACCCCCGCAGAAGCTGCATTTGAGGAGGCCGGAGCACAGGTTCGTGGTCGTCAGGACGCGCGTGTTGCGCCCCGGCGACACTTGCCGGATGCGCCGGTTGAACGCCCGGAGCGCCGTGGCTGTCTCGGCGTCGATGACGGGCGGGTAGACGTTGGAGATCACGACGCGCTCCGGATCGTCGGCGGGCAGGTGCCCGTTGAAGTAGGCGTAGCCCTCCAGCGTGCCGATGCCGAAATCCGAAAGCCACCGCGAAACCGTCGGCTCCTGCCATCCGCGGCCCTTGGGCGACGGATACCCCTCCGTGTTCAGGCTCTGGCAGATGCGGTAAAACCCCATCCCCGCCAGCCGCAACACGACCATGCGCTGAACGGCCGGCGCGAACACGGCCGAAAGGGAATGGTTCCCCTACCTATCGCGCTCGATCCAGAACGGCGCCCTCCCCAGCGGCTTGCCCGAGCGCGCCCGGTTCAGGGCCGTGTCATAGCAGAACTGGCGCCGCTCCTCCGATTCCATCTCCGCCACCGAGAGCATGATGTTTCGCATGAGCCGGCCGCTCGGCGTGCTCGTGTCGATCTGCTCGCAGATGAAGTGAAGCGCCACGCCCGCCTTCTCGAAGGCGTGGATCATCTTGAGGCTCTCGCGAAGGTCGCGCCCCAGCCGGCTGACCTTGTAGAAAACAAGGTGCCGGAACTCGCCGCGAAGCGCCGCCTGGTAGTGCTCCCGGATGCCCGGCCGGTCCATCCACTCCCGGTTGAAGGCGCTTTCATCCAAGTCCGCGTGGGTAAGGCTGTTGCCCCTATCGAAAGTCATGCCCTTGCCCTGGATGTACGCCTCGCCTCTCTCCAGTTGCATCTTGTCCGACCACTGATCGCCTTCCTTGGGCTTGAACCGGGATACCCGGATGTAGAGCCGCGCCACGTCGCCCTCCGGGAGCGCCGCCCCCTGCGAGACCGCCGCCGCCATCCTCTTACGCGCCATCATAGTCTCCTTTGAGATTCGCCGTGCCACCCTGGGGAGGGACGCTCTGGGGAGGGACGCCCAGAGTAGGGCCGCCCACTTGCAGGCACCCCCCGCCAAGCGTGCCGATCACGCCGCCGTAGCAGCGCACCCGCGTCTCGCCCCAGAAGTTGATGATAACGGCCCCCTGGTGGGCCTGCTCCAGCCGCGCGAGCAGGGTATCTAGCACCATCCCGGTGTCAGGCGGGGAATCCGCCGCCTCCAGCTCTTCGCGCCCCGGCTCGCCGCGCTCCGGCGACGGGGCAGGAGTTCCGTTGTCGCCGGCGGGCGCATGGGTGCCGCCGCGCCTCGGTACGAAGCCCGCCAGAAGCTGCGCCTCGCCCTCGTCGGCCCCCAGCGCGCGGGCCAGAGTTACGGCCGCCGCCCTGGAAGGCCGTGATTTGTCCCTCTCCAGGCGGGACACCCAGGCCGGCGTGAGGCCGCAGCGGCGCGCCAACGCTCTTTGCGTCCAGTTCTCAGGCGAGGATGTGCGCTTGGCGCGATCCTGGCGCTGCTTGCGCAGCCACGTCCCGAAAGCCAAACATTCTGTTCTATTCGCCCCTATCATTTCATGCCTCCTCCATCGTTAGACCATTAAACAACCCGATTGTAACATTTTGTTACATACATTTTGTGCATACGGTTGATGGTATACGGTATATGGAACAGATTGTTTAATACGAGATATGTCTACACCTATGGAAGAAGTAGGGGCGGGCGTGTCGCTGCGCGAACTCATCGTCGCCACCGGCCTGTCTCGCCAGCAGTTCGTCAACCGGATGCGCGGGTACAAACCGCGCTGCCCCCGGTCGGGCCACGCGCTCTACAACTGGGAGCGGCGCGGCACCGACAAGCATTATGTGCATGAAGCCTTCGCCGCGGTCACGGGCCAGCCGCTCGCCGTGGTCAAAGCGGCCTTCGAGCAAGCGCGTGAGCGGAGACTCACCGACACATGAACCCGCCGCAGTCGCGCGTGCGTGACATGGAACCCGACGACCTGGCGTTCGAGCGCGAGCACTACCCCGGCGCTACCGAGGAGGAGCTGCGCCTGCTGCACGCCAGTCGCGAATTGATCCGCTGGTTCAAGGACAGCGGCCGCGGCGCCCAGCAACCCCAGCCCGACACGCACCGACCCAAGCCCCTCAGTAAAGCCGGGCGCGACAGCACCCCATGAACCGGCACACACGATGTTTGCCCCGCTAGTCCGTTCACAATCCTGTGAACGGGATCACACGCCAAGCCCACCAATCCGATGAAGGAGGCGCCGATGGCGCTCACCCAGGAGGAGTGATTTCGTCTCCTCAAAGAACTGTCCGGCCACCGAAACGTCTTCGCCGTCCCGCGCCTGTTCGTGGAAATGACACGCGACCATGCCGCCGCGCACCTGCTGTCTCAGGTCATCTACTGGAGCGACAGGACCAGCGACCCGGACGGCTGGATACACAAGACCCAGCTCGTCTTTGAACTGCACCGCGAAGGGCGCGTGGTCGAAAAGTCCGGCGTGTCGCCCGTGGCCCACTACCGGATCAATGACGAGCGCCTGCGCGCCTGCGTGGATGAGTTCCTGGAAAGGAAGGCGAGACAGGCAGGCCGAGTTACTGAAAAGCAGCAACTTGATTTACGGGATACCAATAGCTCGGATAGCGGGAAATCAGCAAATCGGGTTGCCGAAAAGCAGCAAGCCGCGTGGCGCGAAAGCAGCAAGCCGCGTGACAGGAAAGCAGCAACTCCTCCTTATAGTGAAACTACTCCGGAAATTACTACAACAGAGTCGCCGCCAACACCGCACGCGCCGCGGTCGCCCATGACACGCGAGCGTGTCGGAGACGCTTCCGTTGTTGTTGCCGCTTCGCGTAGGAAAAGGGAGGGAGAGGATTCCGGAGGGGATGGGCAGGAGGATCGCCGGTCAGGAGGGGATCGCCGGGACCCACTGACGCGCGAAGACGTAGACACCGCGCTGGTCAACGCGCTCGTGGACGCCGGCCTGGGCCGCAGCGATGCCTTGGGCCTGGCGAGACTGCGCCCCGAGGAGTGCCGGCGCCAGCTCGAACTGCTGCCCTACGTCACGAAGTTCCGCACCAGCCGCGGCGCCTATCTCCACTCTGCCATTATGAAGGGGTACGGGCCGCCGCCCGGCTTCGAGGAGGCGCAGAAACAGCAGCAGGAGGCCCAGCGGCGCGAGCGGGCGGCCACCCAAGCACAGGCCGAGGGGCACAAACGAGAACGGCGCGACGCCCAGGAGACAGAGGCCGCGGAGCGGGTGCTTTCGGACCCGGCCGCGCGCGTCGAGATCCATGAGGAGGCCCAACGCAGGATGCCGCCGCCGCTGCGGGGCAAACCGGACCATGTGGCCTATCAATCCACCTTCAACGGGCTGGTCAAGCGCATCGCGCTGGAACGGGAGGCTGCCGATGCAAGCCGGACTGTTTGAAGAGGGCGAGATACTGGCCAGCGTCGAGGTGCCGCGCCGGGTGCTGATCGCCGCCTACGCGCGACGGCTGCTGCGCGAGAACAACCATCCCTCCCTCTCGGAAGAAAACCCGCGCCGGCAGGAGAACGCCAAACGCCAGGCCGAGCGCGACATCGGCCGAATATTTGCCGCCTGTTTCCAGGAAGGTCTGACGATCACGGTCACAGCGGCCGAGAAGAGAAGAGGGTAGCATGGACGAACTCATGGCGCTATTCCGGGAATGGTTCACGGGACATCCGCGCTTCGCCCGCCGCTGGACGGTGCTCCCGTCCGAGAACCCCGGAAGCGCGCTCTTCCAGGAGGTCGTTCTGCGCTCGCCGATGGGCTACGAGTTCCGCGTGACGATGGAACTGCTGAGCGCGCCGGCCACGAAACAGGAGGATTGAGAATGTTCGCCGTCCTTCGAGAAACCCTGGTGAGACAAACCTGGGGTAAACTTACATCGGACGATGGCAACGAAGCGCATCCGGCAAGTATGGATGTACCTGTCCGCTCCCGAAAAGAAGGGAGAGCCGGAGAAGGTTGCGGCCGTCGCCCTCTCCGGAACCGACCCGGCGAACCCGGACCTCACTACGATCAACGAACCCCTGATCGCCACCGACCAGGCGAAGCTCGCCCTCATGCGCCCCGTGGCCGAGTCATTGGCGAAGCGGCTGGGCCGCAAGCTCACCCTGGCCCGTTTCACCTGCCGAGATGACATTGAGGAGGTCGGATAATGGTCGACACGGAGGAGAGGAAGGGCGAGGCCCTGGCTGCTCTGGCGCTGTGCGTCCATTGCGCCGAGCGCCACGAGGCGATCCTGCCGCTTGATTGGCTGTGGCTGGAAGTGGTGAGTCGCGACCTGAACGCGGTGATCGCGCCCCTGGAGGCGGGCAGCCCGTTGCGCGCCGAGCTGGAGGAGATTTCGCAGGCGCTCGCCGGCTGCATGAACGCGGTCCGGACCGGCAGGGGCCTGGACTTCGGCCAGTTGCGCCGCGTCGTGGGCCTGTGCAACCGGATGGAGCTTGCGGCCACATGAAGCGGCGCCGCGGCCACGCCCGGCGTGTCTGCGCTCCCCTGGCGGATCTGCGGCGCCTGGACGCCGAGAACGTGTTTTGCCCCCATTGCGGCAGCAAGAACAACGGCTACGGCGAGTTAAGGGAGAGCCGCGGCTTGCCGCCCTCCCCCGGCGACCTCGCGTTCTGCCTCACGGGGCCCCTCCCCCATGCGGCGGCGTCTCGATTTACCGGGATGACATGCGCCTGCGCCTTGCCACCCAGGAGGAGCCGGCCCAAATCCCGCCCGGACTCCTCGAAGAGTTCGCCATTTCGCGGGTACTGCTGGAGGCCCGCGGCCCGGCCCATTAGAAATCGATCAGCACGAACCCGCCGCCGATCCCGAAAGCCCCAAGGCCCCGGTCCTTCTCGAACACGCCGTCACCGGAGTTCGATTCCCGCGACACCCCGTTGCCCGGCTTCGTGTTCCCTTCGACCGTCTCGACCCTCATCGTTCGCGCATTAAAGGAGAGCACGATGCCGCAATGGTCCTTGCCGGGATGATCGTCCCAATCAAAGATAGCCATGTCGCCGCGCCGCGGCGACCTGATGCCCGCCTTGACCTGGCCCACGGGCAGCCACAGCCGCCGCCGCTTGGCCCATTGCTTGTACGCGGCACAGGCCGCGCTCCTGGGGAAGTGCGCCGGCAGCGTCACGTCCGGCCCCTCGGCGTCCAGGCGCTGGTCTGCCAGGAGGTAGCGGCTGCACGCGAAGGCCGCGCACCAGGGAATCACGGAATCGGCCGGCCAGCCGACCAGGGTTTTGTAGAAATCGATGGCCGGGCCGCGGTTGTTGCCGCCGACCTCCCGGACCGTGCCGGCGTTCTTCTCGCCGTCACTGGCCGCGCGCAGAGCGATCGCGCGCGCGGGGATCACCTTCTGAGTCTCAGACATCGCTGGACCCTCCTGCGCCCGTGGCGGGTTTCTCGGCCGCGGGTTCCCGCACGGCGAAGTAGGGCCGGGTCCGCTCCATCAAGGCGTTGATCGGGCCGAGGCTGACGCCCCACTTTTGCAGCTTGCTGGCGTTCTCCCAGATGCTGGTTATCTCGATGCCGCACAGGGCGAGCAGGCAGCCCTGCACGAGCAGCCACGAGTGGGCAACGATGGACGCCGCGGCGAAGATCGCCAGCACCCCGGCATACTGGAAGAGCTTGGCGGCCATCTGCGTGCGCATCTTGCGCGACGCCAGTTCCTGGCTGTAGGTCGCCACGCCGACGCCGGTCAGCATGTCGAAGAGCAGCAGCAGGACGAGCACCAGCAGGGCGTCGCGCAGCGAGCCGGGCGCCGCTTCCAGGAACGCGGCGAGGGCGGATAGGATAGCCGTCCCCGCTTGGGGGAGCGATAGGCTCATGTCGTGTGACCTCGGTTTTGCTTTACCGTCACGCTCGCGTGACAGGGGCCGCCCCACGCATGGGGGAGGGGTCCCCGTGAGGGGCGCGAGGCGGCCCGTATGGTTGTGCCATACGCACCGCCCCGCGGCCCTACCGGTTGCCCTCCGGGGGGCAGAAACCGGCTTAACCTACAGTCACTCCAACGTCAGAACTCACCTTACGCGGTTTGGTTTTGGTACAATGGGCTTGGCCCGATGACTGCACGCAACACCCGCCTGCTTGACCTGTACACGCATCACCTGCTCGTCTCCTTCGGACAAGCCAGCGCAACGGGGCTTGCCCGCCTGCTGCCCGACATCAGCACCATCAAGTCACGCGCTTCCTGTCGCAACGGGAGCTAACGGACAAAGACCTTCTGGAAGATCGTCAAGGCCCATGTGCGCCGCGTCCAATCCGCAGAAGCCGTGCTCATCATCGATGATACGGTCAAGAAAAGCCCTACACCGACCAGAGCGAGCTTATCACCTGGCACTTTGACCACAGCCAGAACCGCACCGTCAAGGGCATCCACCTGCTGTCGGCTCTGTACCTTTGCCAGGACACTTCCCTGCCGGTCGCCTTCGAGTTGATCAAGAAGACCGAACTGGTCACCGACAAGAAGAGCGGCAAGGACAAGTGGCAGAGCAAAAGGACCAAGAACGAGTACGCCCGTGACATGATCGTCTCGGTCGTGCACAAGCAGATACCCTTTGGCTACGTGCTGGCCGATGTCTGGTTCTCCTCTGCCGAGAACCTGCTCTTCATCAAGAACAAGGCGAGGAAGGATTTCATCCTGCCGCTCAAGGGCAACCGCCGCGCACTGTACATGACAAACAACCTTTCCCGGTAACTATGCGGGCCTGAGTTGCTCCAAGGCGGTGATAAGTCGCCGGGCCGGAAGTGCCCGCGCAGCGGCAACAGCAGGCGGCGCAGGGCGTCTAGGAAAGGTCACCAGGGGAGCTCACTTGGATCCGCGGAACGGAGGCGTAGCTGGGGCCACCCCAGAGTGGGGCGCCGATCGCTGATTCGTTGCGCCAGCTCGCGGGGACGCTTTAGCGCCAACGAACTGCCCTTGATTAAGCCCACGAGGTATTTTCCCGGTCCTCTTGACGCATGGATGGGGATGTGCTATAATAGCTTCAATTTGGTGCTACTATAGCACTACACGCCAACGGAGGTTGAGTACGGCCATGCGAACGAAGATCGGGTTCACTCTGATTGAGCTTCTCGTTGTGATAGCAATCATTGCTATACTTGCTGCAATTCTTTTTCCTGTGTTCGCCAAAGCACGCGAGAAAGCGCGGCAGACGTCCTGCCTCTCGAACCTCAAGCAGATCGGCCTGGGCGTCATGCAATACGCGCAGGACTACGACGAGATGTATCCCTTTGATCCCGCCGCCGGGGGTGCCGCGGTCGCTGCCCCGTGTGCGTCTACCGCAGGTAACGCCGTTCGGACCGGCTGCGGCAACAACCTCCCCTGGGCCTGGGCCGGACCGCTTCAACCCTACATCAAGAATGTCCAGATATTTCGGTGTCCCAGCATGGCCCTGTCAGGCGGCGCCGCGATTGCCGCGGAGAACAAGAACAGCTATTGGGCCAACGGGGCTATCTTCTCGAATCGGGCGGCCAATGGAAGCATCTCGCTGGCCGCCGTGGACCAACCGGCCAGCGTCGTGATGATCTTCGATGACCTGCGAAATACCCATACCGACCAATTCGTCTACCGCCCCTTCTGGCGCACCTCCACCACCTTCACCGATGATGCCGGCGGCGGATGTTCGCTGTGTCCTGGAACGGTCTCCCCCGGTGTCGGCACCCTGCCGCGCCAGGGTCCTCACAATGAGATCATCAACGTCGCCTGGGCGGACGGTCACGTGAAAGCGCACAAACTGAATGCGCTTCGAGAGGCCGCGCTTCCGGCCTCCAGCGCATTCCCACAGGGCAAGGCCCCTTTCCCACAATAGGAACGCTGATAACGCCAACAGTGCCAACAGGATGAATCCCTTAGGGAACACGCCGTGGCAACCCTGCAACAATCCGACGTGCGACCGTGCGCTTCCCAGATGACTGCGCCTTCTGCCGCGTCTGCGCGCGCCACGGACGCCGCACCCCGGCGCGTGGTCGTCTACGGACTCGGGGCGCTGCTGATCGGCTTCAACGCCTGGTTCATCACCTATACCTATCTGGTGGTGCAGGCGCTGGGCTGGACGCAGACAGCGCTGCTGCGCGGCCCTATCGTCGTGCTGTTCTTGCTGGTCCCGCTCAATCTCCTGTTTCTGCGCTTGGCGCGCCGCTGGGCGATGACGCAGGCAGAACTGGTTCTTCTATACGTCATGCTCTGCGTCGCGACCTGCGCGGGCGGGCAGAGCTTCGTGCAGATGCTGGTGAACCAGATCGCCGCCCCGTTTTACCATGCGACGGCCGCCAACGCTTGGCAGGAGCAATTGTGGCCGCACATCCCGGCGTGGCTCGCCCCGCGCGATCCGGCCATCATCAACGGCTTCTTCCGGGGAAACGCAACGCTGTATGACCCGGTCGTGATCGCGGGCTGGGCCGTGCCGGTGCTTGCCTGGGGCGCGTTTATGTTCGCGATCTTCTGGGTGCTGCTCTGCGCCACGAGCCTTCTGCGCCGCCAGTGGGTCGAGGAGGAGCGCCTGACGTTCCCGCTCGTTTTGCTGCCCTTGGAGATGACCCGAAACGGCGGCGCGACCCCGTTTTGGAAGAGCCGGTGGATGTGGCTGGGCTTCACCCTCGCGGCCGGCCTCGAAAGCCTCAACTATGTGAATTTCCTGTACCCTTGGGTGCCGGGGATTCCGATCAAGCCGGTAGGGGCCAACCAGCTGGACCAGTACCTGACTTTGCGTCCGTGGAGCCAGGCGGGGACATTGCGTATCGCCTTCTATCCCTTCGTGATCGGCATCGGCTATCTGCTGTCGCTCGACGTCTCCTTCTCCTGCTGGTTTTTGTATCTCTGTGTCAAGGCCGCCAACATCGCCAGCGCCGTGCTCGGGCTGGCGGAGGCGGGCGGCGCCGGCCCGGCCAACCGCGCCCCCTTCGTGCGCGAACAGGGCGTCGGCGCCTTCCTCGCCATCGCCTTTTTTTCCCTCTGGTTGGCGCGCCGAGCACTCCTTCGCGCCTGGCAGGAAATGAAACTGCCCACGGGAGCGGACCGAAACGAGCTGATGTCGTCGCGACTGGCTTTCGTCGGCGGCGGGAGTGGCCTGCTGTTTCTGGTCGTCTTCCTCACTGTTGCCGGTTTCGCCCTGCCCGTCGCCGCCGTTTTCGTCTTCGTCTATCTCTGCTTCGCGCTGGCGCTGGCGCGCATCGTCGCCGAGGCCGGGGCGGGCTGGGCCTATGCGCCGTCCTGGACGCCGGTCGCCTTCACCACCGATCTGTTCGGCGCCAACACGCTGCCGACCAAGAACCTTGCGGTGCTGCAAAGTCATCTGGCCTGGACGTCGGACATGCGCGACGTCCCCATGGCGCAGCAGGTGCAGGGCGTCAAGCTCGGCCAGGCGGCGGGCGTCTCGCCCCGCGCCTTCCTCTGCCCACTTGTCTGGGCGGCGGCGCTGGGGATTCTGTGTGCGTTCTGGGCGCATCTCGATATCTACTACACGTATGGTCACGCGACCGCGAAGGTGCGGGTGGCGCTGTCGAATCTGGCGACCGGTCCGGCGCGCACGGCTGCGTCGCTGCTGATCTCGCCGACGCTCCCGGACACTCCGGGTCTCATTGCCGCAGGCGCAGGGGGCATCATCGCCACGGGCCTTTTCCTGCTGCGCCAGACCGTGCCTTGGTGGCCCTTACACCCGCTGGGTTATGCCCTAGCGACCACACAAAGCATGGACTACCTGTGGTTCCCCTTCCTCCTGGCATGGCTGGTGAAGTGGCTGACCCTGCGCTACGGCGGCATCAAGGCCTACCGGGCCGCGCTGCCGTTCTTCCTCGGCCTCATCCTGGGCGACTACGTAGTCCCGGTGCTCTGGAGCGTGTTCGGCATGGCGACTGGCTACCAGCAGTACATGGCCTTCCCGCATTGACATGCAACATTATCAGAACTGTAATAGCGCCAAAGTCAAGGAGAGTGAAATGACCCTCGACGAGCTGTATCAATTCGATCTCAACGGCTATCTGGTTGTTGAGGACGCCATAGACCACGACCTGCTGGGGGAGGTCAACCGCGTCGTGGACCGCTATCAGGAGCGGGAAGGTATTCGCCCGCTCACCCCGGCCGAGCTGGCTGCGGAAGACGCGAAGGGCGGTCAGGCCAAGCTGATCAATCTGGTTCTGGAAGACGATGCCTTCCTGCGCGTGGCCATGAACCCGAAGGTGATCGGCCGGATCAAGGACCTGATCGTCTTCCCGCGGCTCAAATCCACCTGGCTCTCGCTCAACGGCTGCAACCGGGGCATCGGCTTCCACGCCAACCACACGCCCCACGACCCGGTCAACGCCTACTACTTCCAGGGCCGCGTTTGCGCCAGCCTGGTCACGGTGATGTACGCGCTGAACGACGTTCCCGAGGACGGCGGCGCGCTACAGGTGATCCCGGGCAGCCACAAGGCCAACTTCCCGCTGCCGGAGGACCCGGAGACGCTGAAGAAGTTGCGTATCAAGCTTCCGGTCAGGGCCGGGTCCGCGCTGATTTTCAGCCACGATGTCAATCACGGCTCGAACAATGGCCGCAACTACGTCCGCCGCGCGTTCTTCACCTCCTTCTCCCCCGGCTCGTCGGCCCACACGCTGGGCGACAACGACCTCTACGACGAGCTTTTCCACCGGAGCCCGGAGGGGAGCTGGCAGAAATACCTCCTGCGCCGCCCGCGTGGCGACCGCGACACCTATCCGCAGCCGAAGCACGCCGTAGAAGAGGAGGCGAGCCTGGACCTGCGGCGCTCCACTGGCCCAGCGGAAAAGGTGCCAATCGTCCTGTAGCCATGACCACGACCATTACCGACATTCAGGCCATCCCGCTGACCGCGGCCTGGTCGGACATCTTCGGCGGGGAGGACAGGGTGCCGCCTTCGCTTAGGTACCCGGCCGCCCACTTCACGACCTTTCCCCGGCGCGGCCAGTACGCAACGCTCGTGCGCGTCGTCACGAGCGAAGGGACCCAGGGAGTAGGCGAGGCCTGGGGCCTGCCATTGCCGTCCGTGACCGCGTCCCTTATCAACGATTACTTCCGTCCGTTCCTCATCGGGCGCAACGCGGAGGACATCGAAGGGATCTGGGCAAGCATCCACGGCATGGCAGGGGCGCTGGGACACACGCGCGGCTTCATGATGGAGGCGCTGAGTGGCGTGGACATCGCCCTGTGGGATTGCTTGGGCAAAATGCGGGGCAAGCCGCTCGCCGCCCTGCTCGGGGGAAGTCGGACAGAACGTATCGCCGGTTATGCCAGCCCGGTGACGCTCTGCGAAGCGCCCGCGGATTCGGCGGCACGGGCGAAGGAGTTCGTGGGCAAAGGTTTCACCGCGATCAAGGTCAAGGCCGGACGCTCGGTGGAAGCCGACCTGGCGCACCTCGCCGCCATCCGGACGGCGCTCGGCCCGGACATCCGTCTGCTCGTCGACTTCAATTGCAGTTATGACGCGGCGAAGACGATCGCCTTTGCCCGCGAGGCCGCGCCGCTGGACATCTACTGGCTCGAAGAGCCGCTGCCGCCGGAGCAGATCGAGGAAATGGCGGCGGTGCGCCGGCGCATCGACATCCCCGTCGCCGCGGGGAGAACGAATTCTCCCCGCCGGTTTCCGAAACCTGCTCGCATGCGGGGCGGCGGACATCATCACGCCCAACGTGACCCGAGCGGGCGGCATCACCGGCCTGCTCAGGATCAACGAGATCGCCAAAGGCGCGGGGCGCGCCTGGCTTTGCACGGCGTCGGCGCGGGCGTCATGCTCGCCGCGTCACTTAACCTGATGAGCGTCTTTGTGAACGCGGACCTTTTCAGGAGTACAACCAGTACCTGCCGAACCCGCTCCGGGAGGAGATCACCTGGCCGCCGTTTCGTTTTGAAGGCGGCGCTCTGCCGGTACCTGCTCTGCCCGGCATCGGCTGCGAGATCAACGCTGTCGCTATCGCGAAATACGGACCGTCCGGGGGGAAGGCATGAGATCCGCTGCGTTCGAGCCAGTGTCCTTCACACGAACCGTCACGCGCACTTTCCGGATGAATTGCCTGATCCGGTATCCGCCGCACAACCAGGACGAGCGGCTGTGGCCGACCGTGCTCTTTCTGCACGGGGCAGGGGCCAAGGGCGATGACCTCGGCAAGGTGAAGAACGAAGCCTTGCCGCGCCTGGTGCGCGAGGGGATGGACTTCCCGTTCCTGCTTGTCTGTCCCCAGTGTCCGGAGAAACTTCCCGGGTGGCCTATCAACGACCTGGCGGTCCTGGTCAGCGCGCTCCATGACCAACACCGGCTGGACCCGGAGCGCCTGTACCTGACCGGCATCAGCATGGGGGGCGCGGCGTCTGGGAGTACGCCTACCGGCACGCGGACACCCTGGCCGCCATCGTGCCTCTGTGCGGCCCCAGCATTCCCACCCTGGCCCCGCGGCTGAAGGATTTGCCCGTCTGGGCCTTTCACGGCCAAGAGGACGATGTCGTGCCTGTTCAAAGGTCCGAGGAGATGGTGGCGGCCCTGGAGCGGGCGGGCAACCCCGGCGTTCGATTCACCCGCTTTGCCGGTGTCGGGCACAACTGCGGCCGAGCCGCTTATGACAGTCCGGAGCTATGGCACTGGCTGGCGCGGCAACGGCGGATCAGACCCGGCACCTCAACATGGACATTGCACGGCGGAGATGTTTTAATAGCATCATCATGCCTGCACAACCGAACCAAAGCCTTATCGACGGACTACATGTCTTGGAAGAGCTTGTCAGCGCCGCAAAACCCGTCGGCAGCCGCGGAGACGGCGCAGCGGCTCGATCTGGAGCATACCCGCGTCAACCGCCTCTTGGGGACGCGGTGATCGGTGGCCGAACAGACCCCGGATCGTAAGTATCGGCCCGGCCCGGGGATCCATGTCCTTGCCGCCCAGAGCCTGCAGGGATCTAACCTTTTGGCGGCTGCGCTGCCCTACCTGGAGCGCCTTCGCGAGCCGGACCTGACCGTGGCGCTGGGCGTGCGGTGGCGTACACAGATCGGCTTCTTGTACCACGCGCGGCCGGGCATGCGCCTGGAGGAAACCATCGGCACGCACCGGCTGGAACCGGTGGGGCATTCCAGCATCGGGGTTCTCCTGCTGGCCTGCGACCCCGAGGACGAGGCGGAGGTGGTCGCGGCTATGGAGGCGCTTCGGGACAGCGAACGCAGTATGCCGCGGGAGCCGCTGGCGGAGTCGCTGGCCGCGGCGCGCAAAAACGGCTATGCGCGGCTCGTCTACCCCAGCGGAGACATCTCCGTGGCCGTCGCGGTGGGCGCTCCGCCTGTGGCCGGCATCGCACTCTCGGGCAAGTTTCCGGAAGAGCACGTGCCTGATCTCGTTGCGCGGCTACGCCGGACCGCCGGCCAGATCGAGGAAGATATGCGGCATCCGGTCAAGAGAAGGTAGCCGTCATCATGATTTCAAGGAGAAAGAAATGCCCTTAGCGGCCATAGGTAAACCAAGCGGTGGCCGTACAGTCTCGATCTGCGGTCGTGCGGACCCAATGGGCACTGAAGCCCTCCGGGAAGTCGTGCGTGACGGTCTTGTCGGGAGGAACCACTAACGTCTGGTACGCCTTCCAGCCGTGGTGATCGACATCGACCTCCAGAGTGATGGCGACGGCTTGGCGGCTATCGTGCGAAAACTCCACCCGCTTTGTCATGTAGCCAGTCATCAGGAACGGGTCCGAGGGCGAGCCCGCCCGGATGCGCGTGTTCTTCCACGGCCCGCCGACGCCGACCGGAGCACCGAGACGCCACAGGTCATCGAGCGCGCCGAACCAGAGCGCGGCTTGACCGTCTTGGCTGGCGAAGCGATGCCCATCGGGGTGAGCGTCAAGACGGCAACCGCTGAGCACGAGCAGTCCCCGCCAGGTGCAAAAGTCGGTAATCAGCTTGCCGTGCGAGGCCACCGGCTTGAGCCGCTTTACGTCCAGCCCCTCCTTGCCCGCGCCCTCGGCCCGAGGGATTTCGTAGAACGTGCCGTGGATATTGGCCAGAGAGCGCTCGGAAACGACCTCACGAATGGCGCGGGGCCAGCCGAGCGCGGTTTCTTTGTCGAAAGCCGCCTCGCCTTTAGGGAGCCGGTAGCGCCGGCCCGTTTTCTCGTCGGTGAGGATGACGGAGGCGGCATCCACCGCGAAGCCCGTCCGCACCGCACAGACTTTCTTCACCGCCTCCAACCGGTCGGGGGCGCTCACGCGCTGGAAGCGCAGCTGTTCGTCCACCTCCCAATACTGCTCAGCTCCCGGCGTGCCGTCAGAGCCGACGGTCCGACTCACGAATTGCAGGCTGCGATTGTGCCCGGCGGGCCGCACGAGGCCGCCACTCCAGGGCTGGCTGTCTTTCGCGTCCGGGAGCGCGGCGAAGAGGGGCGCGCCATCCGCCGCCACTGGCCGGTCCGCAGCGAGGTAGTGGAAATATGCCGTGGCCTCCTGACAATCCCGGCTGGCGCGCACGCGCACCCACTGCCCCGTCTGCTCCGGTGGGAAGACGACGTAACCGTAGCCCCGCGCCCCCACCGTCACGCGCTGAGCGACCTTCCACCGGCCATCGCCCGCCTCGTCGAATTCAAAGGTAAATTCTACCGGCGCGTTTTCACGGTGGGCGAGATGCACCATGCGCCGGGCATAGCCGGCGAAAAGGAACGGATCGCTCGGTGTATCCGCTTTCACCGCCTCGCCCAGCCACACGCCACCCCAGCCGGACGCCGGGCCGAAGCTCTTCAGGTCATCCAGCGTGCCGAACCATAGGTTCGACTGCGACTGCCCGGCCATCGGGTTCTGCATGATAGAGGTGTCGTCCGCACCGAGCACCAGTTTTGCGTCCCAGCCGCTGAAATCCGGGATGTAGCGCAGGTGCGTGCAGATGGGCTTGAGGCCCCGACTGTTCGCGACAGAAAAGGTCTTGGGGAAATCGAACATCGTTGCGTGCATCACCATGAGCAGGCGGTTGGGCGCAACTTCACGAATGCGCGGCCACTCGGTAAACCAGCCGTGCTTCGGATCGAAGGCGTAGCTGCCTTTAGGCACGCGAAACGTTTGCCACTTACCGCCGTCCAGCAGTTTGAGGATCACCGAGCGCTTGTCCCATCCTGTCGCCCAGAGGGGGTCGCTGTCTTTCTCGTTACCGTAAATGCCGCCCGGCCCGGTCACCTCGGTGAACTGGCGCCGCTCGACGATGCGCCATGCCTGACCGTCCCATTGGCCGAGCACTCCGGCGTCCTCCGGCCCGTGCGCCTTCAAGTCGGCAGTGATTTTCGATATATCAAGGTCATGGAGCGAGGAATGTTCGCCATTGTTGGACAGCACGAGCCGACCCTGCGCGGTGTAAGCCCCCTTGCCGTGCCAACCGGGAAGCGGTTTCTCGAAAAGCTTGCGCGTCTGCAGCGTGCGCACGTCGGCCTCCCACACCGGGCCTTCCATGTCCACGTAATACACCTTGTTCGCCGGATCCGTAAGGTGGCGCGTCGTGGCCGTAAGCCGCCCGGGCAGCTCCGTTTTCACGTCGAAAACGCGCACCTGCCCCTGCGCGTCGATAGCGTAGGGCCCCACGAGCAGTTGGTTCGACTCACGGTGAATAAGCCGGTTCGCGTGCGTGCCGCCAACGCTTTGCGGGTGGATGATCAGGTTCATCTGCGGATCGATGGAGTAGAGCTTATCGTTGCTGCCGTGGCGCGCGTGCGGTGGGTACGTGATCCACCACAGTCGCCCTGCCCACGGCACCACCGCGCCGATGCCGCACTCGTTGTCGCCGTTGAACGAAGCAAGGCGCGGGTAGATGCCGCTGATCGAGAGCGGATGTTGGGAGTCCGTGGGTTTCAATACGTTCGATTTCTCCGCAGCCGTAGAGGCGAGGCTGCCGCCAAAGGCAAACAGCAGCGCGAGGAAAAGAGCCCTGAGCACGAGTTGCCGCTGGGCTTGGGTCGCCATTACCATGAGTTGTGTATCCTACGGAGCGCGTCCGGCGCGTTCGTCTCTCTTTCTGCTGCCCGATGCTCTTCCAGCCACGCCTTGAGCGGTACGTCCTGCCCGCCGCTGGTCACCGGTGTCAGCCGCACCGGTTGTTGTGCGGGGGCCAATTTCAGGGTCGTCATGAAAGGGAGCTCTGCGGTGGGCGGGTCACGATTGGTTCTGCGGTCCGCCCGTGCTCGTCGGCGCTCAGGTTCCCTTAATTTCAGTATCAGCCTGCCCCGCTGCGCCGCGGACATCCTCCGGGGTGGCAAAGGAGTATCGTCACCCCGCCGTAAGGACCGGCGAGGGGTGGCATGGGCGCCGCCCCTGTGTGGGTTCGGTCCCTATTGATCGTCCCAGCTGTTCTTGGGATCGCCGTAAGGATAGCCGTTCGGCAGTGGGCCGAGGAACTGCGTGATCTTGCTCCACTTGGCGTGCCCGTCGCAGTAGACGATATTCAGGCCCAATTGGTGCGGACCGACGGGCCGACGCGAGAGGTTGTGGGACGCGTCATCCGCCCGGGCATACCAATAAGTCAGCGTGCCGCTGCTATTGGGCGCCCAGCCACTGGGCGGGTAGACCTGATAATCTACCGCGCCATAGTTCAAGCTGGTGTCCAAGTTGTTGACCCACGTCTCCGGGTTGGCGCTGAGCGTCGCATCGCTGACGACCTGCGTTTTCAGCTGCGACGCCTCGCACAGAACGAACGTACCCGCCGAGTCCGCGATCTCCGCCAGAGCCCGCGAAGGAGCGCTAGTGGGTACCGGCGGCCCAGCCCAACCAATAAGATTGACGTTGGCCCCGTAGCCGCCGCGCGAGGGCCTAACGGGGTCGGGTTCGCGCACGGAAGGGCGGGACGGGCAGACGAAGACATCGCGGTTTTTGATGTAGGGCTGAATCAGGCTGGACCAGCGGGTACCGGGATTCGTGAAGTTATGCGCCCCCAGCGGCAGCCGTTCGTCATAGTCCTGCGCGTACATCTGGACGGCAGTGCCGATCTGCTTTGCGTTGGACAGGCAGGCGGTCTG
>JAUJNC010000056.1 GCA_030446525.1 Armatimonadaceae bacterium
GCCCCTGGCGCGCCGCGTCCCGCCGATCCTGCGCGGCGCTCAGCTCGCGCAGGTCGAACAGGGCGAACACGGCGCGGTCGCTCAGGCGCTGCCCCCGGAACCACTCGACCGCACCGCCCCCCGCCAGCTCCGCCGAGTAGAAGACGTTGCCGCCCTCCATGTCCACGTAGCGCATGTGGTCGCCCTTCGCCACCGGCCAGGGGATCTCCCCCTCGACCGCCTGCACCCGGCAGGCCCCGGCGTCCGTGACCGTGACGCGCGTACCGTCTACGGTGTAGCCGCTCCCTTCGCTTGCCCCGGAAAGCTCGCCGGCCGAGGGGGCCTGGGTGGGTTGGAACGGCTCGGACAGGGTCCATTTGCCCTCGTCGTACTCCAGGTAACGCGCATCGCCGTCCGGGTTGAGGAGCACCCACTCTTCCCAGTAGGATGTCTCCCCCTCCTCGGTCTGCACGTACCGGATGCGCCCCACGGCGTAGAACTCCTTGCCGCCGATACGGGCCGTCATCCCGACCCGGAGCGGCGTCATATGGGACAGCGCGCCGGGCGCCGACCGCCCCCCTTCGTAGGGCAGCGGCGGCAGGATGGTCCCGCACCGCGCGCAGGCGATCTGCTTATCCTGGGTGCGCACGCGCGCGAACCCATGACAGGTGGGACAGGGATGTGTGGGCTGACGATTCAAGAAACGATGCCTCCGCCGGTTAAGACACGCGGGCGACGCCGCCGGTTGCGCGGGCGAGCGGGTCGAAGCAGGCACGCGTTCACGCCGCTCTTATTCGCCGCCGCCACGCCTTGTACCTTCCTGCGAATCGCGAGAACGCCGGCCTGTTGAGAAGCCGGCGCCAGGGTTGGTATAATCCTCTTGCCATGAACCACCATCGCGGCCTTCTGGCCGCTGTTTTTCTTGTCGCTTCCCTCGCTGCAAGCCCTCCCACACGCGCTCAAACGCTGCCCGCCGGCCCGCAAAGCGACGCCGCCCCGCTTGTCGACCCGACGCGGCCTGTGACGCAGATCACCCGGACGAGCTTCACGCTCCAGTATTTCACCTCTGCGCCGTGCGAGACGCGGGTGCAGGTGCGGCAGGGCGATCTGCCCATGGCGGCGTGGCGTCCCGAGGGGAAGAGGCGGGATCTTTGGGCCACCGCCGCGGCGCGCGTCGTCAGCGGCGCGCCCGGGAAGCGGACCTTCCACGTTCTCAAGGTCGAGGCGCCGCGGCCGGGGCGGCGGTATTTCTACCGCATCTATGATCCGGGGGCGAAGCCGACGGCGCGGGAGGCCCGCTGGGGCGCGCGGGCGCCGTGGCGGCGCGAGTGGGCGGTGTCCACGCAGGCGCCGAAAGGCCGCAAAACCATCGTCCGCATCCCCGTCAAGGTGCTGCTGATGCCCAATGTCATCAACGTCGCGTCGGCGCACGATCCGACGGGCGTCATCGCACCCGCGCCGCCCCGCATGACGCCCGCCCAGATCGCGCGCGTCAAGGAAGAGTACGCCGTCACGTCGCGCTTCTTCTGGGTGAACAGCGGGATGCGGCTGTGGGTGGACTTCCAGATACAGGCGGACGAGCGGTGGCAGCGGTGGGGACCGGAGCCCGCGAACGCCGGGGCGTTTTACAGCGGCTGGGACGTCTGCCGCTCCTGGGCGGGCGTCGATTTTCGCCCGCCGGGCGGCGGCGCCTTCACCCTCGTGGACGCCAAAAACCCGCTCCGGGTGAACAAGGAGCCGGTCTACGAGGAGCGTCCCTTCGCGGGCCAGGTGGAGCAGGCGTTCGTCCGCCGGTGGAACGCCCGGACCCGAACGTGGGAGTTCGTGGGCAGCGGCGGCGGAACGCTGGGCGTGGACGACTTCGGCCGGGGCGTGCCGGCCCGCTCGCAATACCTCGGCGGCAGTGACACCGCCTGGCTGGCCTGCCACGAGGTGCATCATCAGCTGGAGTCCTTCGGCGCCTTCTCGCTCGCGGACCGCGAGGACGATCGCGTGGTGTTCGACCACTTCGCGCCGCGCCGGCGCGAAACCCGCCCGGACGGCACGACCGGCGAGAACGTCTGGAACACCAGCGGCCGGCACGGCGAGCACTGGGACGGCATCGCCTTCTGGGACCGCACCGTGACCGATGCCCAGTGGCTGCGGATGTACTTCGGCGAAACGATCACGGTGGGGGATGCCGACGAGGACGGGGTGCCCGACGCGGATTCCGCCCTGCCGCTCGACGAGAAGCGGTGGGGGAGCAGCCCGCGGAACAAGGCCACGGACGGCCGGATGAGCGACCTGGCCAAGTTGATGCTGAGCACGTGGGTTCCCGCGCCGCTCCAGTTCAGCCTGAACAAGCCGCCCTCCCAGGGCATCCGGCCCCGCCCCGCCCGCCCCGACACCGACGGCGACGGGCTGGCTGACGACGCCGACCCGCACCCACTCTACCCCTGGCCGCCGTTCGTCTGGCCGATGCGCGCCGAGCTGGACGGCGACGCCGCGGAGTGGGGGGCGGTTCCCGCGAGCGGCCAGATGCGCAAGGGCGGCATCACCCTCGTCTTCAAACAGGCCCACGACCAGGCGGGCTACTACGGCCTGCTGTCGCTCTCCGGCGCGTGGCGGCGCGTGCGCGTCACGCTGGACGGCGAGGGCAAAGGCGTCTTCTCCGGCCTCGGCGTGCAGGGCTTCGAGGTGGCGAACGGCGACACGCTCACGGTGCGCCCGACCTATGGGGCCGCGGGCCTTCGGTGGAAGGCATCGCCCCGACCCGGCGGCGGCCTTGTGTTCGAGTGGAGCCTGCCGAATCGCGGCGAAGGCGTCTGGTACTGGGAGCGCGGCGGGCGCGAGGTCGGCGCCTCGTTCGATGTGGCCGCGAGCGACGGCAAGATCTACTCCGTTTACGAGCCGTACCGCCTGTTCTACGCGCGGATGCTGGAGCGCTCGGGCGGCGCCCCGCTGCCCCCGGGCGCGCCCGCCGAACTCACGCGCGAGGCGGCGACCCGGGTCCTGATGCCCGGCGACCGGGCCCTGAAACGGAGCGGGACGGGCTGGAAGCTGGTGGACGGCGTGCTCAAGCATGGTGGCGCGGACGAGTCCGCCGCCTACGTGGACGGCCTCGGCGCCCGCGAGTTCGATCTGTGGGTCCGGCTGGAGGCGAAGCAGGACGCCCTCCTGGGCGCGTTCGTCCCGGGCACCGGGACAATGAGCGCGGGCAGCGACTACATCGCCTTTGTCGGTGGCTACGCGAACACCGTCACCCGCCTGCGCCTGTTCGGGCGCGAACAGGGCGACGCCGCCGCGGTCCTCACGCCCGGCAAGCACACCCTGCAGCTTTCGCGCAAAAGCGGCGGCATCTGGTGTCTCTTCGACGGCAAGCCGATCCTTTATGCCCCCGACCCGGACCCGAAGAAGGTCATCGACCGCCTCGCCGTCCTCGGCGGCTACGACGGCGATCAGATCATCCACGAGGTGCGGATACGGACCGCCCCGTAGAGCGGTAGCCTGCTTGAGAGTCCGCGCCTGCAGTGCACGCAGGAGGGACCACATGACAGCACAGCAGCAACCGCTGGAAGTGGCGCTCCCCGGCATGCTGGCGCGGCCAGAGCGGCAACAGCAAAACCGACAAAGTCGCAAGCGTGCCGTCGGCGGCGGGCGCACTCGTTTCCTGAAGCCCTGTCAAGGAGTGCTGCCCAGGCTGGTTTACCTGCCTCACAACGTCTGGCACGCCATGGTCGGGCAGATGTCCGGCGTCTGCGCCGATACCAGTGAGAACACGTCCCATGAGCTAGAGGGTGTTATGAACTTTTCTGCCTCATCTGCTGTTAGCAGCTAGCATTTTCTTTTAGCCTGATCGCTAGGCTGAGCAGCTGTACAATTCTGGTTCTACGCTCTACGCTTACGCGACGCTGATTATCTTGTCATTTAACGAATCGGAACAGCAGAAATCGTTTCGCAACGCTGTTTTCTGCCTTTTCTGCGTCGTTGTGACAAAATGCAAAAAACCGAGTTCATAACACCGTCTAGCGAATGGTGAGGACGCCGCGTTTCTTGTCAAAAGCGCTCTGCCAGATCGTCCCCGTGATCCTTGAGATGCGCGAGGTCATCGGCGGCAACGATCGTGTAGAAGCGGCTGAGCCGATCGTGCGCGGCGGACTTGTCGGGGTAGAAGGAGAAGTATACCGGCAGCAGCGGCCTGCCGCCGCTGTCGGATAAGTCACCAGGCCAGGATCAAGTCTTGTCTATTACAGGCGATGCTGGCGCGGATGAAGGCGGCATACGCCACGATGTTCCGGCAAATCTGTGCCATTGCCTCGCCTCTCGTGGCAGACACAAGCCGCTTCCTTTAGGAGTGGTAGTTGACTGGTATCCCTCCTGATTATCAGCCTTGGCATGATAATTTGGGGCTTTCTGTGGGGAAAAAGTCCACTGAAGCTGTCCGGCATAGCATGACACGCTCGAGTGGCGTCGGCGCGTTGTCCGGGATTTGCCTGATGGCAGTACGGGAATCCCTTTTCCGTTGCGGTTTATGCGCCGTAGCGCTGGATCCCCAAACCGACAATCCGGGGCGCGTTGATGCATCGTGTACAATAAGAGAGGCGCGGCACGCTGCGCCTACGTACAAGCAGGAGGAAACATATGGCAGTACAGCAGCAACCGCGTTACTCCGCCGAGGAGACGGCGCGGCGCGGCGACGAGATATACGAGCAGAACATACGCGCTCAAGTAGAAGCAGGGAACCGAGGAAAAGTTGTCGCCATCGACATCGAGACGGGCGCTCATGCATTAGGCGAAAACCGCTCTTGCCGCCGCAACCCGCCTTCGTGAGGAGCACCCCCAAGCGGAAATCTGGTTTGTGCGGGTCGGTCATCGGGCGCTGCACCGCCTGGTGCGCGTCCGGTGCGCAAAGGCGCATGATCACCGGAACCATCAACGCGGATCGCGAAGCGACGATACGTCTCATGGTGCGTGGCCCCGGCGGGCAGGAGCAGGAGATCGAAGCCGTCATAGACACCGGCTTCAACGGCTTTTTGACCCTGCCGCCCACGGTAGTTACCACGCTCGGCCTTCCTCGCTTGGGGCGTGGCCGGGCTATTCTGGCGAACGGCAGCCAGGATCTCTTTGATGTGTACGAAGTGACGGTGCTGTGGGGACGGACAGCCGCGCGTCGTGGAAACCGACGCCGCCGACACGGATGCTCTGATTGGCATGGCTCTGCTCTATGGACACGAGCTACGAGTTCCCGTGGTAGACGGCGGTATTGTCGTCATTGCAAGGCTGCCCTGACCCCAAAGCCGGAGCGCCTCTGACACGGCGTTGCACCGACGCGAATGCTGCAGGCCCCCGTTTCCCGACGGATGGAAGGAAAATCAGGCTCTCTCGAACAAAAGGGTGTGCGGCAATACCCATGCAGACACCACCCTTTCTTCGCCGTCTGAAGGGGCGTTTGAAGCGCTGGGGGCGGGGCGCGGCGACGCTGAGCGTGACGCTGCGCGACTTTCTCATCGTCACCTACGCCGTCGACGCCGAGCGGGCGCGGCCGCACGTTCCCGGCGGGGCTGCCGCTCGACATGCTGCCCGGCCCGGACGGCACCCGGCTCGCCTTTATCCAGGCTACCTGCTTCTTCAACGACAACCTGCACTGGTCGCCGCTCCCCGCTCCGGGCCTGTCGTACCACCAGAGCACCTACCGGATCCTGACCTGGAGTGAGGGGCGCCGGGGCGCGTTTTTCCTGCGGACCTGGCGTTGGCTCACCGCGTCCCACCGGCGCAACGGGCCGTGGCCCGTGAGGTGGACCACGCGTCCTTCACGGCCCACATCGAGGGCGACCCCGCAGGGCCACTATGACACCTACACCGTGCGCGCCGTGGGCGAGCGGGGGCAGACGGTTCTGGGACGTGCGCGCGGCCTCGGGGGCCGCGCCGCCCCTGCCGCTCCCGACCACCCGCTGGGAGGAGATGGTCTTTTTCCTGACGCAGCGCGAAGAGGGTTACTACGAGGCGGCGACTGGCGGCACCGGCCTGCTGCCGGTCGAACACGCCGCTGCGCCGGCCCCCGCGAGACGGTGGCCGCGCGCCTGTCCCTCTGGACGGACCTCGGGCTGCTCACCCCGGAGGACCTGCTCCGCCCCGTGGCCGTGCTCATCCAGCCGTCCCCGTCTTCACCTCGTTCCCCCCGCGCCTGTCCGGCTGGCCCATTGAGTCGAGGTCACAAGCCGCGTCAGGGGACGGTCTTCCGGCGGCGCAGCCGCTGGTCCAAGGTGACGGCGCCGATGATGAGCAGGCCGATGTAGATGTTCTGGTCGAACGGGTCCACGCCCAGAAGGTTGGCGCCGTTCCGCAGGACGGCGATCAACAGGCCCCCCAGGAGCGTCCCGGCCACGCCGCCCTCGCCCCCCAGCAGCGACGCGCCGCCGACCACGACCGCCGTCACCACGTCCGCCTCGTAGCCGATGCCGGCCGTCGGGTTGCTGGACCCCAGCCGCGCCGTCTCCACCAAACCGCCCAGCCCCGCCAGCGCGCCGCCGATGACGTAGACCAGGACGGTGACCAGGGGACGTTGACGCCCGGACGCGCGCGGGCCTCCGCATTCGAGCCGATGGCGTAGACGTAGCGCCCGAACTTGGTGCAGCGGAACAGGAACGCGACCAGGAGCGCGGCCGCGGCGATCAGCAGCAGCGGGGGCCGGCAGGCCGAATGGGCGCGCGTCTGCGAGGGCGTTGAACGCGTCCGGCGTGCCGTCGACGGTGACGCCCCGGGCGACGCGCAGGGCCAGGCCGCGGGTGATCAGGAGCATCCCCAGCGTGGCGATGAACGCGGGAACCCGCAGCCGCGTGATGACGAGGCCGTTGACCAGGCCCGCCAGGGCGCCCACGCCGACGCCGATCAGGACGCCCAGCCAGACGGGCGCGTCCCGGTTCACCATCGCGTCGGCGGCCAGGACCCCGGCCAGCGCCAGCACGGAGCCGACCGACAGGTCGATGCCGCCCGCCACGATCACGAGCGTGGCGCCCACGCCGATGACGAGCTGGAGCGCGTACTGGTTCGCGATGGCGAACCCGTTCTCGACGGTGAGGAAGCGCGCGGGCTGCGCAGGGCGAAGTAGGTGCAGAGGAGGAGCAGCGACGCGGCGGGCAGAAGACGCTTCAGGGAAGGGACCAGGACGAGGGACCAGGGGACGGAGGAGCGCTCCCCGGTACGTTCCCCGCCTCGCCCTCATCCCCGCAGTCTGCTTCCTCATAGCTCATCCCTCGTCCCGGTCCCTTCGATGTCCCGCCCGGTCATGGCGAGATGGAGCACGCGCTCCTGCGCTCCCGCCGCGCGCGGCAGGTCGGCGGCCAGGCGCCCGCGGTGCAGGACCAGGATGCGGGTCACCATGCCGAGCGCCTTCCCGAGCTCGGACGAGACCAGGAGGATGACCGCCCCCTGCCGGGCTTCGTTGATCAGGCGGTACACCTCCACCTTGCCCCCACATCGATGCCGCGCGGCCTCGTCGAACAGGAGCACGGACGAATCGGCAAACAGCCACCGGGCGATGACGGCCCTCAGTTTATCACGCCGGACAGGCTGCCCACCGGCACCTCGGTTGAGGAGGTTTTCACGTTCAAACGCCGGACCATCTCGCGCGCTGCCAGCCGGTCCTTGCTCCCCGGCAGGAGCAGGCCGGGCGCGAGCTTCCCGAGCGCCGCGAGGGTGATGTTATGCCGCACCGGCAGGCGCAGGGCCAGCCCCGTCCGCTTGCGGTCCTCGGTCAAAAGGCCCAGGCCGCGCCCGATGGCGGCCTTGGGCCCGCCACGCAGCGGCATCGCCCGCCCGTCCACGCGCACGGTCCCCGCGGCGTGCGGGTGCAGCCCGAACAGCGACGACACCAGCGACGACCGCCCCGAGCCGAGCAGTCCGGCGATCCCGATCACCTCCCCGCCCGCGCGGTGAAGGAGACGTCGGCAAGCGACGGCGGCGCCGCCAGGCGACCTCCAGCCGGATGGCACCCGGCTCCACAGGCTCCTTCGGGTAGAAGTCGGCCAGGTCGCGCGCCCCACCATGTGCCGCACGAGATCAGCCCGTCGCGGTGTCGGTCCGGGGTACCGGCGCCTCGTAGACCTTTTCGCCGTCGCGCAGCACCACGATGCGGTCCCCGACGGCGAAGCACTCTTCCAGCCGGTGCGAGACGTAGACGATGCCGAGCCCCCGCGCCTTGAGGCCGCGCAGGGTCGCGAACAGGTCCCGGATCTCGCGCTCCCCGAGCGACGAGGTCGGCTCGTCCAGCAGGAGCAGCCGGGCGTCGGCGGCGAGCGCCTTGCAGATCTCCACGAGCTGCCGCTGGGCCACGCTCAGCGACCTGACCTTCGTGCCCGGATCGAGGGCGAACTGGTGCTCCTGGAGCAGACGCTCGGCGCGCTCGCGCGCGGCACGGTGGTCGAGAAGCCCCATCCTGTGCATCGGCTCCGCGCCCAGGCAGATGTTCTCGGCGACGGAAAGGTGCGGGGCGAGGTTCAGCTCCTGGTACACCATGCGGATGCCGAGCGCCTGCGCCCGGCGCGGCGAGTCGATGACCACGGGCTGTCCCTGCCACACGATCGCCCCTTCGTCGGGCGGATGGACGCCGGTCAGCGCCTTGAGGAGGGTGGACTTCCCGGCGCCGTTCTCGCCGAGGAGCACGACCACCTCGCCGGGGGCGACCGCGAAATCGACGCCGCGCAAGGCGCGCACGGCCCCGAACGCCTTGGCGACGCCCCGCATCTCAAGAAGCGGGTTCATGCCCTTGGACCGCCCGGCGTTCGGGGGCCGTCTAGCGCTTCCCCAGACAACACCGCTTGTACTTTTTGCCGCTGCCGCAGGGGCAGGGGTCGTTGCGCTCCACCGTCTTCCATGCCTGCGCCTGCTCGCGCTGCGCGATCATGGGCATGATCTCGGCGGGAGGGCGCCGGGAGTGGATGAGCTGCGCCATCGTTCTCATGTAGGGGTCGATGTGGTTGAAGAAACGCTTGTAGCCCGCGCACAGGTAGTTCAGGCCCCACTCCCCGTCCGGCGTGCGGATGAACCGGTGCTTGGGGCACTCGCCGTGGCAGGCGAAGCGCACCTCGCACTCGCGGCAGTAGCGCGGCAGCGTGTCCCGCTTGTCGCTCCCGAACTTCTGCTGCTCGGGCGAGTGGACCATGGACGTGAGCGACTGCTCCAGGATGTTGCCCAGCTTGTACTCCGGGTAGACGTAGTGGTCGCAGGAGTAGACGTCGCCGTTGTGCTCCATCGCCAGCGCCGTGCCGCACTTCTCGGAGAAGACGCACAGGCTGCCGCCCATGCCCATCCAGTTGCCCAGCGCGACGTCGAAGAGCTGCACGAAGTACTGGCCCACGTCCCGGCGGACCCACTCGTCGAAGACCTGCACCAGGAACTCGCCGTACTGCTCGGAGCGCACGCTCCAGTCGGTGACCGGCGAGCGGGGCGCCTCCTGCGTGGCGGGCGCGGCGAGCGTGAGCGGGATCAGGCCGCCTTCGAGCTGCAGCGGCGCCTGCGCGGAGCGCTCCACGAGCGGGATGAACTGGATGAAGCCCGAACCGATCTCCTTGAGGAAGCGGTACACTTTGAGGGGGTGCTGCGAGTTGGCGCGGTTGACGACCGTCAGCGTGTTGAACTCGACCCGGTGCTTCTTCAGCAGCTCCAGGCCGCGCACGACCCGGTCGAACGTCGGCCGGTCCTTTTTGTCCACGCGGTACACGTCGTGCAGCTCGCGCGGGCCGTCGATCGAAAGGCCGATCAGGAAGTCGTGCTCGGCCAGAAAGGCGCCCCACTCGTCGTCGAGGAGCGTCCCGTTGGTCTGCAGGGCGTTGGTGACGCGCCTGCCGTTCGCGTACCGCTGCTGCAGCTCGACCACCTTGCGGAAGAAGCGGACGCCGAGCAGGGTCGGCTCGCCGCCCTGCCACGCGAAGCTGATCTCGGGCACGTCCTGCTGCTCGATGTACTGCCGGATGTACTGCTCGAGCACGTCGTCGGGCATCTGCCACGAGCGCGTCCTCTGGGCCTCGTTCTGGTACAGACCCTCCTTTTCCAGGTAGAAGCAGTACTTGCAGTCCAGGTTGCAGATCGGCCCGATCGGCTTGGTCATCACGTGGAAGGCCGTGTGCAGCTCCTGGGTGGGCACCGGTCGCGGGGGCGGCTGTTGCGTTTGCATAGGTACGTTATACGCCTTTTCCGTCACGCCCGCAAGCTCAGCCCGCGGAGCGCAGCGCCTTCAGCTCGGCCGTGTCCATGTTGTCCCGGGTCATCAAGGCGACGCCGGTGTCGATGCGCCGCTCGGGGGTCCTGCCCGCCTTGAGGTCGGCGATCGTCTTGACGCCCTCGTAGCCCATCTTGAACGGGTTCTGCAGGACGAGCGAGTCGATGTCGCCGTTCTCGAGCGCCTGCTCCAGCTGTCTGGTCGAATCGAAGCCGACCAGCTTGATCTTCCCGACGAGGTTGCGGTTCTTGAGCGCCTGCAGGGCGCCGACCGTGGACGACTCGTTGGGGCCGAAGATGCCCACGATATCGGGGTGCGCGGTCAGCACGTCTTCGGTGACCCGGAGCGACTGGTTCCGGTCGGACATGCCGTAGCTGGAGCGGATCACCTGTATGCCGGGGAACCGGGCCTTGATCGTCTCCTCGAAACCCGCCTCGCGGTCACCGGTCGAGGCCGAGTTGGGCTGCACCGGGATCATCGCGACCTTTCCCTTGCCGTTCAGCAGCTTGCCCATGCGCTCGGCGGCGAGCTGACCACCCTTCTTGTTGTCGGTGGCGACGAAGGACACGTAGTCTTCGGTGTCGGCGGCGGAATCGAAGATGGTCAGCGGGATGTTGGCCGCCTTCGCCTTCTGGATGGCGGGCACCAGCGCGGCCTTGTCGAGGGGTGCGAGCACGATGCCGTCCACCTTGCTGGTGATCGCGTTTTCCACGATGTTGGCCTGGATCGCGGTCTCAGACTCCTTCTGCGGGCCTTGCCACTGGATAGTTGCGCCGTTTTCGCTGCCTGCCTTCTCGGCCCCCGCCTTCACGGATTGCCAGAAAACATGGCTGGTGCCCTTGGGGATCACCGCGATCGTGAGCGTCTGCCCGGCGGCAGCCGTCGGGTTTGTCCCCGCGCCCGGGGCCGGCCCTTCGGAGGACGTGGTGTTTTCGGCGGCCTTATTTCCGCACCCAGCCAGGGCGAAGGTGACGGAAATGGCAAGGGACAGGAGAGGGGCAAAGCGGCAGGGCTTGGCCCCGAACATCGTTGGCATGGGATAAGACTCCGTTGCTGGCATGCGAATACACGGGCGAGCCCGTGCCTCGCCCGTATTATTCGCGTGTCCAGGGGAAATTTCCTGCCCAAGCCAAAACCCGCGGGCGCTGTCCGTGCGGGGAAACAACGAAAAGGCCGCTCACGGCATCTCCGTGAGCGGCCTTTCCGAAAGACCAGGCACTGCCCGTGTCAGACACGATTGGTGTTATGGTCGGTATTGCCGCCTGTGACCGCGCCGGGGGTGCCGTCCACGGCCGTACCGCCGGTCTGCACGCCCGGCAACAACGTGCCCGGCACGGCGCCGGTGGCTGCATCATTATCGTTCACGTCCGTATCGTTCGCGTCCGTCGTCGCACCGCCGCCCAGCCCCGTGACGGTGTTGTCGTTGTCGACGCGGTCCACGGCCCCGACAGCCAGGCCGCTGCCCACAGCGCCCCCCACAGCGCCGACGACGGCGCCGACGACCGCCCCCACCGGTCCCGCCGCCGCGCCGGCGACCGCGCCCGTCACCGCACCGCCGACGCCGCCCAGAGCCGCGCCCTTTTGGGCGTCACCCGTCGGGTTGTCATCGATCCCGTGCTGCACATTGTCTTCCGCCCGCACTGTGTCGTCCGCGCGCACTGTATCGTCCGCCATTTGCTTGACCTCCGTTTCAACCGCCACCGCCCTCGAAGAGCCGGTGCAATTGTATAGCAGGTGCTTACCCCAGACATCGCCCTTCCCAAACATCATAGCCGGGAGCTACGCGCCCATCTGGGTGACACGCCCCCCGGCGACGGGGATATAGGCGCCGGTCACGTAGCCCGCCAGGTCGCTGAGGAAAAAGGCGCAGGCGTTGCCGATCTCGTCGGCGCTGCCGTGGCGGCGCAGCGGCAGGTTCTTGGCGAAGTTCTGCGACCCCGGCTTGCTCGTGTCCACCTTCTCGTCCACCATCCAGCCCGGCGCGACCATGTTGACCGTGATGTTCTCCGGCCCCAGCTCGCAGGCCAGCGGATGCCTACCATCGCCCCCTTGCCCGCCATGTACACCGACCAGTTCGCCGGCGCCATGTTCCACAGCTCGGTCACGATGTTGACGATGCGCCCGCCGCCCTGACCCTGCAGGACGGGCCGCGCGGCGTTGATCGTGTTGATCACCGCCCTGCAGCCGAAGTCGAAGGCGTTGGCGTAGTCGTCCAGCGACGCCTCACCGAGCGCCCCGCTCTGCCGCCCGCCGATGGCGTTGTTCACGACGCCGTCGAGCCTGCCGAAGCTGCCCACCACCTCCCGCACCATGTTCTGCACGGCGTCGGCATCGCGCACGTCCGCCCCGAACGCCTGCGCCCTGCCGCCACGTGCCGCGATCTCGGCGACCACTCGCTCCGCCTTCTCGCGGCTGGCGGCGTAGTTCACCGCTACCGCCGCCCCCTCGCGCGCCAGCACCCGCGCGATCGCCGCCCCGATGCCGCGCCCGCCGCCCGTCACCAGCGCCACCTTGCCTTCCAGCAACATCTCGTCTCCCTCCCGTGATCTGCTTCCCTGTTTCGACGCCCGTGGTGCAAATCCTTGCCAGGCAGGATACCGACCGGGCGCGGCGAATAGGTGCAGATGGGCGCTACACCGTCCTCTTCGACCACGGACCAAGCGGCAAGGAGCATAACCCATGAGTGATTCGATCGGAATCGGCGTCGTCGGTGCGGGCAGCATCGGCATCCGCGGCGCGCTGGAGCACCTGTGCCTGCCCGACGTGCGGGACCGCGTCCGCCTGGCCGCCGTGTGCGACCCCGCGCCCGGTCGCGCCGAGGCGGCCAAACAGAAATATGGGGTCGGGCGGGCTTACGACAACTATCAAGACCTGCTCGCCGACCCGGACGTCGATGCCGTCACGATCTGCTCGCCGATCGGCCTTCATTACGAACAGGGCCTTCAGGCGATCCGGGCCGGTAAGCACATCCACTTCAACAAGACGATGACCACCACGGCCGCCGAGGCGACGCACCTGATCGACGAGGCGGCGGCGCGGTGAAGCTTGTCGCCTCGCCCGGCCAGATGCTGCGCGCGCCGAACAAACGCATCCGGAAACTCGTCCAGGAAGGGCGCTGGGCAAGATCGCGTGGGCGGCGGTCGGCGCGGCGTTCGGGTCCTATCACGAGAAGGAAGGGGTGCGGCAGGGCGAGGACGCTCTGTCCAACATCAACCCGGCCTGGTACTGGCGGCGGCCCGGCGGGGGCCCGCTCTACGACATGACGGTGTACGGCCTGCACACCCTGACCGGCATCCTGGGGCCCGCCCGGCGTGTCACGGCGATGTCCGGCGTGGGGATCACGGAGCGCGAGTGGCGGGGCGAGAAATACCCGACCGACGCCGACGACAACACGCTGATGGTGCTCGACTTCGGCGACACCTTGTTCGCCTTCGCCTACGGCACGCTGGCCGGGACGTTGACCGAGTTCGGCCAGCCTAATTTCTACGGCACGAAGGGCAGCATCGTCGGCACCAAGCTGAACGGCCAGCCGCTCGACTACCCCGGCATCGAAACAGGCCTCAGTCCTGTCGCGCTCCTGCCCCACGTGGTCGGCCCGCACCGGGAGATGGGCGAGGCGCACGTGTTCGAGGACGTCATGCAGCTCGTGGACCTGGTGCGCGACGGCACGCCCACGGTCGCCACCGCCGAGCACGCGCGGCACGTCATCGAGATCATCGAGGCCGCTTACCGGGCCGCCCAGACCGGCCGGACGCAGACGCTGACGACCACCTTCACGCCGCCGGACGGCCAATAACGAGACGGAGGAGTAAAGAGTTGAACCGACGTGAGATGTTAACCCGCACCGGCGCGATGGCGCTGGGGCTGGGAGTTGGGGGATTTCCGGCGGGCTGGGCGGCGTCCCCGTCCGCGCCCCGGCGGCGCATCCTGCTTTTCACGAAGTCTTCCGGCTTCGAGCACAGCGTGATCAAGCGCAGCGGCGACCGGCTCGGCCACGCCGAGCAGATACTGACCGACCTGGGCGCGAAGCACGGCTTCGACGTGACCGCCACCAAGGACGGCCGCGTCTTCACCCCGGACAACATCGCCAAATACGATGCTTTCTTCTTCTACACCACCGGGGACCTGACCGAGCCGGGAAGAGACAAGAACCCGCCGATGAGCAAGGAGGGCAAGGCCGCCTTTTGGAGGCGATCCGGAACGGCAAGGGTTTTATCGGCTCCCACGCCGCCACCGACACGTTCCACACGCAGCCCGACCCGCCGGACCGGTCGAACCGCTACAGGAACCAGGGCGAGAAGGTGGATCCTTACGTCGCCATGATCGGCGCGGAGTTCATCCGGCACGGGCCACAGCCAGACGGCCCGCATGATCGCCGTCGACACCAAATTCCCCGGCTTCGGCGACGTCAAGGACGGCTTCGAGTTGATGGAGGAGTGGTATTCCCTCAAGGAGTTCGCCCCCAACCTCCACGTGCTGCTCGTTCAGGAGACGAAGGGCATGAAGGGCAGCGACTACCAGCGTCCCCCATACCCGGCGACCTGGGCGCGGATGCATGGCAAGGGCGCGTGTTCTACACGTCGATGGGCCACCGCGAGGACGTCTGGACGAACCCGCTCTTCCAGAGCATGCTGCTCGGCGGCATCGCCTGGGCGGTCGGCAACACCCCGGCGGACGTGACGCCCAACCTGGCAAAGGCAGCCCCGGCTACGCCGAACTGCCGCCCAAACCCGAGTCCAACACGCCTTGACGAAGGCTACTCGGCGTCTTCGCGCGGGGCGTACTCGCGGGCCGAGAACACGGCGAGCGCCCCGAGCAGCGATGACGACCGGCGATGCTGCCGCGCTCAGACCACGAGCGCCAGCAGAAACAGCGGCAGGCGCGAGAAGCTCAGGCTCCGAAAAAGCGTGTCCGCGTAGATCGCCTTTGCCAGAACGTCCGCGCCGCCCAGCTGGTGCACGGTGTCCTGCGCGAAGTACAGGAACAGGCCGTTGACGACGTAGAGGAGGCGCAGGAGGCGGAGCGGCTGGCGGACGCCATCGAACCCGCCCCAGGGTAAGCGCATCCGCTTCACCGCGACGGTCCTCTTGTGCAGAAAACGCTCTTTCTAGAGGTTTGTCCACTCCAACTCTGGGTATCAGAGAAGCAAAGGCGAAGCAAAGGAAGTCGATTCGCATGTCAAGTGAACGTACAGGCCGTTTCGAGATGCTCGATGATCTGGACGGGGACCTTTCCCGGCAGGAACCCGGCCGTTGTGACTGGTGCGGCAGCTCGTCCGGCAACCAGTATCTAGTCGTAGCGCAGACCCAAGTCTATGCGGTCTGTCCTATCTGCTGGGGCCGGTCCCCGACGTACCTGGAACTGACACAGGAAGGGGTGAGGCATGAGGCCGCCCTGACTCGGCTCGGGATAGCCTCACCGCAGTAGGGACGGGCCTGAAGCGCGGTAAAGAGCGGATCGGCCAGCAGTCTCGGGCAGACGCCAGGGGGCGCGGTAGGCGTAGCGGACCATCTTGGCCTGCTCGACATTGCTCACAATCTTCTCCCTGGCCGGGTCCCAGGTGACCTTGCGGTTCGACAGGTGGCACACGGTGGCCGAGCGGTGCCCGATCTCCACGTCGCACCAGAAAACACTACTGAAGCGTTATCTGCCCATTGCGGAAGTCCAGCGTCAGTTGCTGGCCGCGAAAGAAGTCCAGTCCGAGCAGGCCATCCACGGAGGCGGACGGCGGCAGCGTATACGCGACAACAGGGAAGTTGAAACGTTCCTGTCTCAAAACGGCGAGTTTGTCCATGGTGAGATGCGGCACATACTCGATACTGCTTGCGGTCATCATCTGCAAACGACCCGGAGAAGTCGCCGGTTCATAGCCGATGGACACCAGTTTGGCCGTTCTGATCATTGAGTAGGTCGCGCCCGTGTCGAGCGCGAGCCGCGCGTAGGTATCGCCCGTCGGCCCCCATACCCGTGCCGTGACGATAACAAGCCCCTGCGTCGGGTTGAACGGCGTACTCATAGGGCGATGGCTGTGTTTGGCGGCATAATCCCGGTGTACAAAGTCGCGGCGGATTTCGGGCGCAGTTCGATGGCCTTCCGGTCTACCTCATCTCGGTCTTTGCTATGGTAGATCACTTTGCCGCGTATCACTTCGAAATGCTCATTAACCTCCGGGTCTTCCACAAGCACCCACTCCCCATCGAATCGTTCCTCGATTTCCGCCAGGGTCATTATTCCCTTCATCGGTTGCCTCCTTTACCGTTTCCTTTTCCAGTATAACATCGATCCTGGATCAGGAGGCTCCGCCGGGCAGACGCCAGGGGGCGCGGTAGGCGTAGCGGACCATCTTGGCCTGCTCGGCGTCGCCCACGATCTGCTCCCTGGCCGGGTCCCAGGCGACCTTGCGGCCCGAGCGGAGGGCGATGTTGCCCAGGTGGCACACGGTGGCCGAGCGGTGCCCGATCTCCACGTCGCAGATGGGCGGCTTGCGAGTCCGGATGCACTCCAGCCAGTCGCCCGCGTGGCTCCGGCTGACGTACAGGTGCACGTCCTTTTCCCCGAGCGGCTGCGTGAGGAGGTCGGCGGGATCGGCTTCCAGCCTGCCGCGGGTGACGAAGATCTTCCCCTTGTCGCCTTCGAAGGTGGTTCCCGTCCGGAAGCCGTCGCCGCAGCCGCAGATCAGGGTCACACCGTCGTCGTATTTGTAGGTGATCTGGAACGACTGCGGCACCTCGTACAGGCGGTCCGGGTGGTACTTGGCCGCGCCCTCGGCGGAAACGGGGCCGCTGTCGTCCCTGCCCAGGCCCCACTGGGCGATGTCCAGATGGTGCGCGCCCCAGTTGGTCATCTGGCCGCCCGAATAGTCCCAGAAGAAGCGGAAGTTGTAGTGGACGCGCTTGGGGTTGTACGGCCGCTGGGGCGCGGGGCCGAGCCAGAAATCGTAGTCCAGCTCGGGCGGCGGCGTGCCGTCGGGCGCGGCGGGGCCTTTCATGTTGACCCTGGGGATGCCCACGCGCACCGTGTGCACCTTGCCGATGCGGCCCGAGCGCACCAGCTCGCAGGCCAGGCGGAACTTCTCGTCGGAGCGCTGCTGGCTGCCGGTCTGCACGATGCGCTTGTGCCGGCGCGCCGCCTCGACCATCGCGCGCCCCTCGGCGATGGTGAGCGTTAGCGGCTTCTCGCAGTAGACGTCCTTGCCCGCCTCGCACGCATGGATCGTTTGCAGCGCGTGCCAGTGGTCCGGCGTGGTGATGACCACGGCATCGACGTCCTTGCTTTCCAGGAGCTTGCGATAGTCCGTATAAGCCGCGCACCGGCCGCCGCTCCGCGTATCGACCAGCGCCTTCGCCTTGGCAAGATGGCTCCGGTCCACGTCGCACACGGCGACCACCTGCGCGGCGGGCTGCCGGAAAAAGGCGCGCAGGTTGTTCGTGCCCTGGTTCGCCACGCCGATGAAGCCGAGGCGTATCGGCTCGCCGGCGGGCGGCGTGCCCGGGGCGCCCAGGACGTCGCCGGGGAGGATCGCCGGCAGCGCGATACCCAGCCCGGCAGCGCTGCTCCGGCGCAGAAAGTCGCGTCGCGTGAGGTGTTTGTCTGGCATCGTTGTTCCTTCAGGGGGAGACGGCGAGCGCCTCCAGTTTCGCTTCGTCCAGTTCCAGACCGAGGCCGGGGCGGTCAGGGAGGGTGATCTGGCCGTTCTCGAAGACGAGCGGCTCGCGGAAAAGTTCATCCAGCTCGGGGCGCCGCCCGGTGTACTCCTGGGGGCGGTCACAGTTGACGAGGGCGGCGCAGACGTGCAGGTTCGCGGCGGTCCCGACGGTGGGCTGCGTCTGGTGGGGCACGAACAGCTTGTTGTAGGTTTCGCCCAGCACCGCGATCCGCTTCATCTCGGTGATGCCGCCGCACTTGACCACGTCCGGCTGCAGGATGTCCACGCGGGCCTGCGCGATCAGGTCGCGGAACTGCCAGCGCGTGTACTCGTGCTCCCCGGCGGCCACGGGCACGTCCAGGGCGTCGGCCACCTGCGCCAGGCCGGCGTAGTCGTACTGTGCGACCGGCTCCTCGTAGTGCCAGATGCCCAGCTCCTCGAACCGGCGCCCCTGCCGGATCGCGGTCGGCACGCTGTAGCCGTTGTTGACGTCGAAGCTGAGGGGGATGTCGGGGCCGCACAGCTCGCGGCACAGCCGGAACATCTCCAGGTCTTTGGCCGGGTCGGCGTCCTGCCGGTTCGCGTGCCAGTCCATGCGGATCTTGATGGCCCGGAAGCCCTTGCCCAGCGCCTCCTCGACGCGCGCTGCCATCTGCTGCGGGGTGATGCCCGCGCCGCCGCCGATGCTGGCGTACATCGTGATCTTGTCGCGGTGGCGTCCCCCCAGCAGCGTGCAGACCGGCAGCCCCGTCACCTTGCCCAGGATGTCCCAGAGCGCGATGTCGACCCCGGCGATCGCCTCGGGCTGCACGCCCTGGACGCCGAGCTTGTACGTGCGGTGCAGCATCTTGTGCCACAGCCGGTCGATCTCGCGCGGGTCCTCGCCGAGCAGCAGGGGCCGCAGCGCCACCTCCACGAAGTGCTGCAACACCCGGGAGTTCATCGGCGAGCACTCCCCGATGCCCAGCACCTCGTCATCGGTATAAACGCGCACGAAGACCGAACCCGTCTTCAGAATGGTCGCCCGAACATCGGTGATCTTCATAACCCGCCTCCCTTGGCGCCATGGGTGAGATTACCCTCACAGTACACCCATCGCCTCCGCCTTGTCAATTTGCGGGCGCCAAAATGGCGCGCTGTGTGTCATAATGCAGGGAATAGACGGCATGAAGCACCGTTCGTGGCCGTCGCAGTAGCGAAAAAGGAGAAACCGATGACCTTTTGCACGCGATCCTTGGCGGCGCGCACCGCTATGCTCGCCGCATCGGGAACGATCTTGCTTACAGCCTCCGCCGTGGCCCGGCAGGAGACCACTTCCCGCGCCGGCACCCGCCCGGCCTCCGAGGTTCTTGCCCGGATCGGCCAGAGCGCGGGGGTGGCCGTGGTCGCCGACTCCACCGTCACCGAGCGTGTCGCTTTGCCGAGCGCCCCGGCCACCGCCGCAACGGTGGAGCAGCAGATCGCCGAGGTCGTGAAGGCGCTTCCTGCGGGTACGAAGTGGGCCAAGCTGTACCTGCCCGCGGCGAAGGGGCGGGCCTGGAACGGCGATGATGTGGCGGCCTACGCGCTCGCCCAGGCCAAGCTGTTCGGCACGGTCGGCGCGGCCCCCGCCGGGAGCGTCGAGATCATGGGGCAGATACTCCCGGCGGACAAGGCCCAGGAGCAGATCGCCACCCTCAACTTGAAGCCGGTGTATCTCGTGACCAACCCCACCAGGCGAACCGCGGCCGCGGGAAGCAGCGGGGCGGACCCCGGCCAGTGGGCGCAGATGACGGAGGAGCAGCGACAACAGTACGCCCAGCAGCAGGCGGCGCAGCTGCTCAACGCAGACCCGGCGGTTCGCAACGGCGTATTGCAGCAGCAGTTCATGGTCTTCAGCCAGATGATGCAGATGACGCCCGAGCAGCGCCAGCAAGTCTTCCAGGGCATGGGCATCAACGGCAATGTTCAGTTCCAGTTCCGGGAGCAGCCCGCGGCGCCTCCTCAGTAAAGATCAGCCTCTTTTCGCCCGAGTGCCGTGAAAGGATGGCGTTCTATCAAGCGCCATCCTTTTTCTGTCGTCCGAGAAGCTGGTTACATTGAGTAGTGGCGGCGCTGATCCCTGTCACCAAATGGGGCGAAGCGTGTCACAATGATGGGGGCAACCGCTCACCAGGGAGACGCACATGGGGATCTTCGACAGATTTCGCGGCGAGTTCGTCGACATCATCGAGTGGCTCGATCCGACGCAGGACACGATGGCCTACCGCTTCGAGCGGCACGACAACGAGATCAAGAACGGCGCGAAGCTGATCGTGCGACCCGGGCAGGACGCGGTGTTCGTCAACGAGGGCGAGGTGGCGGACGAGTTCGGGCCGGGGACGTACACGCTGGAAACGAAGAACCTGCCCGTTCTGAGCACGCTGCAAGGGTGGAAGTACGGGTTCGATTCGCCGTTCAAGGCCGAGGTGTATTTCTTTAATACCAAAGTCTTCACGGGCTTGAAATGGGGCACGTCCAACCCCCGTCACGCTGCGCGACCTGAGCTCGGGCCGGTCCGCCTGCGCGCCTACGGCACCTACACCCTGCGCATCGCCCACCCCGCCACCCTGCTGCGCCACCATCAGCACCGACGGGCTGTTCCAGACCGACGAGATAGAGGGGACAGGCTCCGTTCCTTCCTCGTCAGCCACTTCGCGACCTGGCTGGGCAGGGCGAACCTGTTGTGTACGATTTCGCCGCGCGCTACACGCAGATCGGCGAGGCCATGCGGGAGGCGCTGCGGCTCGACTTCGCGCAGTACGGCCTGGAGGTGATGCAGGTCCAGATCGAGAACATCTCGCTGCCCCCGGAAGTGGAGGCGACGCTGGACAAGTGAACGCGGATGGGCATCGTCGGCGACCTGGACCGGTACACGCGCTTTCAGGCCGCGGAGGCCATCGAGGCGTCCGCCAACAACCCGGGCGGCGGCAACGCGGCGTTGGACCTGGCGATGGGGCTTGCCCTGGGCCAGCAGGTAACCCGGCAGATGCAGGAGCCGGGCGGGGGCGCGCCCCGCCGCTTCCCGAGCAGACGCCCTGGTACGTGGGCCAGGACGGCCGGCAGCAGGGTCCCTTCGATGCGGCCGCGCTCCGCCAGCAGATCGTCTCCGGCCGGGTGAGTCGGGAGACACTTGTCTGGCGACAGGGCATGGCAGGGTGGCAGGCCGCCGGCGAGGTCGCCGACCTAGCGCCCTTGTTCGCCCCCGCGCCGCCCGCGCTCCCTCCCTCGGCCTGAGTTTATGCTGAAACAGGAGCAAGGGGAAGAGCCCGCGCCCAAGCTGCACCGGTTCCCGTGTCCCGGCTGCGGGGCCGACCTCGCGTTCTCCCCGGAGCACGGCGCGCTCGAATGCCCGTACTGCGGGCGCAAGGAAGCGATGCCCGCCGGCGGGGCCGAGGTCGAGGAGCGGCCCTACGACGCCTTCTTGCGGCCCGACGCCGCGGGGCGGAAACCGCTGACCGAGACGGCGCTCGAGGTGGACTGCTCCGGGTGCGGCAGCGCGGTGACGTTCGAGCCGCCGGACGTGGCCGGCGCGTGCCCGTTCTGCGGCGCCCGGATCGTGGCCCAGCCCAAGGCCGCCGACCCTCTGGTCGCGCCGGAGGGCGTGCTGCCGTTCGCGGTGACGCAGCGCGAGGCCACGGCCGGCATCCGCGCGTGGCTGTCTACCCGCTGGTTCGCTCCCAACGCCCTCAAGAAGCAGGCGCAGCAGGGCGCCATAAGTGGCGTCTACCTGCCGTTCTGGACGTACGACACGCACACGGAGAGCCGCTACGCCGGCCAGCGCGGCGAGCACTACTGGGAAACGGAATGGTACACCGAGACCGACGCGCAGGGCAAGACCCAGCGCAGATCGCGCCAGGTGCGGAAAACGCGCTGGTATCCGGCTTCCGGCCGGGTGTCACGCCGGTTCAACGACCTTTTGATCGCGGCCACCCGCTCGCTGCCGCGCCCGCGCCTCGATGCCCTGGAGCCGTGGGATTTGAAAGAGGTTCGTCCTTATGAACCCGGCTACCTGTCGGGCTACAAGGCGCAGCGCTACCAGGTGGACCTTCCCCAGGGGTTCGAGGAAGCCAAGGGCGTCATGGCGCCCGTGATCGAAGCCGACGTGCGGCGCGACATCGGCGGCGACGAGCAGCGCGTCCACCGCGTCTCCACGCGGTATTCGGACATCACCTTCAAGCACCTGTTGCTGCCGATCTGGATCAGCGCCTATCGGTACGATAAACATGTCTACCAGGTGATGGTCAACGCCCGCACCGCCGAGGTGCAGGGCGACCGCCCCTATAGCATCTGGAAGATCCTGTTCCTTGTGCTGATCGTGCTGGCGCTCGCCACCGGTCTGTACCTGTTCACACAAACCCGCGGCGCGAGTTACGCGCCGCCCTCCGGCACCGCCGTAGGGCCTGCCCCGCGCGCAGCTCCGACAGTCCCCAAGGAGCCGCAGTCAGATCCGGCTCCCCCGCGCACAACGGGGAAGACCCGGGCCGCGGACAAAACGAAGAGCATAACGGGTAAAACCCCTGGCGGGGCCGTCAAAACATGGCAAGGGAAGGAACGAAAGCGTGGAACTGCACCGGTGGGATCTGACGCCCGAAGAGGCGATCGCGCTGCAAAGCCAGCTGCGCCAGCGCGTCCAAACGACGAACGGGTTCGCGCCCGACGCGATCAAGAGCGTCGCGGGCATTGACGTCTCGCTGAAGGGGGAGGGGCAGGCGGCCGTCGTCGTGCTGTCTTATCCCGACCTGAGACCGCTCGACCAGGCCGTCGCCACCGCCAAGCTGACCTTTCCCTACGTGCCCGGCCTGCTTTCCTTCCGCGAATCGCCGCTCGTGCTCGCCGCCCTGGGGCGGCTGCGGGTGCAGCCCGACCTGTTGATGGTGGACGGGCAGGGCTACGCGCACCCGCGCCGCTTCGGGATCGCCTGCCACCTGGGGCTTCTCACCGATAAGCCCGCCATCGGCTGCGCCAAGTCCGTCCTCGTCGGCAAGTTCGAAAACCTGGGCGAGAGCCCCGGCGACCAGGCGCCGCTCGTCCACCGGGGCGAGATCGTGGGCGCCGCCCTGCGCACCAAGCCGCGCACCAACCCGCTCATCGTCTCCATCGGCCACAAGATCGACCTGCCCACCGCGATCGGGTTCGTACAAGCCTGCCTGCGCGGCTACCGCTTGCCCGAAACGACGCGCGCCGCCCACCAGCTCGCCGGCTCGGCGGACATCTCCCCGGCGCCGGCGCCGGGCGGCGCCCAGGGTACGCTGTTCTAGGAACGCTCACCGCCCCCGGCAGCTGTCCGACTACCGGTCGGAGCCTGTCTACGAGGCGGCCATCGCCGCCGCACGCACCGCCGCGCAGCACACCGCCTGACGCGAACAAACGGGATTTCAGGACCGGGGGGCGCCCGAGCACGGAGGCGCCCCCGGTCCTTTTCCCGTCCCCACCCCGCGGGCGTGTGGAACGCCGCGCTGACTAAAATCCGCCCCCCGTACAATCAGATGTTCACCTGGGCAGGAAGCCCGTCCAAACCTTTACCGGCCCCGGACCCCGCCGCCGCGCAGTACAGCTTCAGACGGCGTTGACAGCCAAAATTTTTGGAGCGACTAACCGCTCCTTCTTGACAGCCGGCACCACGCTCTGGGGATTACAGACGCTTAAAAATCCGTTGCTGAGCACCCCTACATCTGCTATAATTCTGCGCGTACACCACAACCTGTGGTAGAAATCAGGGCCGCACCGACGGTGAGCACGCAGCTACAATTACAGGACGAGGAGGTTTCGATCACGCTCCGGCGTGCCTGGGACCGCGCCTTACGCTCGCTTGCCACACGGGTCAACAAGCCCACGTTCGAAACCCACATTCGGACGCTCCGGCCGCTGTCCTTGACCGAGGACGGCGAGGTGACGCTGGGCGTCCCGTCGGCGTTCACGCGCGAATGGGTGGAGAAGCGCCATGCCCCGCTGATCAAGAGCCTCCTGGAGGAGATCTTCGACAAAGACGTCCGGCTGCGCTTCGTGCTCACGCCCCGTGAGAAGGGCGAACAGGCGGCGGCACAGCCCGCCGCCTTCCCGCCCGCCGGGGAAGAGGCGCGCGCGGCCCCCCCGGCGGGCGCCCGCGCGGCGGCCGCGGGCGACCAGTTCCCGCGCACGCCCGTCCGCCGGGGTGGCGCGGCCCCCCGGCCGCCCGCCCCCGCACGCAACGTGCGCGATACGCCCCCCCCGTCAAGGCGCCGCCCCCCGCCGCCCCGGCGCCCGGGCGCGCCCCCGCCGAGCCCCGCCAGGGCGGCGGGGCCGTCCAGGGACGCGCCGCCCCTCAACGAGCGCTACACGTTCGACGTTCGTGGTCGGGCCGTCCAACCGGCTCGCGCAGGCCGGGGCGCGGGCCGTGGCCCAGGCCCCGGGGCCGCGTTTAACCCGCTCTTTTTGTACAGGCCGTCCGGGCTGGGCAAGACCCACCTCATGCACGCCATCAGCAACGAGATCGCGGAGCGGCGCGGCCGCGGGCGGGCGCATCGCCTACATCTCGGGCGAATCGTTCACCTCATTACATCACGTCCCTGCGCGAGCAGCGGGCCGACGAGTTCCGCCGCAAGTGGCGCTCCGTGGACCTGTGGCTCGTGGACGACATCCAGTTCATCGCCGGCAAGGAGCACACCAAGGAGGAGTTCTTCCACACCTTCAACGCCCTGTACCAGACCGGCAAACAGATCGTGATCTCGTCGGACCGCTCGCCCTGGAGGCCTGCACATGATGGACGACCGGCTGCGCTCGCGCTTCGAGTCGGGCCTGATCGCCGATATCGCGCCGCCGGACCTGGAAACGCGCATGCTCATCCTGCACCAGAAGGCCGAAACCGAGCGGATGCGCATCCCCGACGATGTGCTGCTGTACATGGCGCGGCTGGTGCAGAGCAACATACGCACACTGGAAGGCGCCCTGGTCAAGCTGATCGCCTACGCGTCGCTCGTGAACTCGCCGGTAACGACGCAGGCGGCCGCGGACATCCTGGGGCGCTATTACATCGCCGCGGGCGACGCCGGGGAGGCCGGGCAGGGCGCAAGCGACACCCCCGCCTGGTCCGGCGCGATCACCCCGGAGGCGGTGCAGCAGGCGGTGGCCCGGAAGTTCGGTCTCAGCCCCGACACGCTCACCGCAAAAAGCGCAGCCACGATGTGGTGCAGGCCCGGCAGGTCGCGATGCACCTGATGCGCGAACTGACCGAGGTGTCCTGCCCGGCATCGGCAGCTTTTCGGCGGGCGCGACCATTCCACCGTCGTGCACGCTTGTAATCGGGTGCGTTCGCGCTCGAAACCGAGGGCGACCTTCAAGCCCTGGTCCTCGACCTGATAACCCAAATTCTGGAGCGCACGGCGCAAGTGATCGCCCGTGTCGGGGCCCTAGCTTTCCGGCAAAAATCCGCCACCCAGGCGACGATTTTTTCGCCCCTCTAGCAAACAAAAGTTCCAAGTTATCCACAGGCTGTGGATAACTTTGTGTGCCCATGTTTGCCGAATGCGCCGATGAAAAGGACCGGTTTCTGCCGGGTTTCGCGCTCAAAAAACCGCTCTGGAACGGGGGTTTTTGTGTTTTGGCAAACAAGTATTTCCACAGCCTGCTGGATAACTCCCGAAATACTTGTTTGCCTGCAATGCCTGTGGATAACTCGGCGAGTTATCCACAGTTTCCACAGGTTATCCACAGGCGGGGTGAAGTTATCCACAGTTTTTGTTTTCCCTTGTTGCCACTGAGGTGCCTAAAAAAGCCCCTGTTCAAGCCTGTTTATGATCGCACTGTTACTAAAGTGCTTTACTATAACAAGGCAAACAAGTATTTCCACAGTTTCCACAGGCACTACTGTTACTGCTACTGATCTTTATATAAAGAAGATAGTAGTTTATCCGAGAGCGTTCGCCCTGTCCCCCCGGTCTTTTTTGTAAGCCTGCTCGTTTAAGCTCGCTCGCTAGAAAGTCATTGACAAGGAAGGGGAGGCAGTAGAATGGCGATACAAAGGTGTCGCGCATGGTCAACACCCCCGCAGCCTACCTGCCAGGCACTTCGCTGTCCCTGGCGCCCGATCAGATCGCTCACCTCAGGAGGCGTCGCTGGCCATCACCGCGTCGCTGGAAACGGAGGAGGTGCTCCGCCGCGTCGTCGCCGCGGCGCGCGCGCTCCTCGGCGTCGACGCCGTGGTGTTATTCGGCCTGGACCCCAACCGCTCGGACTTCCCGCTCCTGGCCGCGGACGGCCTGCCCCCGGGGCACACCGCCAGCGTCCACGCCGCGCCCGCCGAGGCGGCCGTCGGCAAGGCGATCCGGGAAGGCGCATCGTCGGCGTCGAGGATCTGGGCCACCGCCCGGCCGCCCTGCGCCGCTCCGGCAGCTTCGCGGGACGCGAAGGCTTCCGCTCGGTCCTGGCGGCCCCCCTGGCCGCCCGGGACGCGCCCTGGGCGCCCTGGCCCTGTACGCCCATGAGCGCCGTGCCTGGCACAAAGACGACACCACCCTGCTGTCTCTGTTCGCCTCCCACGCGGCGGTGGCCTTGCAGAACGCGCGACTTTACGAGCGGCTGAACTCGGCGCGCGTCGGGTACCTGCAAGCCCTGTTCCAGTTCGTCCCACCTGCTGGGCTCGTTCGTGCAGCGCGAGCCGCTGCTGGAGGCGATCCTGCTGCGGCTGGCGGGGTGGATGGGGGCGAAATACGGCGCCGTGATGCTGATCGAGCGCGGCGAGTCGGGGGAGGCGGAGGCGAAGATCCGCGCCCACCGGCTTCCCCTCGAATACGTGGCCCTCGTCAACGCGCCCGGGGGCATCGGCCTCGATCCGCGCCACCCCAACGGCAACGGACCGGCGTCGGTGTCGGCGCGCGTGAAACCTGCGGCCCTGCGCGGTGGGCGACGTGTTCGTGGACCAGCGGTTCGCGTCTTCCGCAGCCGCGCCCGCAGGGTATCTGTCGCTCGTCAGCGTGCCCATCTCCTCGCAGGGCCACGTCGCGGGCAGCATCGTCCTCTACTTCGACCGGCGGCGTGACTTCCCGCAGTCCGAGATGAGCCTGCTGATGGCGGTGGCCGACGAGGCGGCCCTGGCCCTGGAGCGCATCCGAGCTTTCGGAGCGGCTGCTGCAGGACGCCGTGGTAACCGTTCCTTCGAGGGGCGGGACCGCCTCGGGGTTCGTGTCCACCGTGTCCCACGAGGCTCCGGACGCCGCTGACCATCATCAAGGAGCTGGATCTTCTCGCCAGCGAGCAGGCCGGCGCGCTGAGGGCGAGACGCAGGTTTGCGGTTTCTGCCCAGGGCGTGCAAAGAAACACGGTGCGTCTTGCCGAGTTTGGTGAGCGATCTGCTGGACATCTCGCGGCTGGAATCCAACCGGTGGGAGATGGGGCGGGACCTGGTGGACGTGGGGCAGGTGGTGGCCGACGCCTGCGCCGAATACGAGCAGGTGGCGTCGAGCGGGGCGTGACGATCGCCTGCAACTGCGCCGTCGGCGCTCCGCCGCTCGCGCCGGTGCGGGGCGACGCGGCGGATCGGGCAGGTGGTGAACAACCTGCTTTCCAACGCGGTCAAGTACAGCCCGCCGGGCGAGTACGTTTATCTTTCGTGCGAAAAGCGCGATACGGAGATGGTGGTTTCGGTGCGGGACCGCGGGCAACGGCATCCCCGCGGAGGCGCAGCCCCAGCTGTTCCAGAAGTTCTACCGCGTCGATTCCTCGACCACCCGCCTGGTGGGCGGGACCGGTCTGGGCCTGGCGATCGCGAAGGCGATCGTCGAGCAGCACGGGGGCCGCATCTGGGTCGAGTCGGAGCCGGGGGCGGGCAGCACGTTCGCATTCGCGCTGCCCGCCGCGCAGGGCGAGCAAGGAAAGGTAGGAGGAGGGAGAGAAACGCGGATCGACCCGGAAGGGCCGGAAAGGAAATAGGAGTAGCTATGGCAACGATTCTTGTCGTGGATGACGAACCGGACGTGGTGGAAATCGTCAAATTCCGCCTGGAGCGCGACGGGCACAGCATCGTGTCCGCCGCCGACGGCCGACCGGGCTGGTGTCCGCCCTGACACGGCACCCGGACCTGGTGATCCTGGACGTGATGATGCCGGGCATCGACGGCTTCGAGGTAGTGCGCCGGATGAAGAACGATCCCCGCACCGCCCACCCCGGTCATCATGCTAACCGCCAAGGCGGACTTCTCTTCGGTGGCGCAGGGCTGGAACGCGACGTGGATAACTACGTGACCAAGCCCTTCGAGGTGGATGCCTCGCCGAGACCATCAAAAACGCTGACCTACCGCGGCAAGATCGCCGCCGCCGGGCTGACGGAGGATGGTTGATGGGGGCGGGGCAGCTTGCCATCAACTATCCTCGTCAGCCTAAAGGGGCAGCGGATCTCGACCGAGCGGATTGGCGCGTCAGCATGGTCGCTCTCGCGGGGCCGGTAGCTTCGCCCGAACAGGTCGCGGTACGCGTGTGCAGCGTGTTGATGTCGCGGACCGACAGCCGGACCTGCCGGATCGGAAGGGTACATGATGTCGGCTGGATCGCTGCTGTGACCGCCGATCCCCAGGAAAACGTGGCCGAACTCGTGGGCGGCCACCAGGGCGAGGCCGCTGTTCCAGCAGATAGTAGAGGTTGATCACGACAAACGCCTGGGCGAGACGCCCGTCGGGTTCGAAATACCCGCCGTTGTTTGGGCCGGCGTACCCGGTGTTCCCCCTGTCCTCCAGGGCGAGCGTGATCTGGGCGGATGCGCGGCTGCTGGTGACCCTGGTACGCCACGACGCCGCCCGGTCGCCCGCACCCACAGATCGAAGCCGGAAAAGGACTTCCCGTTTGCGCGCCGCCGTCGTACGTCCGTTGTCTTCCAGATAAACGCGGACCGGGACGTCGGGCCAGCGCAGCAGACGGTTGGGCAGGTTATCGGAGGGATCGATCTCGCCCGCGTAGTGCGGCGTAAACCCGTCGAGGCCGGGCGCGCGGCGTGTACAGGGCCGTCAGGGTGGCGCTGCCGCCCGCCGTCAAAGCTGGATCGCCGGCTGGGGGGAGAGAACTCCTGCCCGTTCAGCAGCCACTTCTGAACTGCCGGTCTCCGATGCCCTCGGGGGCGGTCAGGCCGATGGCGATACCCTCCTTCCACGTGCGCTGGAAGGGTGTCTCTGCGGTGCGTCGGTGCTGGCATCGGGGGGCTGACCTGGACGGGATTTCGCCGCGTGCCGGAGGCGTTGACGGTGACCTTCGCGCCCGCTTGGAGGGCGTGGGTTGGCTGCCCCCGCCCCCACAACCCGCCGTTAGCGCCAGCCCGCCCGCGGCCCCGAGCGCCAGCGCCGTGACCCAAAGCGCCACAAGGCGCGCCGCCTGTTCGCTTTCCGCCGGATGTCTGGCATCGCTTTTCCTTCCACGACATATACTCGGCGAAAAAGCCGGCCGCCTTGAGTGAAAAACGTGGTCAGGAACCGATCGGCGTCATTGCACGTTTGCCCTGCGCCGCCGCTCGGCGGCCCGGCCGCGTCCGCATGGCGCATGGCCCCCTCCTCCCTGGCGCCGGCAGTATCTCGCAGTACCGCACGTGGTCACGGGCGACCAGGAAAATCCGCCCCTCGTTGCTGAAGACGGGGAACTCGCCCGCGGTGACCATGTGGGGCGGGTGGACGTTCTGGTAAACGCTATGTTCGGCATCTTCCAGGGAATTGGCTTCGAGCATCTGCTGGACATAATCGTCCCGGGAAAAGTAATAACGCACAACAAAAAGCGCCATCAGGCTCTCCTTAGAAAGATAAAGGTCATTTACCCGCAAAAATACGAATGGCGGCGGAAGGGCGTAAGCAGTAAAATGGTGCAACGCCGCACCGACGACCCACTGGAGGAAAGCACCGATGCTCCCCGACCGCCGCCTGGAAGGTTTTGTCGCCCTGATCGCCTTGATCGCCGCCGCCTCGCTTTTGGCGCGCGTGCCGGTCGCTTCCGCGGACGAGAAAGAGGACCTGAGCCGCTACACCGGGATCCTGCTGGACGCCCGCCACCTGCCCCGGATCGAGCGCTCGCCCGCCCCCGCCGTCTACGGCCCGGCGCCGGACCATCCGCTGCTGTATCCCGACCGCTCTCACGTCCCCACACCCGACGAGGTGCAGGAGCAGAGCATCGTCCGCTACTACCGCACCGAGGAAGAGGCCCGGAAGGGTGTCGGCGGCCAGAACCCGCTGATCCTGAAGGCCGACGCCGTGCTCAGCCCGGCGCACGACGCGCTGCGTCTCAGTGCCGGGGACCGGGCCCGCTTCGAGGACCTGGACAGGAACCTGCACTTCACGCGCACCTGGCGGGTGGGCTTTCTGGTCCCGGCCAACCGCTAAGGGCCAAGGTCCGCGCCGCCGCCGCACGCCCGCGATGGGCAGCAGGCCCGCGGCGACGAGCGCGAGCGTGCCGGGTTCGGGGATGACGTCCATGTTGGTGGTGAGGTAATCGTAGCGCGCCCGCGTCGTGGCACCGCTCGCACCCCCGAGCCCGGCGAACAGACCCATCCGCTTGCCGGCCAGGCCCTCCGACAGGTAGTTCCACGAGCTCAGGGCGTTGCCCGTGGAGGCGGCGCTCGGCGTGCCCACGGTCTGGAAACCGGCGCAGGCGTCATACCTGAGCGCGATCCGGCGCCCGCCCGGCGGAAGCCAGGCCGCGCGCGACCGCGGCCAGAACAACGAAACGAGCTGCTCGCATAGGGTCTCTCCTATTCTTGCTTCCCTCACAGGAGGCGTTGCGCCGTCCTCCACGACGGCTCGGTTGACGAGGTAAATGTTCTCGCCCAGCCCCGTATTTCCTCCTCGTCGCGGCTCCGTCTTCGCTTCTCGCCTTGCCGCGTCGGTGCCCGGCGTGCTACAATTGGTTCATGAGTGCCCACGACGATCCTCTCCTCGCCACCCTGAACCCCTCGCAGCAGGAAGCGGTGACGCATACCGACGGGCCGCTGCTGATCTTCGCGGGGGCGGGTTCGGGCAAGACGCGCGTGCTGACGCACCGCATCGCCTACCTGATCGGCCGCAAGGGCGTCCGGCCCCGCAACATCCTCGCCGTGACGTTCACCAACAAGGCGGCGAGCGAAATGCGCGAGCGGCTGAACAGCCTGATCGGCGGGCAGAGCACGCGCGAGATGTGGGTGGGGACCTTCCACGCGGTCTGCGCGCGGCTGCTGCGGGAGCGGGGCGAGGCCATCGGGCTGCCCCGGGACTTCGTGGTCTTCGACGACGGCGACCAGATCATCCTGGTCAAGGAGTGCCTGCACCAGCTCAACCTCGACGACCGCCAGTACCCGCCGCGGGCCTGCCTGGCGCTCATCTCGCAGGCCAAGGAAAAGCTGATCGCGCCGGAGAGCTTCCCCCGACAATTTTCGGGCGTCTTCGAGGGCGTCGTCGGCAAGATCTACACGCTGTATCAAGAGAAGCTCTCTCTGAACCGCGCCCTCGACTTCGACGACCTGATCATGAGGGCCTGCCGGCTGCTGGAGCAGCGCGAGGACGTGCGCGCGCACTACCAGGACAAGTTCCGCTACGTGCTCGTCGACGAGTTCCAGGACGTCAACCACGCGCAGTACATGCTGACGCGCCTGTTGTCCGACAAGCACCAGAACCTGTGCGTGGTCGGGGATGATGATCAGAGCATTTACGGGTGGCGCGGCGCCGATGTCAGCATCATCCTGGCGTTCGAGCGCGACTACTCCGGCGCGCGCACCGTCAAGCTGGAGCAGAACTACCGCAGCACCAAGAACATCCTCGACGCCGCCTACCACGTGGTGCGCAACAACCGGGGGCGCAAGGACAAGCGGCTCTGGACCGAGAACATCCGGGGCGAGGAGATCTCGCTGCACGAGGCGATGAACGAGCAGGAGGAGGCGGTCTTCGTCGCCACGACGGTCCAGGAGGAGATGGCGACCCGGCAGTGGCGGCTGTCCGACTTCGCCGTCCTGTACCGCACCAACGCCCAGTCCCGCGTCCTGGAAGAGGTGTTCATCAACTACAAGATCCCCTACAAGATCATCGGCGGCGTCAAGTTCTACGAGCGGCGCGAGATCAAGGACATGCTCGCCTACCTGCGGCTCGTGCACAACCCGTACGACAGCGTGTCGCTGCGCCGCGTGATCAACGTCCCGGCGCGCGGCATCGGAACGGGGACGTGGCAGAAGATCGAGGAGCGGGCCGCGATGCAAAGCGCCACGCTCTGGGACGTTTTGGGCGACCTGTCCGGCATCGAGGGGGTGCGGCCCAGCACGCGCAAAGCGGTGCAGGGGTTCGTTACCCTGATCGCGTATCTGCGGGGCAAACGGGACGAGCGCAGCGTGACCCGGATCCTCGAAGAGGTCATCGAGAACACCGGCTACGTCCGCGAGCTGGAAAAGCGAGCGCTCGATCGAGGCGCAGGGGCGTATCGAGAACATCAAGGAGCTTTTGTCGGTCACGCAGCAGTTCAGGCGACCCCGGAGGACAGGTCCCTGCAGGCGTTTCCTAGAGCAGACGGCGCTGATCGCCGACATAGACACCCTGGAAGAGGGGACCGAGGCCGTGACCCTGATGACTTTGCACTCGGCCAAGGGGCTGGAGTTCCCGGTGGTGTTCCTGGTCGGCCTCGAGGAGGGTGTCTTCCCCCACGCGCGCTCGATACAGCGACAGCGAGATGGAGGAGGAACGGCGCCTGGCCTACGTCGGCATCACGCGGGCCAAGGAGGAGCCTGCACCCTCCTTCGCCGCCCGGCGCACCCTCTTCGGCTCGACGCAGATCAACCAGGTGTCCGCTTCGTGCGCGAGATCCCCGAAGAGCTTTCCGGATAGCGGGAAAGGGGGGAAGCGGCCCGCAGCCATCGGCGCCGGCGCGCGCGTCGTGGGCCGCTGGTCCGCGACGAGTACTGCAGGTGAGCCCGTGGGAGGAGGCCCAGGCGGGCGCGAAGCGGCGGCACGGGCAGCGCCCCCCGAAACCGGCGACACGAGCCAAAGCGAAACCTTCAAGATAGGCCAGAAAGTCAAGCACGCCGTCTTCGGCCAGGGCATCGTCGTCGGCGCCGTCCCGGCCCAGGGCGATGATGCCCAGATCCACGGTCGCCTTCCCCAAAGTCGGCGTCAAGAAGCTCGTCGCCGGCTTCGCCTGGCTGGAAAAAGTGTAGACCGCCCGCACTGACCATCTTCAGGCGCATTGGTGCGGGAAACCCGGTGGTTTGTGCATGATCGAGGGGCGGGTTCTGGCACGACAGGGAGAGGGCTGGACAAGGATAGATTATGTCAGGAAGCGCAGGGTTTGGAGCGGGTTTGTGTTTTCTTCAGGTCCGTGATGAGGGGCGCGGCCTGCGTATGTGGGGCGGCGCGGCAGATGGGGCGGGCGCTCGCGCGCCAGATCGGGCTGGTTTATGGCGGCGGGAAGGTCGGCCTGATGGGCGAGGTGGCCGATGCGGTTCCGGCGGAGGGCGGCGAGGTGATCGTGGGGTCATCCCGAGGCGCTGATGGCCTGGGAGATGGGGCACGCAGGGCTGACGGAGCCTGCGCGCGTGGTCGGCTCGATGCACGAGCGCAAGGCGCTGATGGCGGACCTTGCGGACGCGTTCATCGCGCTCCCGGCGGCTGGACGTGGGAGGAGTTCTGCGAGATCATCACCTGGGCGCACCCTGGGGCTGCACCCGAAGCCGCGGCCTGCTCAACGCGTCGAGGGGTTCCGGCGATCCCCTGCTGTATTCGACCACGCGCTCCGGTAGCGGTTCGTGCGGCCGGAGCACCGCGCGCCTGGTTCTGGAAGAGCGGGACCCAGAGCGCCTGCTGGATCGCATGGCGCGCTACCAGGCCGCTCTGGCCAAAGTGGATCGATACGGATCAATCGCCAAGCCGACTGTTTGTGGTCGCCGAGCAGACGGCGCTGGCGGGGGTCGCCGCCGCGAGCACGTCGGGATGGAACTGCCATGCGAGGTACGGCGAGAACCGCTGCGCCACGCCCCGCCGGCCGTAGTGCACCTGGAGCAGGTAGCGCACCGCGTCGCCGGTCATGTTCGCCGATCCCCGATGCCACACTTCGGAGCGGAAGAACAGGACGTCCCCCGCCTTGCAAAGCACCGGTTCGGGCTCGCGCCCCTGCCAGGCTGTCTCGTCGGGCCGCGGCCGGCGTCCCGACCGGTGCGAGCCGGGGATCACGTAGGTGGGGCACAGCTCGGGGGTTATGTCCGATAGGTAGTAGTGCGCCGTGCAGATGTAGACCGGGAGCTGAAACGTGCCGCTCGTCAGGAACTCCTCCGGCAGCTCCATGGCGATCTGATCGGCATGCAGTTTCTGGTCGGCCTTGCCGGGCCGCGAGCGCCAGGTAGTTTCGCCGATGATGTGACAGTCCGCCCCCATCGTCGCCTCGGCGAGCTCGATGATCCCGGGCCGGTCGAGGAACGGCAGCCAGAACACGTCCTGGTTGAAGACGTTTTTGAAGTGGTCCGTCGGGCCGGCGCCCAGCCGGTCCCAGTGGATCGGCCTCAAGCGGTCGATGTGGTCGCGGCACGCGGCGACTTCAGAGGGCGAAAGTACCCCGGGGATGAGGGCGAAGCCGTCCTCATGCAGGGCGCACACCTGCCCTTCGAGGTCGTCGAGGGCGTACGTCCGCTGCCGATAAGTAAATTCCTGTGCTGCTACCATGATGCTTTCTCTCCTTGCCCATAGTATAACAGGCGCGCCGACCCGACGTCCAGCTAGCCGGGGCAGTTAGCGTGCCAGGGGGTCCGGGCCGCGTTCGGGAGGGGCAGCGGGTACTGGCGCATCAGATGCACGCCGGAGTAGGGCAGGCCGCAGGGCTCTTTGGTCAGCGCGCCCTTGCTCATCCACCGGGCGTGCCCGTCGAAGAACATGCAGTTGACGCCCCCGTGGTGGCGGGCCAGGGCGAGGACGGGCTGATCGTAACCCTCTTTGTTGTACAGGTTCTTCGGCGGCTCGAACCAGGAGTCGTCAAAGGGAGCGCCCTTTTCGGTGACCACGATGATCTCGGCCGGGTTGTCCACCTGGGCCAGGGTCAGGCTCTCGGCGGCGCGGTTGGCCACGTAGGAGCGGGGCACGAGAGGTCTGCCGTTCTGCCCGTTCTCGGAGGAGTGCGGAACGCGGCCGGCGTCCTCGGGGCAGACGATGAGGCCTGCGGGGGCTTTGGTGTAGGGGAAGATCTGGTTCCACCAGCGGTTCTCGCGGGTCGCCCCGAGCGGCGCCGCCACGCTGGAGCGCGAAAAGTCTACATCGTGGCCGAAGAAGAACAGGCGCTCGTCGTAGTCCTGCGCGTACATGTCCAGCCCGACGCCGAGCTGGCGCATGTTCGACAGGCAGGTTATCTGCCGGGCCTTGGAGCGGGCCTGGGCGAAAACGGGGAACAGGATCGCGGCGAGGACGGAGATGATGGCGATCACGACGAGCAGCTCGATCAGAGTGAAGCCGCCAGGGGCAATACGGCGTTGCGTCATACGGTTTTATTTCCTTGCTTGCCATCCGGAAGCCGTTGTCGATCGGCTCCGGCATCTTAGAGTCGAAGCCCTTGACGCTCTTCCAGAGGATTTGGTTCAACAGCCGGGTGCATTTCCCCATGCTGTCCGGGGTGTCGAGCTTAAGTGCATTGTTGTGCCTCCGTCCTGCTCCAGTAACAACGCGCGAAGCCCCTGGCGAACTGCCAGGGGCTTCGCATTTGCCTGTCACGGCAGCCGCGCCGGATCAAAGCATTTACCGGGTCCGACATCCGGCGGCGGGCAATGGGGATTGCAGTCCGTCCAGGCGATCATCCACGGGACCACGTTGTCCGCGCTGCGCGTGAGGAGCTGCTGCCAGCCGATGTTTTTGGCGTTGCCATCCGCAAAGACCACGTTGCACCGTCCGAAGTGGCCGTTCATCGGCGCGGGGCGCCCCGCCTCGCCGTCGGAGCTTTCTCCACTATCGGACTGGCGTCCATCCCTGGTGGCATCCCTTTATCCAGCAGGCGTCTCATCTCGGCGACCAACTGGGAGTGTCTGTCGTCCTTTGCTAGATTGCGGTATTCTTTGGGATCGTTGGCGTGGTCGTAAAGCTCCACGCCGTCTTTTGTGTCGTTCCACTCGGTGTAGCGGTAGCGCTCGGTGCGCACGGACTTGCCCCAGATGCCGCCGCGCCGGACCACG